>VKGY01000163.1:0-7897 GCA_008080685.1 Spirochaetota bacterium
ATTTTATGGGCGGAAAAGGCTGCGCTGCTTGGCCCGGCGGCAAGTAAGCCCAGGCCTGTCTTGCCCAAGGCCTGCACGCAGTCCACATGGAAGGCTATTTCCCTGCTGGAATCGCCTACGCGAGGGAAGCCGGGGCGCTTGAGTCTTGGGCCGATGGCCTTCGCGATGCCTGGGATATCCTGGATCGCCCCAGTCTCATTGTTCACCGCCATGACGGCCACCATACGCGTGGCGGGCTTGATTTTTTCAGCTACGCTCCTAGGATCGATCATGCCTCGGGAGTCCGATTCAAGGAATTGCACCTCGAACCCAAAAGTTGAAAGATGAAGCGCCATCGCATAGACAGCGGGGTGCTCAATAGATGAAACAAGGATATGAGGCGGGGTCGCCGAGGCTCCCATGCGGGCCCTCCCTTTTGAAGAAGCTCCCACGATCTCAAGGAGGGGCAACTGGTCCGCCTCGGTGCCCGATCCGGTAAAGTACAGCCTTCCTTGGGGTTTCCTACCCTTGAAAAGGCTTTCGAGTAGCGATTTCCTCGCGCCCTCCAGAGCAGTGCGGGCCGCCTTGCCTTCTTGGTGGGCACTGGAGGGGTTTCCATAGAGGCTCAGACTCTCCTCGAAGGCTCGCGAAAGGAGTTCCTGGTCGGGAGGGCTTGTGGCCGCCCAGTCGAGGTAGGTCATTTAGACTCGCGTCGGTCGGGGATTCCCGAAGGTTCCTTTCCCGAGGCGGCGAAAGCCCGGGAAAGATACAGTGCGCAGTAACAGTGCCCATGCTCCGGTACGTCGAGCCTAGACCATTGGCAAGGGCAGATATCCTTTTTGTCCGCATCCCTCGAGCCGTTCGTGTCGCGGCACGGGCACAGAAAATAGCCGTATCGGTTGAAATTTGATGCCAGTCCCTCCACGAGGGTTTCGCAGAAATCCCGGTCGGAATTGAGAACCCAGCCCTGCTTCTGGGCCACCATCTCGGTGAAAAGCCGCGTCTGGGCAAGTGACTTTCCGCTCATCGTTTCTCCAAACCCAAGGTGCGTTCCCAATCCGGCCGTATGAAGCCAACCAAGTGCTCCTGGTCATCGAAGATCGCGAAAGGAAAAGCGACATTCTCATTGAACTTTTCCTTGAGTTCCTTTTTCAGTTCGTTTTTAGTCTCCAGGGGGATTTTATCCACGTGGATATAGGAATACGAAAAACCTTCCTCATCGAGGAAGGACATGGCTTTCTTACAGAAACCGCAGGTTGAGAGGGCGTAGACCACGATATTACGGTCGCTTTTTTGACCGATTTTTCTCTCGAAAGGTAGATCGGCGAAGTTCATGCTCGTACCTCCGTTTCTTAGTATATACGCGATTGCGCCTCCGCGCAAAGCTCGATCCTCGGCTTAAGGCTCTTCGCGATGCCGAAGCCTAATGCATAAAGAAGGGTGGCGAAAATAAAGGGGGCATGGGGGGACAGGGAGTAGAGCCATCCTGAGAACCAGCCGATGGGAATGCTGAAAAACATCATGAAGGTTTGGGTGAGGCTGAAACGCTCGCTCTTCAATTCCGAATCCGTGCCGTTCATGAAGGTGGTATCGCGAAAGGTCGCAAGGAGGGCATAGGCGGCCTGAAGGGATGGGAATACCAGGATCGCGGAGAGAAGGGAACCCTTGGGCATCAGAATGAAAAGTACCTGGGCGACAAGGCAAAAGAGGAAGGCGAAGGCCAATCTGTCGCCTCCTTTCCTGGCACCCTGGCGTGGCACCACGTAGAAGAAAACAAAAATGCTGGCTCCCGCGCTCAGGGCGGGCAGGGAGGACACGAGGATGGAGGGCAGGGTTTTTTCCTCCCGCAAGTATAGGACGCGGAAAAAATCGATGGACTGCATGGCGTTGGCGATGATGTAGACGCCAATCATGCGCAGGAAAAAGGGATCTTTTATGGCGGCGAAGGCCTTGGGCACTTGCTGCGTGACCAGGGAGAGAAGGCTTTTGTTCTTGGTTTTTTCCAAGAGATAGAGGCCTGCCTTGGTTTCGCCGGTGCCGAAAAACCGCAGGATGAACATGCTTGTCATGGTGAGGGATCCAAGGGCGAAAATCCAACGCATGGATGGCACTACGCCGTAGCGGTCGATGAATAGGCCTCCCACAAGGGTAGTCATGCCCCCGAAGGTACCAATGATGTTGATCCAGCCGAAAATGGTGGATCGCTGGGCATCGGTCGCGTCTTCGGAGATGAGGAGGTTCCAGGACACGAATACGATGCGCACGATGGAGTTCAGGATTGCCGCGGCGAGAAACCATACGAAGCTCTGGGCGAAAGCCCACACCAGCATGGACATGGACCAGGAAAGAGTATCGAAAATCAGGCTGGTTTTTCTTCTGCCCAGTTTGTTAGTAATAGGCGCCGCCAAGGAATAGAATACGAAGCCCGAGGCGATGGCTACGGAATTGATGATGCCCATCTGGATTTCGCTCAAGCCAAGGTTCTTTTGGTAAAGGGGCATAAAGAAAAGCGCCGTCGGGCCGAAAAATGCCCAGAGCGGCTCCACGAGAATGCAGGTCCGGGCATTGCGGGGAAGTGTTTTCAGTCTGACCATCGGCCTACTATGGGACACTATCCCGTGATTGCGCAAGGACCTGTCTTTAGGCTATCCTTCGCTCATGCATGAACCCGAATTGATACGGAATTTTTGTATCATCGCCCACATCGACCATGGAAAATCCACCCTCGCGGACCGGTTTATCGAAAAGGCGCACATCATCGACCAGCGTAAGATGCAGAATCAAATGCTGGACAATATGGATATCGAAAGAGAAAGGGGCATCACGATAAAGAGCCAGGCAGTCACCTTGCCCTATACGGCAAAGGATGGAAAAGTATACACCCTCAACTTGGTTGATACTCCGGGACATGTGGATTTTTCCTATGAGGTGTCGCGCGCCATTTCCTCCTGCGAAGGGGCTATCCTGGTGGTGGACGCCACACAGGGCGTGGAAGCACAGACTTTGTCCAATATGTACATGGCATTGGAGCATAATCTCGAAATCGTGCCGGTGATCAATAAGATCGACATGCCCGCCGCGGATGTGGAAGGGGTCAAGTCGCAGATCGATAAGGATCTAGGCTTGGACGGGGATTCCGCTTTGTTGGTATCGGCGAAAATGGGGAGCGGTGGTCCATGTGAGGGTGGTGGCGGGAGTCTTGAAAAGGGGGCAAAAAATCCGCCTCTTGGCGAACGGTACGGTGCACGAAGTTGAGGACATTGGGCTCTTCAAGATCCTTCCTACCCTTTGCGACGCCCTTTCCGCCGGCGAAGTCGGATACTGCATTGCGGGTATCAAGACAGTCCACGATGTCAAGGTAGGCGACACGATCACGGATGACGGGAATCCTTGTGAAAAGGCCTTGCCGGGATTCAGGGAAGTCAAACCGGTTGTTTTCAGCTCCATCTATCCCATGGATTCTGCGGAATACGACGAACTGAGGGATGGGATAGAAAAGCTCACCCTCAACGACGCCTCCCTCGTTTATGAAAAGGACAGCTCCCTGGCCTTGGGCTTCGGATTCCGCTGCGGATTCTTGGGTCTGCTCCATCTCGAAGTGGTGCAAGAACGCCTTGAGCGTGAATTTGGCCAATCCATTATCATGACAGCCCCTTCTGTCCGGTACAGGCTTACCTACCAGAACGGCCAGGTGGTGTATATCGACAATCCCAGCGAGTATCCCGATCCCTCGAGGCTGGAGATGGCAGAGGAACCCTATATCCTATATCAAGGCCCAGATCATCACGCCCGTCACCTATATCGGGAACCTCATCACCCTTTGTGTTGGCAAGAGGGGAGAGCAGACGTCCTTCATCCATTTGGATGAAAAACGTGTCGAGCTGGTTTTCGAGATGCCCTTGGCTGAAGTACTTTTTGATTTCTACGACAAGTTGAAATCCACCAGCCGTGGATACGCGAGCTTCGACTACGAGGTTATTGGGTATAAACCGACCGAACTTTCCAAGTTGGATTTTTTGATCAACGGGGATCCTGTGGACGCGCTCTCCATGTTGGTTTTCCGCCCCGGCGCCTATGAGAGGGCGAGAAAGATCTGCGAGCGACTCCAGAAGAACATCAACCGCCAGCAATTCAAGATAGCGATCCAGGGCGCGATAGGCGGCCAGATCATAGCTAGGGAGACGATCAATCCAGTGAGGAAGGATGTGTTGGCCAAGTGCTACGGCGGCGATATCTCGAGAAAGCGCAAGCTTCTGGAAAAGCAGAAGGAAGGAAAGAAGCGCATGAAGATGGTGGGCAATGTAGAACTGGGCCAAGAGGCATTCCTCGCGGTCTTGAGGACTGACGACGAAGATTAGCCTTACTGCAATAGAAAAAATGGCTGCCCACGCTGGGCAGCCATTTTTTCTACCCCTCGCTGAGAGGGTTGGCGCAAAGGAAGTGTCAGTTGGAAGGGGTTTCCTTCTCGGTCTGGGTCTTTTCAGACGTCGCCTTGGCTTGGGGGGCTTGGAAAATCTTGAAGAATGTGGCGCTGAACTCATCCTTAAACTTCTTGCTCTTCAGGAAGGTGTCCCTGGTCTGGGAATCCACGGATTCCTGGTGGAAGTAGGGATAGCCGAATTTCACGAAGGATGTGTCCTCATCCGAGGCCGGAGTGTCGTCGGCGATGGAAAACACCACTACCGCGTCGTCGACTACCAGAGGCTTGGATACCTTGCCTTTTTCCAAGGAGAAAAGCTCGGTCATGAAGGCTTCGTTGCTTTCGGCGGCGAGCAATTCCTGGCTTCCCGTGGGGTAGGGCAGTTGGAGCAGGGACATTTGCTGGTTGTAGGCATAGAAGCTCGGGTTTCCGAGGTTGATGATAAAAGGGCCAGCGTTCTTGATAGCATAGCCCGCCTTGGCTGCGTTTCGCTTGAAAGCCTCGGGATCTGAGGAGGAGATGATCTCGTTCGCCTTGGCGATCGCCCAACTCTCCAAGCTTCCCTTTTCCCTTTCCTGGATATAGGCCATGGCTTCGTCCAGCGTCGATCCCTTGTCAAGATCGGCGGAGCTCAAGGGTGCGTTGATCTTAAAGAAGGCCCAGGCACCTTCTCCGAGTTTGTATACTTCGGAGAGTTCGCCCTTGGGCAGGTTCGCGACCTTCTCCGCCCCGGTAGGGTCGGAGAAATCTTGAGCGAAGCTGTAATAGAACACGGTGCCCGCATCCCCGCCCTTGTCGGCATAGGCATCCTGGGAATGGCTCTTAGCCGCGTCCTCGAAGGATAGTTTGTTTTCCTTCACCTGCTGGAGAATCTTCTTGGCGTCGTCTTCGGAGGAGGTTACGGTTACCCGCGATATTCCTAGGGATCTGAAAAGATCAGCGTTGTTTTGCGCCCAGGCCTTCACCTGATCCTTGGGGAAGTCAGCCATGGGAATGGCAGCATAGACTATAGTCCTTTTCGGCTTTGCCATGGCGGCTACAAATCCGACCTCGGCGGTGCTGGGGGCGATTGTGAAGAGATCTTCGTAGTAACGGCGGACAAAAAGATCGTCCCTGGCGGTTTTTCGCAAGGATAGCCTTGTGGACAGGGGCGTGGAATTATATTTCTCCAAGGAGAACGAGCCATCCACGAAGAAGCTTTCATTGTTCACCATTGCCTCGTCCAGGCCTTTTTCGGTTACCTTGAACCCGCTGTCTTCAACCGTATCGATGATAGCCATGCGGATGGCGGTGCTCTGGAAGGCCATATTCCATACTTGGTATGCGTAAAGCTGGAAATTTTGCTCAGAGAGGCCTTGCTGCCTGAGGTAGTCGTTGATCTGGGCTACCTGGCTGGCAAAATATGAATCCGCGCCATAAGTGATGGACTTCCCGTCCCAGCTGCCGAAACTCGGCGCCGTGGGGGAAATGAAACCGCCGCCCATGGAGGGGATGAACACGAAAGCGATTACTGTGATGACCAAGATGACAACGGTGCCACCGTAGATGAAGGGGTTCTTGATGCCGCGCTTGGGCTGGCTCTTCTTACCAACCTTCTTAGTCTCGGCGCCCTCCGGCGCTTTTGTCTGGGATGCCATAGTTTTCCTTCTGACAGTGTCTTAAGAAAAGTTTCGACGGCTACCGTACCATGTTAGTCCACCCCTGTCAACGACAGAGGCTGTCTAACGGGGCAGTGCGTCCTCGCCGCGGTCCATGAAGCCCTGCCACTTCCCGCAGGGAGTCAAGATTTCAAAGGGGTGGAAATCCGCCTTGTAATCCATTTTCCTAGAACCAGGCACCCAAAACCCTAGGTAGTAGTATGAAAAACCCCAAGCCCGCGCCGCCTCCGTCTCCCTGAAAACAGAATAAGTTCCCAAGCTTCGCCCCGCTTCCTCGGGAGCGAATGCGAAGTATACAGAGGAGAGGGACCGGATCCCTTTTTCAAGAAAACTCAAGCCCACCAATTTTCCTGCCCGATCCCGATATTCCAAGGGAAGGGCGTAGGGAGAAGCCAGGAAGGAATATAGGGTCTCTTCTGCTTCGTCAGCCGGAGTTTCATGGCGCGTTTCGGCATATCGAGCTAGGAGACCTATCCATTCCTCCTTGATGATGTGGGAGGATGGGACAATCTCGATGTCCTTGTTTCTCGACTCCAGCCTCTTCCGGCGCCTGTGCGATTCCAAAGGGTTGGCGGCGACGAGGCGCAAGGGGATGCAAAGGGAACAGCCCTGGCAACGGTATCGGTAAAAGTAGGCGCCAGCCCTCCTCCATCCCCGGGATAGGTGATAATCCAAGACTTCGGGAGATCCTGGATCCGAAAGGATGATGGCCCTCGATTCCCGGTTCGGAAGGTAGGGACAGGGCTGGATTGAGATCTCCATGATGGAGAATGATACTATCGGACTGGGAAGAAATCCATGGAAGCCGGAATGCTGTGCTTGAACCGAGCACCGCCGCGCAGTATGTTCTAACCTATGAGCATCGTGACAAAAACCGGAGACGACGGCACCACGGGACTTTGGTCGGAGGAAAGGATTCCTAAGGACGATATTCGGGTAGAGGCCTACGGTACCTTGGACGAACTCTCCTCGGCCTTGGGGATGGCCCGTCACCTTTGTTTCGAAGACGAAGTGCTCTATGCCATCGACCATATCCAAAAGCTGCTGGTCCGCGTATCCGGGGAGCTGGCCTCCTTTGGAAAGCCTTTCGACAGGCCGGTAACTCCCCAAGACGAAGAGCTCATGTCCGGGAAGATCGCCGTTCTGGCAGAGAGGATCCCTCTCACCGGCTTTGTCCTTCCCGGGATGACCCAAGGATCAGCTGCTTTGGATCTCGCACGGACCATCGCCCGAAGGGCGGAACGTCGGGTAGTGAGCCTTTCCCGCAGGGATGGGGTTTCCCACTCGGATTATCTCTATATGCTCGCCCGGGCGGAAGAGGCGGCTTCGGGCAAAATTAGGTTCGTTTAACCACGAGGAATCGGTATGAAAATGTACTCCGGTCGCCAATTTGCACTGGGCATTGTTGGTGGGGCGTTGGGGGCGGCAGTCCTCATCTTCGGTGCGGCTCTGCTAATCTCCAACGTCCTAGTCTCTGAAGAAACATTGGAAATTCCCTCCACGGCGGCCGCGCCGATCGAAGGGATGGAAGTGGCTCTCAACCCCACGGCCTCCGGTTCAGGCTTTGCCCCCGATGAGGCGGAAAATAAAGCGGTCTACGATAGATACAACGAATCGGTGGTCAATATCACCACCGAAGTGGTCAACATCAATTGGTTCCTGGAGCCGGTACCCCAGAGCGGAGGCTCCGGTTCGGGATCCATAATCGACTCCCGGGGTTATGTGCTCACCAACCACCATGTGGTCAAGGAAGCCTTCAAGCTCTTCGTCAATCTCGCCGACGGGAGCCAATACGAGGCGAGGCTGATCGGGGCTGATCCCCAGAACGATCTGGCGGTGA
>VKGY01000163.1:7931-11418 GCA_008080685.1 Spirochaetota bacterium
GGACTTGCGCTGAAGCCGATTCCTTTCGGTAATTCCAAGGGTCTTAGAGTGGGGCAGAAGGTATTGGCGATAGGGAATCCCTTCGGATTGGAACGCACCTTGACCAAGGGAATTGTCTCCGGATTGGGCAGGCCGATACAAAAGGACGAAACGAGGGTTCTCCAGGACATGATCCAAACCGATGCTTCCATCAATCCAGGCAATTCCGGCGGTCCGCTATTCAACGCCCGGGGCGACATGATCGGCATAAACACTATGATCTATTCTCCCTCCGGCGGGTCCGTGGGCATCGGTTTCGCCATTCCCGTAAACACAGCCGTTCGCATCGTCCCCGAACTCATATCACAGGAAAGGGTGATCCCGCCCTGGTGTCCTACCTTGAGAGGGAAGGCCGAGGATCTCCTGTGGGCAAGGGCCTTCTGGTTTCCCAAGTCAAATCGGGGAGTTCGGCGGAAAAGGCGGGACTCAAGGGCGGAACTACAGCGGTGCGTTACGGGAGGTCGACCTTTTACATCGGCGGCGATATCATCGTGGCGGTGGACGGCATGGCGGTAGGTTCCATCGCCGACCTGCACACCGCCTTGGAGGACAACAAGCCGGGTGAAAAAGTGCAGGTTGAGTATTTCCGGGGCAAGCAAAGGGCAAAGGCCTTGGTGGTTTTGGACGAACGTCCCCAGGAGCGCTAGGATAGGGTATGAAGGCGTTTAAAGTAGTCGCTCCCTTCGACGTGCGGGTGATCAGGGGCAAGCCATACCATCGCGGCCTCCCTTGAGAGCGGCCACCATTACACCACCCTCAAGGGAGTGACCGGCTCGGGCAAAACCTTCACCATGGCCAAGGTGATCGAAAGGCTCCAAAAGCCTACCCTCATTATCTCCCATAATAAGACCCTCTCGGCCCAACTATATCGGGAATTCAAGGGGTTCTTCCCGGAAAACGCGGTGGAGTATTTCGTTTCATATTATGATTATTATCAACCCGAAGCCTATGTCGCCTCGAAAGATCTATATATCGAAAAAGATTCGAGCATCAACGACGAAATCGACCGGATGCGTCTTTCAGCCACCGCGGCCCTCATGGAGCGGAGGGATGTGGTGATCGTCGCCACGGTATCTTGTATTTACGGCCTAGGTTCTCCGGATCTCTACAGGGATATGAGGGTGTACATCGACAAAGGATCTCCCCTGGACCTGGAATCGGTGAAACGAAACCTTGTCAATCTGCAATACGAGCGCAACGACATGGTTCTTGAGCGGGGGAGATTCAGAGTGAGGGGGGACATCCTTGAGATATACCCTGCCTACCTTGAAGAAGCCTATCGCATTGAGTTGGATTTCGACACCGTACAGCGCATAAGGAAATTCAACCCCCTCACCGGCGCGGCGGGGGCAGACCTGGACGAGGCTGTGGTGTATCCCGCCAAACACTTTGTCATGCCCGAGGACATGGTCCATCGTGCGATCGAGGCTTTGAAGTCCGAACTGGATGCTCAGCACGAGAAATTCCTCTCCCAGAACAAGTATCTTGAGGCGCAGAGGCTCAAGTCCAGGACAGAGTACGATATTGAAATGCTGCAGGAGATGGGGTACTGCTCGGGAATTGAAAATTATTCCGCCCCCCTGTCCGGAAGGAAGCCTGGGGAAAGGCCAGGGGTCCTGCTCGACTATTTTCCCAAGGATTTCATCACCTTCATCGATGAATCCCATGTAACCCTTTCCCAGATCGGCGCGATGTACTCAGGCGACAGAAGCAGGAAATCCTCCCTGGTCGATTACGGATTCCGCCTTCCCTGCGCCTTGGACAACCGGCCCCTTAAAATCGAGGAGTTCGAAGGCATGGTGAACCGGGTGGTCTACGTCTCAGCAACCCCCGGGGACGTGGAGCTCAAGAGATCCAAGGTGGTGGCCGAACAAGTAATCCGCCCCACGGGATTGGTGGATCCGGAGATCCTAGTCCGCCCGACGGAAGGCCAGATGGAGGACATCTACGCCCGGGTGAAGGACAGGTCCTCCAGGGGGGAGAGAAGCCTCATCATCACCCTCACCAAGAAAATGGCCGAGGAATTGGCCGATTATCTCACTGGCCTTGGCCTAAGGGTGCGGTACATCCATTCGGAGGTAGAAACGATCGAGCGGGTTGAAATCCTGACCCAGCTCAGGGCGGGGCAGTTCGATGTCCTCGTGGGCATCAACCTCCTGCGGGAGGGCATCGACCTTCCGGAAGTGTCCTTCATCGCCATCCTGGACGCGGACAAAATCGGCTTCCTAAGGTCGGCCACGAGCCTCATCCAGATAATTGGGCGGGCGGCGAGAAACGCCGCGGGGCTTGTGGTCATGTATGCGGATAGGCAGAGCGAGGCGATGAGGATTGCCATCCTGGAGACTGACCGGCGAAGGAAAATTCAAGCCGGCTACAATGCCGCCCACGGCATCACCCCCACTACGATAATGAAATCCATCAAAGCCATATTGGAGCGGCACAAGGAAGAAAAGATCGACACCACCCTCGATGAAGTCAACCTGCTCAAGAAAACCCACAATCTCCTAGTGCCGGAACAGCGCAAAAGCCTCACCCGAGCCCTGGAACAGAGGATGCTCGAACACGCCAAGAATCTCGAATTCGAAGAGGCGGCCTTGCTCAGGGACGAGATCGCCAAACTGAGGAAGGCATAATGAAAGAATCTGTTTTTAGTTTTTCCGTGATCGACGCCCACTGCGATTCGTTGATGGGAGCTCTCGAGGGCAACAACCTCGCAGATTCAGTGCCTGAAGGCCACCTTGATGTCCCGCGGCTTCTCAAAGGTGGCATGACCTGTCAGTTCATGGCCCTTTTTGTGTCCGATGAACATCTTGAGGACGTACGGGCTCGAACCCACAGGATGATCGACGCATTCTACTCCCTCTGTGAAGCAGCCCAAGGGAGATTCTTTCCCGTGCTTTCTGGAGAGGATCTTGAAAAAGCCCATCGGGGCGTCTCGATCGGAGGCCTCCTCTCCATAGAGGGAGCCGAAGCCCTGGAAGGCTCCTTGGAAGCATTGGATGAATTCTACGCTCGTGGTGTCAGGGCTTTGGGAATCACCTGGAATCGAAGGAATCCCTTCGCCCGGGGCTGGCGGGCGGAAGGGACAGATGGCTTCACTCCCCTCGGATTTTCCTTGGTGGAAAAAATGGAAGCCCTCGGCATGATAGTCGATGCCTCCCATCTTTCAGATCATGGGTTTGAGGATTTGGCCAATGCCGCACAAAGGCCCTTCGTCGCTTCCCATTCCAATGCCCGGGAAATCTGCCCCGCGCCTCGGAATCTCACTGACGCGCAAATCCGCCGCATAGCCGATTCTGGAGGTGTGATCGGAACAGTCTTTGTGCCGGCTTTTGTAACTTCAAGCCCGGAAAATCCACCTAAGCCGCTTTTTGAACTATTGTTCGACCATATCGACCACATAGTAAGAGTTGGCGGCATGGATTCGGTCGGTTTTGGTTCGGATTTC
>VKGY01000164.1 GCA_008080685.1 Spirochaetota bacterium
TCATGACTTCTTGCCTAAGTATGTCCTTTCCCATCAGCAACAAGGTTCGATGAACTAAATAAAGGTTTCGTCGCACCATGTGTCCGAGTAAGCGGTACCCTTGGCAAGGAAGGAAGGCATGGAGGGCGCGGAAGCCAGGGGAATGTCCGTCCTAGGCCCGCCCGAGAGGTGGATTCCTCCGAGGTTCAGCGTGAGGCTGGCATCCAGGGTAGGCCAGGGCGCGAGAGATTCCCCGAATTCCTGGCCGTTCCAATGATGCCAGGCGTCTATGAATCTATGCACATCGGGGCCGACCGATTGGGAGTCCGAGACGGAAAGGTCGAGGTAAAGGAATTTTTGGTTTCCTATCCTCGTTCCCAGGCCGGCGGAGACAATGGCGTCTTCGTAATACTTGAATAGTTCGTTCTTGGGCGCGGGAATAGAGTATTCGGCGAATAACGATGTGTTGCCGGTCTTCAGGGTTGCGCAGGTAAGGCCTGTCGCCGCTTCCCAGTTTCCCGAGAGGTCGAAGACGCCGTTGGAGGATATGTTGATCAAGCCGAGCTGCACGCCGCGAACCTGGTCGGCGATATTGATAAGGCCAACCTGAAAGCCCTCCACATCGTCTGCCACGTTGAAGAGTCAACCGACTAGGGTCGTATCCATCGACCATAAGGACAGCACCCCCAACAACCAGGGAGACTTCGGTTCCATCTTACTGAGCAGGCCTTTGGATATTCTCTTCGTTTTGGATTCCATGGCGAAGCTCAATGGTGAGGGCCAAGGCACAGGAATCAAGGGTCTTATCGACGCTGATAATGCGGCGTTAGTGGGCTATTCCATGGGAGGCTACGGAGTAGTGAATACTCTTGGCGGCGGATTTACATCCGCCGTGGTCAAGTCTTCCCTTGATCCGCCAAACCTAGTCCTGGCCCGCAGGCAGGCAGGGAACCCCGAGATGGAAGCGAGCCTGGATCCCAGGATAAAGGCCGGAATCGCTATAGAAATAGAACATTGGGGTGGAACATGGACTTCTAAGACAAGGAAGGCCTGGCGGGGATTAAAACCCCAGTGTTCTTCATGGAGGGATCGGCCGTCGCCACCAGCGGGTACTCGCCCGGGGTGAGAAACATATTCGAGCTGGCAGCTTACGCGGACCGGTATCTTCTCACCTTCGAAAATGCGGGCTATTATATGGATCCTGTTTGGGATACTATCAGGATGAACAACATAACCCAGCATTTCGCCACCGCCTTCCTGGCAAATACCTTCGGAATGACCCGCAGATGGATTCCTACCTGAATCTGGTGAAGTGGGGCAAGGATGCGATCTGGGCGCTGGATGCGAAAGGCCAACCCAAGCCCGAGCACACATGCTGGAAGGGGTTCCACCTTCAGGATTTTCCTTCCGTTGGACAATCCCTGATAAAAATCCTGAAAATTTTGCGAAGACGCTTGCGTCCGCTTCGGAGCCCTGTTACTATGCGCAGTTACAATGACGGAAGATAGCTTCGATAAATATGCAGGTGTAGAGTATAATTATCGGCCAGGACCCTGCGGCTTGTACGACCCCGGGCATGAAAGGGACGCCTGTGGACTGGCCATAGTCGCGGATTTAAAGGCAGGTGCCAGCCACTCGGTGGTTCGCGACGCCCTTGAGGCTTTGAGAAACCTGGAGCACCGCGGCGCCGTGGGAGGAGACAGGAAGACTGGCGATGGGGCAGGATTGCTCTGTTGCATTCCCGAAGGATTCTTCGCCCGGGAATTCGGCCTCGGCGCCGCGCAGAACCGGAACTGGGGCATTGGCATGCTTTTCCTGCCCGCTTGGCCGGAGAGTTTCTCCAAAGCCAAAGCCATGTTGAGGGATGTCGCGGCGGAAGAAAGGTTTTCCTTGGCAGGCTGGAGGGAAGTCCCCGTCCGTCCCCAGGTACTGGGACAGAAGGCGGCGAGGTCCATGCCCCGGATTTGCCAAGCGGCCTTCATTCTCCAGGGCGTGCCCGGCGGGATGGCCCTAGAAGGTGACGCCTTGGAGCGGAAGCTCTATGTCCTCCGCCGCCGCATGGAAAATGGCGCTCTTTCCCTAGGCTTCGACATGGATCGGTTTTATATTCCTTCGCTCTCTTCCCGTACCATCGTGTACAAGGGTATGTTCGTAGCTTCCCAATTCGCCGCTTTTTATCCGGATCTGGAGGATCCGGAGTTCAAGAGCTCTTTCGCCATCGTCCACCAACGTTACAGCACCAACACCTTTCCATCCTGGCCCTTGGCCCAGCCCTTCCGCATGATTTCCCACAACGGCGAGATCAATACGCTCCGCAAGAACGTGAACGCCATGAAGGCCCGCCAGGCCACCATGTCCAGCGCAACCTTCGGGTCTGAATTTTCCAAGCTGCTTCCTGTAATCCAGGATGGCGGTTCGGACTCGGCCATGTTCGACAATGTGTTCGAATTGCTTTCCAAGGCGGGCAGGAGGCCGGAGCATGCCTTTATGATGATGGTTCCCGAGCCTTACAGCCCTGATTTCGACATCTCCCGGGACAAGCGGGCATTCTACGAATACCACGCCACCATCATGGAAGGATGGGACGGTCCCGCGGCCATGACCTTCACCGACGGGATCACCGTGGGCGCGGCCTTGGACAGGAACGGACTCAGGCCTTTCCGCTACGTTCTTGGGAAGAATAGGCGATTCGTCGGCGCAAGCGAGGCGGGCGTGCTGGGGATGAAGGAATCAGAAATCGCGGAGAAAGGGATGCTCAGGCCCGGCACCATGGTGATGCTCGACATGGCCAGGGGAAAGTTCCTGAGGGATAGGGAAGTCAAAGCCCGGGTTTGCAGGGAAAAACCGTATCGACGATGGCTCGAATCCTCCCGGATCGAGCTCAAGGGGCTTTTCTCCTCCCCCGAGGCTATGGGTGCCGGCGCGAAGTCCGGGTCCGACCCAAGGGCGTCCCAGTTTTTTGGATTCGACAAAGGAGCGCTCGAGACCTTAGAGCCCATGTTCCTTGCGGCCCAGGAGGGCGTTTCGGCCATGGGAAGCAAAAAGCCTCCGGCGGCTCTCGCCTCCATCGCCGCGCCAGGGGCCGCCGAACCCGCCTCGGCCGCTCCCCTCGCCGCGTTTTTCAGGCAGAAGTTCGCCCAGGTCACCAATCCTCCCATCGATCCCTATCGGGAAACCTTGGTGATGTCCCTTCAAAACTATGTTGGAAGGCAGAGGAACCTTCTGGAAGAGGGGCCAGAGCATTGCCGGCAGCTTAGGCTGGACATGCCCCTTCTCTCCAACGCCGATATGGCGAGGCTCAGGAGCTCGGCGCTTCGGGACTTCGCCGTGGGGACGGTTTCCATGTGCTGTCCATCCAGGGATAAGGCTCCCGGCTTTGCCGCAAGGGCGATAGAAGGGATGAAGGCCGAGGCGGAGCGCCTCATCGACGAGGGTGCCAGCCTTGTGGTCTTGAGCGACAGGGATCTGGGGCCAGGCCGTGCCGCCCTTCCTTCGCTCTTGGCCGTTTCTGCCTTGCACAGCCACCTGGTGGAGGCTAAAAAGAGGCATATGGCTGGCCTCATTGTGGAGGCTGGAGACGCCAAGGATGTGCACTCCATAGCCTTGCTCCTCGCCTACGGGGCTTCGGGGGTAAATC
>VKGY01000165.1 GCA_008080685.1 Spirochaetota bacterium
TCATGGGATGTCGCCCTTGGTTTCCTTGGCCGCCAAGGAAGGCCTTTTAGCGCCTGCCGCGGTTGCCCAGCTCGAGTGCTTCGCCGCGGCGGTGACCTTCGCCAAGACCGAAGGCATCGTGGTGGCCCCTGAAACCAGCCACGCCATCGCCCAAGTCATCAGAGAAGCCAACCGAGCCAAGGAAGAGGGGAAGGAAAAGGTGATTCTCTTTGGGTTGTCTGGACATGGATTCCTGGATCTCCAGGGGTATTCGGATTATTTCAGCGGCATGTTGCAGGACCACGAACTGTCCAGGACAGAGATAGATGAAGCCATCGCCGGCTTGAAAGACGCGCCCCGTCTACCGTAGGCCTATTCTATGTCCCGCTCCTTGGCCACCATGGGACGGATGGTTATGTCCAGGTCGTGCGCCTCGGCGATTTTGGAAAGCGCGTCTTTCAAGGTTGCCAGGCGCGAGCCGGGAGTAAGGGTCACCGCGATGCGCATACGGAACATTGGCGAGCCCGAAAGGGGGGCTGCGGCCACGTTGGATTCTAAATTTTCGATATTTATACCTTGGCCGAGGAGGACGGAAGTTACAGCGCGCACGATTCCAGGGGTGTCCAGGGAGATGGACTCGATCATGTAGGGGATGCCTTGGACTGGGCGCTGGACCTGGGTGGCGCGGACAAGGACGGTCATTCCCCTTCCTTCAAGGGAAAGAGGCAGAAGTTCTTTTATCTTTGATCCGCTGCCCGCGCTGCCGGCGACAAGCATTATCACGGCAAAATCTCCGCCAAGAATTGTCGCCCTGGTTTCTTCGATATTGGCCCCGAGTTTAGCTACTGCACCCGCTATTGTTTCCATGATGCCCATTGAATCGGGGCCGACTACCGTAATGACTGAATGTTCCATGCGGAAATCTATCACCGGCGCATATTCATGCGCAAGGGTCGCATCCCAGAATCATTTCACACCGTCGTCGCACGCATCCTCGCTTTTCGTCGGCCGGGAAGATTCCGCGTCGTGCGGGGAGGTGCAGGGCTCGAGTTGTTCTTTCTTGTTGGCTTCCTGCTTGGCTTTTTCTTTATCCATCTGATCCTCCTTGGATTATTATCTACTTTGAAGATAGTCAATTTTTTCCATGACAGCAACCTTCATTCTCAATGGAAATTCGCTTGCAATATTTTCAAAGTGTACGATAATCATACGAGAGTGTAGGAAAAGCGAGGTAAGAAAGATGGCAAAACGCGTTGCACCCTTGATTGTCGCCATGCTGACGGCGGCGGTATTCTTCCTTTCCTGCACAACG
The DNA here is from genome assembly GCA_008080685.1 of Spirochaetota bacterium. GTDB lineage: Bacteria > Spirochaetota > Spirochaetia > Treponematales > Rectinemataceae > VKGY01. Next base: position 1,292 of record VKGY01000165.1, read on the forward strand.
TCCCCGCCTCCCGCCCCGGTAAATGCGGAAAGCAATAGGGCCAAGGCGATTGTCCAAGGCACTTCCACTCCGGATTTTCCGGCTTCCTCGACTGCCCCGCCCCCCAAAGGCGGCCAGAACAACACCCAGTCCGCCCAGGCGATTGTGCAGCAAGCGCCGCCACAATCGTCACCCGTGGCGCCCCCTGTTGTGCCGGCGGCAGCGAGTGTTTCCTCGGACATCACTCCGGAGGAGAGATCCTTCCTCGCCAATTACCTCAACCGACTCAGCTACATGGTCTATTACAACGACGCTTCCGGGCTGGATCCGCGGTTCGCAAAGATGGCGGTAGGCCAGGCCAACCGCTACCTCATTGAAAAGCTGGGACTTTCGGTCATCGATTTCGACCAGATAGAAAAAAATAAGAAGGATCAGCTTTCCGCATACCAAGCGGAAACAGGCGGCTCGATAGACATGATCCAATTCCTCGCCCAGAAGTTCAACGCCGACGTCTATGTGGAAATCGACCTCAAAGCCTCGGGCACAGGATTTTCCGGCAACTTTTCCGCCACCGCCCAGGGGACTATGAAAATTTTCGAGACCTCCACCGCCGTCCTCCTTGGGTCGGTGGCTTTCATGAGTCCGGCGACCTTCAACCCCTCATCCCTTGACGCCGCGGTGGGCAACGCCATTTCCGCCTCTGTCTGGAACGCCATGCCAAAGGTGACGGAGCAAACGAAGGCTCTCCTAGGCAATTCCTTCGCCCGAGGGATCCGTTACGAACTCATCGTCCAAAAGCTCCCCGATGCGCGCCAAGCCTCCCAGTTAGTGCGGGCCTTGGGGAGAAAATTCAAGGAAGTGGAGCAGCTGTCATTCTCTCCGGGAGAGACCAGGATTGCCATATTTGCCTTCGATACAAAGGCCCGGGTGCAGGAAACCATCTACGACGCCGGCCCCTCGGCCATGATGCCCGATCTCTACCTCGTCTACATGAGAGGCAAGTCCTTTACGTTCAACAGCGGCTTGTAAACCCCGCGGCAGCTCCCGGCCTTGGGCCGGTGCCATATATGAAACGTTATTTAGGAGGGATATGATGAAAAAAGGAAGCGCCTTAATTCTCGTGGTCGCCGTGCTCGTGCTCGCTCTCGTCGCTTCGTCCTGCGCAACGAAGGCTCCACTGCGCAAAGGCGAAGTCCTTCTGGAGGACAAGGGGACAGCCTTCGGCGTGAAAACCCCGCGCTGGGTGGAAACCGCGATCATAGGCGGCGCCAAGGATGTGGAAAAACTAGCTGATTACAAGGGGAGAGGATGCAAGCCCAGACAGAGCTCGCCTCCTACCTGTCTACCCGGGTTAAGGATGCCTTCAAGGGCGCCAACGTGGCGGACGCGGATTCCAAGAATTTCGGTGTCTATGGCGAGCGCTTTGTGGCCAGCGTCTCGGAAGCCAAGTATTCGGGCTTCCGCCGGGATACGGATTGGTGGGTGAAGGTGCAGACCTTCACGCCGGATAACAAGCCCGACAAGCAAATGTACCGGGTGATCCAGCTTTGGACGATTTCCAAGGATATGCTCAAGAAGCAGTTCGACATGATGTTTGTCGAGCTTGCCGGTTCCCAGCCTCCCACGCCGGAAACCAAGCGCGCCATGGACCTGGTCCAGAATACCGTGGCGAAGGATTTCTTCTCCGGCAAATAAGCCGAGGACTGCGCGGCGCGTCCGCCTAGGGAGTCCTCCCCGGAGGACTCCCTTTTCGCATCCCAGCCCAATTCAAGGGGTACCATCATGAAAAATCGTCTTGCGGGACTTTCCTTGGCGGCGGCGCTCTTGGTGGGCGTCTCCTGCGCGACAGGCCAGAAAGCGCCCTCATGGGTGCTCTCAACGCCCCCGGCGGATTCCGCGAATACCTATTTCGTTGGCTCAGGTCCCGGCCCCGACCCTGGCAGCGCCACAGTCGAAGCCACCAGCAATCTCATCGCCAATATCATGCAGTACATAGGCGTGGCCGTTAAGGTGGATACAAGCGCCACAGCGAAAGCTTCCCTGGATTCCTACAGCGCCGAAATCCGCCAGACTGTGGAAACCCAATCCACCAACCGCCTGGCGGGGTTCAAGGTTCTGGAGCGGTACTCAAGCCGGGACAAGGCGACGGGACGGTATGTGGTGCATATATTGGCCAGCTACGCCACGGCGGATCTCAGAAAGGAGAAAGCGCGCATAGAGGGACTTTTCCAGGAAAAAATCGATGCGGTGGCCAAGCCTGAGTCCGAAGGCGACGCCCTCGCCGCCTCGGGCAGAGTGGTAGACGCGGCCACGAAATACATAGAAGCCATGGTAGCTGCTTCGGGGTCCGACATCGACAATGCTGAGATAAAGGTCGAGCGGAACGCGAACAAGGCCAGGGAGCAGATTTCCCAGCTCCGCTTTTCCTTCGCCGGCCCTGGCGAGATACGGGCAAGTCTGGGAAAGGCCCCTGGTGTAGCCTTGGCGATCCAGGTCTTGGCGGGACGGGGGGGGAGAACAGGCCTATGCCATCCGTTCCGGTGGTGGTGAGCATTCCAAGAAAGCTACCGAATGGTAGGATGGGGACTAAACAGGAAAGGCTGCGCACTGATGCCCAGGGTTGGGCGAGCTTCGCCCTCCCCGCGCCGGATTTCGTAGGCAAGGCGAAAATCATGGTGCAGGTGGATTTTTCCTCCATCTATGATCTGTTTGATAAGGTTGGCAAGAAGTACGCCGCTTTCGTCTCCTCCCTGGAAGACGAAATGAGAGCCAAGATGGGAGAGCTCTCCTATGTCGTCGTTTCCGAGGCTGCGAGGCTTCCCCTGGCGGTTTTTGTGGTCGATTTCGATGACCGCGGTTCCTTGATGGCTTCTCAAACGACCCAGGCAGGCCTTATGGATACCTTGGCCAAGGAAGGCTTCTCTATTTTCGCCCTTCCCCTGGATTCAGGCTATGCCAAGGCGCCCTTGGAAGCGGTCATGGCAGCCGCACGATCCTTGGCGCCCAAGGGAACACCGCGCATCGCCGTCGGGCAGGCAACGGTTCAGTCTGTACGGCAGGAAGGAGCCTATTACCTCGCCACCGTGGCAGGCTCGGTGAAAGTCGTTTCCATGGCCGACGGGGCTGTGCTTTTTTCCTCGGATGCTACCTGGCAGTCCTTGGCGTCGGACCCCAACAGCGCAGTGCGCGCCGCATTCAGGGAATTGGGTTCGAATATATTCGGGAAAAACGTCGTTTCATCCCTTCCGTAAGCATCCCTGCCATACGCATCCTTGCCATACGACAAGGGCCGCGGCGGATTCTCCGCCGCGGCCCTCTTGTTTTTACCGATCCTCCGCGCGCCTTAGAGCTTGAAGGCTATGCCAAGGCCGGCCGCGACTCCACCGTAGCTCGTGTTGTTCCAGAAATCATTGATGGCCATCCAGGTCTCGTAGCCAAGGTCCGCGAAAAACCTGGTGTTCCGGTTCAGAAGGTAGGAAACCCTCGCGCCCGCCTGGCCGCCGACATGGGAGAGGAAATCGGTTTCGAAGTTGAGAAGATCTGTTTCAACATGGATGTAGGAGAGCCCGACGCCTGCGTAGGGAGATACGGCCAGCTTGCCCAGGTAAAGGACGTATTCCGCGCCCAAGAGGAAGTTGAAGGGGAGTATCTCGAGCAAACCGCCCCAATACAGGAAATTGCCCATATGGCTCAAGGGCATCTGCACGGCGAGGTAGGGCCGCACGCTGTAGAAGCCCCGGGCCGCGGTGACGCGCAAGCCCGGCATCAAGGTGGGGTAGGTGGGATCGTTCACATAGCGGAAGAAGAGGTCGAAATCGCTTCCCGCCCGGGGAATTTCCTTAAGCTGGGTGTCCTTTCCCAGCCGCACGGAGGAGTAAAGCACCCGGGCGGAGGAGACTTCCTGGCCTACATCCTTGACGACTACCAAGCCCGCTTCCTTTGAATCGTCGAAACCTTCCACGCTCCGCTTCTGTATGATCGCGTACTCGTCCCCCTTCCGGATTCCCATGTTGGCGCCCATCTGGAGCTTGATGGTGGAGCCGTCAATTGAAAGGACACGGGTGTTGATCTGGAACTGAGGTATGGAGCGGATTTCAAACTCCAGGAAGCCTGGAATGGAGGAAATGGCCGAGCTGACGGACTTGGCCTGGTTCTGGCTGTCCGTGCCCGAACTGGAGATTATCTTCACTGCTATGACGTTGCCGCCTGCTGCGACGTCGACAAAGGTCACCGAGGTTTTGATGGTTGTCTGGTAGTACTTGTTCTTGCTGTCGTAGAAGGAATTGAATTCCGTCACCACCGGGACCACCACGATGAAGGCGCCCACAAGGCGGTTGAACTCCGCTTGGGTGAGGAAGGCTTCCCCGAATTGGTACTTTTCCGGCAAGACAAAATTTGCCTGCTTGGCCTGCTTGATGGCGGAGACGAATTGGTCCAGCCCTCGCATGGAGAGCCTTTGGGTGACTCCCACGATGGTGAATCGGCCGAGATCGGCGAAAACCTTCTGTATTTGCGCATCGATCGAGCCCAGGGCTTGAATTGGGACATTCCACCCGTAATACCCTAGGGCGAAAATCGCAACATCCTGTTTTTCGCTGATTACCGGCTGGGCCGCGACCGTTCCCGCCCCCAGCAGGGCGATGAGCACAAAGGAAACCATATACTTTTTCATCGGCATACTCCTTGATTGGCGCCTATGCTTACCCATTATAGTGTTTTTTCGTCCTGCGCACAAACAGAAGTTTTTGATCCTGGGCGAAAACGTTAATTAGTTCATCGAAGAATGTTGTGAACGGGAAGGGAGAATAAGCTCC
>VKGY01000166.1:0-4464 GCA_008080685.1 Spirochaetota bacterium
AACATCCGCATCCATGACTGCCCGGCCAATGCGCGCTTCCTTGACGAATTCGCCCCCAGCCACCGGAACGGCGACATCGTCGGTGCCTTTAAGGCCGTCGCCGATAAGGATAGGGCACCCTGCCGACAAAGGTCCAAAGCCATTCTCCCAGGCGCACTCCAAATGCTCAAGGGCATTCTTCCGGCTCCCAGGATACATAGTGTTGCAGTCCGTGAGGAAGGGCTTGCCCCCCAACTCCTTTACCACATCGACCACAGCCTTGGCGTAGTTGGGACGCAAAAAGCTTATATTGCCCAGCTCTCCAAAATGCATCTTGATGGCCGCGAACTTGCCATCGAAATCGATCCGGCCGATCCCCGCCACCTTTATCAATTTCTTAAGCTTGGCAGGGAGGCTATCCCCGAACGCCAGGGTGCGGAAATCCGTAAAGTAAACCTTAGCCTTATCCATAGGATGCTCCATGCCGAATTGTAGCATCAAAACGAAGCGTTTGACGACCAGCCTCGGACCGATTCCTTTCGGCCTTGGCCTGTGATATGGTAGGATGACCTATGGAACACAAGGGGGAGTATATGCCCAAAATTATAGGAATACGCCGGGAAGACAAAAGTATCTGGGAACGCCGGGTGCCCATCACGCCCAAGGCGGCAGCTGAACTCAAAGCCAGGCACGAAATCGAAACTTGGGTTCAGCCCTCGCCAGTCCGCGTCATTCCCGATGCGGAGTTCGCCGCCTGCGGCGCCCAGCTCAAGGAAGACCTTTCGCCCTGCGATGTAGTCTTCGCCGTGAAAGAAATCCCTGTGGAGCAATTCAGGTCCAAGGGTGTCTACGTATTTTTTTCCCACGTCATCAAAGGCCAGGCCTACAACATGCCCATGCTCAAAGACCTCATGGAGAAGGGATGCACCCTCATCGACTACGAAAAAGTCACGGATGAAAAGGGCAAGCGCCTCATCTTCTTTGGAAGGCACGCAGGAGCCGCAGGGGCCATCGAAACCCTCCACGCGCTGGGCAAAAGACTGGCCCTGGAAGGAAAGCCCAATCCCTTCGAAAGCATCGGGAGAGCCTATGAGTACCCCGACCTGAGCGCGGCCAAGGAAGCGGTGCGCCGGGCAGGCAGGCTGATCCAGGATAAGGGAGTCCCCGCGGGAAGCGCGCCCTTGATCATAGGAGTGGCGGGCTACGGCAACGTTGGACAGGGCGTCCTTGAGGTGCTCAACGAACTGCCTGTGGTCCATGTAGATCCCAGCACGCTGGGGAATCTGGCCAAACCCGGGAATTTCAACCCCAAGACGGTGTACTGCTCGACCTTCAAGGAGGAACACGCCGTAGCCTCGAAGGAGGGAAAACCCTTCGATCTCGCTCACTATTACGCCAACCCAGCCCTTTACTGCTCCGTCTTCGACCGATATTGGCCAAGGCTCACCGCCTTGGTAAACGCAGTCTACTGGGACGACCGGTATCCCAGGCTGATTGCCAAAGCAGACCTTGCCAACCCCAAGAACCGGATCGCCTCGCGGCTCAAGGTGATTGGCGACGTCTCCTGCGACATCGAAGGATCCATCGAGGTCACGGTAAAATCCACGGAGATCGGCGACCCCTGCTTTGTCTACAATCCAGAAACCGGCGAGATTGCCGATGGCTTTTCAGGCCCTGGCGTAGTTGTAATGGCCGTGGACATCCTGCCCAGCGAGCTTCCCCTTGACTCCTCCGAATCCTTCTGCCAGGCGCTCAAGGACTATATTCCCGGGATAGCCAAGGCGGACTACACGCGCGATTTCGAGTCTCTGGACCTGCCGGCTGAGATAAAACGGGCTGTCATCGTGCACAAAGGTGCCTTGACTCCCCCTTTCGCCTATCTCAGCCGTTATGTACAGTGAGGTATTCACCGTAAGAGGAGTGAAAGCATGAAAAAGATCGTGGTATTCGGCGCGGGCATGGTAGCCGGCGAACACGTAGCCTACCTGCTAGAACATGGTTTTGAAGTTACTGTGGCATCCAGGACCCTGAGCAAGGCCGAAGCATTGGTAAAAGGCCATCCCAAGGGCCATGCGGTCCAAGTGAACTCCGAGGACCTGGAAGCAATGGGAGTCCTTGTCAGCCGCCACGACCTGGCGGTGAGCCTCCTGCCCTACGCCTACCATCCTGCGGTGGCGCGTCTTTGCCTCAAGCACGGCAAGCACATGCTCACCACATCCTACGTCAAGCCTGAAATGGCCGCCCTGGACGCCCAAGCCAAGGAAGCAGGCCTGGTATTCATGAATGAAATCGGAGTCGACCCCGGCATAGACCATATGACAGCCATGCGAGTCATCCACAAGGTGCAGAAGGAAGGCGGGGAAATCACCAAGTTCATCTCCTATTGCGGAGGACTCCCGGCCCCCGAGGCGAACGACAACCCCTTCGGCTACAAGTTCTCATGGAGCCCCCGGGGCGTCCTCCTGGCAGGCAAGAACCCCGCCCATTACCGCTGGGACGGAAAGGAAGTGGACATAAAGGCCGGCACCCTCTTCGACCATTACGGCACCATGCCCGTGGAGGTTGATGGCAAGAAGATCACATTTGAAAGCTATCCCAACCGCNNNCCCTACGCCAAGACCTATGGAATCGAATCCACCAGGACCATGTTGAGAGGCACACTGCGCAATATCGGCTGGTGCCCCACATTGAGCAAGATATCGGACTTGGGCCTCTTGGACGAAAACCCCATCCAAGGCTTCAACGGAAAAACCTGGGCCGACCTGATGCGGTTCTTGGCGCCTGGAGAAGGCGACGTTCGATCGAACTTGGCCAAGAAGTTAGGCGTAGCCCCGGGCTCCAAAGTCATAGACAACCTGTCCTGGCTCGGCGTTCTCTCCGACGAGGCTTTGCCCGTAGGCCAGAGCGCCACCATAGACATGCTCTGCGCGAAGATGATGGAAAAAATGCGCTTCGCCCTGGGCGAGCGGGACCTCCTTATCCTGCGCCACGAGTTCGAGGCTGAGTACCTTGACCGCAGAGCCCAGGTGACCTCCCTGATGGTTGACTTCGGCATCCCCAACGGCGCCACTTCCATGGCCCGCACCGTAGGCCTCCCTGCGGCCATCGGCGTGCGCATGATCCTGGAAGGCAAGATCAAAAAAACCGGCGTCCTCGTGCCCGTCGTACCGGAAATCTACGAGCCCATCTTGGCGGAACTCGAAACGCTAGGCATCCGCTTCGAGGAGACCTGGTCCTTCGGAGCCAAAGCATAGGAAGTCAATTTCCCCATGGTCGCCGAAACCCGGGGCATCAATATTTACGCCGAGAGCGCCCTGCACGAAAGCGTAAAGGCTTACCTGTCCCGGGCCGGCGACAGATTGGAAGCCCTGGTGGAGGGCAAAATCGTCGATCTTGTGCGGGCTGACGGAGAATTGGTAGAAATTCAAACCGCCAGGTTGGATAAGTTGGCCGCGAAAGTAGCATTCCTGGCCTCCTCGGCCAAGGTTCGCGTGGTCCATCCCATAGCGGCTGAAAAAGAAATAATCCGCCTGGATCCAACTACAGGAGAAATCCTATCCACCCGCAAGAGTCCCAAACATGGTACCATCTTGAGTCTCTTCGACGAACTGGTGAAGGCCTCCAGCCTGCTCAGCGTTCCAGGACTCACCATCGAGGTTCTCTTGGTCAAGGTGAGGGAATTGAGGACCAAGGATGGCTCGGGTTCATGGCGGCGGGGCGGAGACCGTACCGTGGCGCGAGAACTCGTATCAGTAGTGGAGAGCCGACAGTTTTCATGCCGTGAGGACTGGAGTGCCCTCCTTCCACGAGGCGAAGTCTGGGACTCCACCAGCCTGGCCCAGGCCTTGGGCATTTCCTCTACTTTGGCTCGAAAAATGCTATACACCCTATCAAAGACGGGTATCATCGAGGAATCGGGAAAATCGGGCAGAAAAAAAATGTATCGCCTGGTCAGCTGAAAGGGCTTTAGGCCTTGGGCGCAGGAAGAAGCCTATCGTCCCAGGCATTGGCGGCGTACACCGCCTCCAGGGGTCTTCGGCTCCTCGGGGCGGTCTCCGCCGCCAGGTGGCGCTCGTTGAGCCCCGCCGCCGGTCCGGGATAGGCCAAAACCACCAGGACTTCAAGGGTAACAGCCTCGGGCACCCCTAGGGCAAGCTTGGCCGCGGCGGCGTTGAATCCCACGATGGGATGGACGTGAAGCCCTTCTTTCACCGCCTGGAGCTGGTAGTTCATCGCCGCCATTCCAAGTTCAAACCATGCGAGATCCCTTCCGGAGTCCATCTTCATGCTCCAATCGGCATTCGCCAGGAAGGCGGTGATGGCCGGGGCTTTTTTTGCCCAGTAGTTTCCCTGGGAAAGGCTAGCCTTCAGGGACTCCAGGCGGACCGGGTCGGTCACGGTGATCATGCGCCAGGGCTGGTTGTTGGCGCTGGAGGGAGCCAGATGCGCGGCCTGGGCCAGGCGTAGGAGGATGCCTTCGCCGAT
>VKGY01000166.1:4472-14422 GCA_008080685.1 Spirochaetota bacterium
CGGGATTCGATCTGCTCGAGAATCTCCATGTGGTTCCCTCCTTTGCCTTTAACTTCGAAAAACCAGCCTTGATTATAGATCGGGGTTGGGGATAAGGATATCCCGAATCTGTGCAACCAGGTCGTCTGTGGCCTTGCAGAATTGCCGCAAGGTTCTCCGGGTCGGGGCGAAACTGTCGAACTCGGCGTTCGTGTAGCCCTCGGACGAGTAGGCCCAGCGGAAATCCGCGAACTTTCGGGTCAATTCCTCTATGATCGCCGGATCCACCGGCGTGCCTATCCGATTTTTAACCTCGATATCCGAGACATTGTAGCGTTTCTGCCACTCGAAGGGAGGAGAAATGACCAGGTCGCCGCCGATGAATTCACTCCAATGCAAATGGTTCCGGAAGGCAGCGCTCAAGAGCCTAAGGCGGTAACCTCTTTTCTTGTAGATTTCATAGGCCTTTTTCATCACCGCTACGCCCGCCCACTCGAAGATCCAGGGGTTGGCGATGATATTCAGCTTCTCCGCCTGAACCTTGAGCCAGTCGTCAATCCGGCCCACCATGATGGTGCAAACCGGCCCCATGGTGGAGATGTCCAGGCCCTTCGCTTCCCGGCGCTTTAAGCCCCGTTCTACCGCCTCGGCCACCGCCAAGGCCTGGGGCAAGGAAAAGCTTACCGTGGCGTTGATGCTGACGCCCCTGGCAGTGGCTTCTTCCATGGCTTCGATGCCCGCAGCTGTGGCGGGAATCTTGACGATCATGTTAGGGGCGAGGGAGGAAAAATGCTCCGCTTGGGCCACCATGGCGTGGGCATCGCGAAAGTACTTGGGATTTGTCTGGATCGAAAGGCGGCCATTTCTTCCCTTGTGCTCTTCAAAGGCTGGAAGAAGGAGCTGGGCAGCTTTCTTTGACATTTCCTCCACGAGGAGCCAGGCTAGTGTTTCCTCGTCGGCCTTGGGATTTCCCTCTATCATCTGGGGGATCCTGTCCTTCCAGAGGGACCATTCCTTTTTCAGCACCGAAAGGACTATCACGGGGTTGCAGGTGGCTCCCACCGTGCCGTTTGTCTCGATTGAACTGGAGAGCTCGCCTATGGCGCAGGAATCGTTCCAAAGCGCGCTGGGGGTTGTCATCGACATCTCGTGAAGCCGACTCTTGAATTCCCTTGTGCCCATATTTCCTCCAAATTACCCGTTTTGGGAACGATTACATATAACGGTCGAATTATACCCGAGGTTTATGAATCCCACAATGCCTTATCCGGTTCCTTATCCGGCAAAAGTCGCTCTGTAGGCCGCGAGCATAGCCTGGGCCTGGGCATCCCCCAAGCCTACCAGGGGAGGACGGGTGAGGCGCCATTCGTCAACGCCGGTTTCGTCCGCTTTGATCGCCTTGAGGGCGGGGACTAGGGGCCATTCCTTTATGGCTGCGCGGTGGGAATCCAGGGCGGATTGCCAATCCTCTGCGCCGGGTTCTCTCCAGCTTTCGTAGAGGGCGCGAATTTCAGCAGGAATCACGTTCGCCATGGCGGAGATGGTTCCCACGCCGCCGCCCGCCAGGTTCGCCAGGAGGAGTTTTTCCGTGCCCGCCCAAAGATCGAAATCGGGGAAAGCCTTGAGCGCCGAAAGGTGGAAGGCCAAGTCCGCGCTGGAGTCCTTCATGCCGACCACATTCATTGGAAAAGCCTTCTTCAACCGCTCTATGAGGGCGAGGGAAAAGCCGACCACCGCCACCGGCGGGATATGGTAAAGGTAAATCTTGAGCGAGGAATCCCCTACCCTCTCAAGGAGTTCCGCCACCGAGCGGTAAATCCCCTCTTCGGGGACGCCTTTGTAATAGAAAGGAGGCAGGAGGAGGATGCCGGCGCATTTCAGGGTTGCGGCGTGGGCACTCAAGCGCACCGTATCGGGAAGGGCGCAGGTTCCCGTGCCAACGACCAGCTTCGAGGCTGGAATTCCCGCCTCGACGGCCCGGTCCAGCATCTCTATCCTTTCCTCTATGCCCAAGGAGTTGGCCTCGGATGTTGTTCCGAAAGGCGCAAGTCCTGTGCAGCCGTTCGAAAGCAGTTCCTTGCACAGAGCGATCCACCGGAGCACGTCGGGATTGAGGTTCCCGTCCATGGGGGTAAGCACAGGCGCCATGACGCCGCGCAGTCTTTGCTGGTCCATGTTCACTCCTCGTCGTAGTAGTTGGCCAGGTTCAGCTTCTGGATCAGGATATCGAACGCTATCTTGCGGCCTTCGAGTTCCTGGACCGACAGGTCGATCTTTGCGATGACCAGGTCTTCCTCAGTTGCGTAGCCCCCATTGTAGAGTCTTTCCAAAAGCAGCGCATCCTCTTTCGCGTCTTCTATGTCCAAGTCGTTGAGTTTTCTGTCCAGTTCCAAGGTTTCTAGAAGACCCTTAATCCTCGCGATGCCGTTTTCCAGGCTGTCGCGGGCCTCCTGGATTTTCATCGCCAGGATCAGAGGGTTCTGCTCCCTCTTTAGGACGCTCAAGGCTGCCTTGCCATTGTCGATGGGCGCATACGAGAAGGAGAGGGCGAGGGACCAGTCGAGATTTCCCGCCGTTAGATCGTAGGTAAGGGTGACGGAAAGGCCTGGGTTGGGAAGGTACGGCAGGAACCGAAGCGATTTCCTCCGCTTGGCAGCTTCCAAGGACAGCTCCAGGGAACGGATCCTGGCGGTGGAGTCTGGGATTTTTGTCTCCAAGGCGGAGAACCACGCGTCTTGAAGCGTGAGGACCTCGCTGTGGAGGGTTTCCGCGGCGGCGAGGATGTCCCCATCCAGGAGGGTGGCGTCCCTAACCCTTTGCAGCACTTTCAAATCCTCTTCGTTGGCCGCGAGGAGGCTCTTGTAATACATCGCGTTGAGAATTTCGGTCGCCAAGCTTATCCGAACCCCGTCCTCCGCGGCCTTGAGCGCGGCTTTGGCGGAGAGAAGCGCAGCCTCCGCCTCAAGCCGCTCAGCCGCGACTTCTTCGAAGAGGCTGCGGCTAACGGTGATGCTTGGATCCCCCATGACGAGCCCCGCGTTGCTCGCCCTGATCGGCGCCCGCAGGGAAATGTCGGCTCCGAGGATATTCTGCAATCCGATCGAAGGAACCAAGGTGCCCGCGACAGTGCCGTCGGAATTCAAGCTAAGGGGAGCGCTCGAGCTTGTGGCTATGGAGACGGTAGGCACAAAGGGCTTGGCCACTTGGTTGTACGCCACTTCCGCGCTCTTTAAGGCCAACTGAGCTTCCAGATAGGCTGAGGAAGATTCAAGCCGCTTGTGGTACAGGGCATCCCAGCCTTGGCCCCAGAGGGCACCGAGGGAAAGGCTGAGAAAGATAGCGGTAAGGATTCTCCTCATGTCAGATCCCCAGGGGGTTCGCTCCGATCGCGCTCAAGAAAGATCCGATGGATTTAACATAGCTTTTCTGCACGTTCAGGAGATTTTTCCGAGCGGTCAACACCGCCATGGCCTTAAGGTTTTTATCATTCAAGGAGATCATGCCCCGTTCAAACTGCCTGAGCGCGTCTTGATAGGCCGCTTCTTTAAGCCCATGCTCATCCTTCCGTATCTGCAAAAGAGAGGCTTGGTTTTTCAGGGTCGAAAGGGCGCTTTCAAAGGCGCGCTTGGCGTCGCTTTCGGCGCTGGAAAGCGATACCTTCGCCCTCAGGTTTTCAGTCTCCTGAATCCTGCGGTCGTATACCGAGGCGTTTGTCGCCAGGGAAGCGGTTTTGAAGGCGGCTATCTTCTCGCTCAGCCTCGCCCTTTCCAACGCTGTGTTGTTGGCTATCCACAATTCCGCCGAATCCCCGGGATTGAAGACCGGAACCTCGGGTAGCAACTCCGGCTTCCATTCCATGCCGGTCACCAGGCGGAAATTATCCTTCGCGTCCGCCAAGGTCCAGACCGAGAGTTCGTAGTTCGTGGAAGCGGTTTTGAAGACAATATCAATTTCCTTGAACACTTCTTCAGATATAAGGCCGTTCTTAAAGCGTGAATCTGCGAATTTCCTATCCTCCTTGGCGTTTTCGAGGCCCAAGGACACGGAGGCCACATCCGCTTCCGCAGTGGCTGCGGCAAAGGCTGCGTCGATCACTTCGTTGTAGAACCCGAGCACAGACGCGCGATATCCCGCCACAGCGCCTGAGTAGTTGAATTGAGCGTTGATCCTGTCCAACTCGACTTTCGCTTCTATCTCTCCCTTGGTTTTCTTAAGTTGGGCGATGTCGAGGTCTATCTTGTAGAGCGAATACTCTTGGTTCGATTGGGTTGCCGCTGCAAAAAGCTCTCCCACGGTTCCGGCGAAGGCCGAGGATCCGACAAGCGCAAGCATCGTAGCCGTGAGCAAGCCTCGCAGCATTTCAATTCCCTTCATATCGTGCTCCTTTCTTCGAGGGTGCGTACCTCGTATTGAATCAGTTTTACGCCTTCCTTGGGAAAAGCGGATTTTACATCTTGCACCGCTTGGAGAATGAGCGCGGCGTCTTTCTCTTCCGAATATATAATGTAAAGAACGTTCACTTCAGGCCAGATGGCCGTGCCGTGGCGGATGCCGGCCTTCCCCTTCCCTTTCACGCCTTCTACGATTGAATAGCTCAAGTCCGGCAGCAGCCCTGAAAGGCTTTCAACGATGTCTTCCTCCACCGATCGGTTCGCGTAAATTTCGGTGCGTATCATTCCATGGACTCCTTGTCATGCTTTCTTTTAAGATCCTTCCTCGCATACCTATGGTTGAAAACATGATAGAGCACGGGAGTGAGGAATAAGGTCATCACCGCGCTGACGATAAGGCCTCCGAAAAGGGTTTTCGCGATGGGTTGGATGCTCTCGGTGCCCTTGCCGGGGAAAAGCGCCAAAGGCATGATGCCCAGAAGGGTGGTGAGGGTGGACATCTCGCCTCCCCGCCTCCGCACAGGCTTCGAAGAGCGGGACTCCGCGGGCCCGCAGCGTATTGGTGTAATCCACAAGGACGATCCCGTTGTTCACCACCACCCCCGCCAGGGCTATGACGCCAATCATGGAAAAAAGTGAAAAGTTGTCATTGGTGATCTTGTAAATCCATACGACGCCGATGAACATAAGGGGTATGGAAAAGAAGATGATCAAGGGATCCACAAAGGATTCGAACTGGCTGGCCATGACACCGTAGACCAGGAAAACCGCCACGGCGATGATGAGGATGAAGACCGGCAGATAGGTTTCCACATCAGCGCTCTCCCCTCCCACCGAGACTGTGACATGCTCGCGAGGAATATAGTTTTCATCCAGGACTTTTTTTACGATCTGGGCCATTTCCGTGGAGGTTAGCCGGGTAGTGGCGGGGAGGTCCCCTTGGACGTGGATTATCCGTTCCTTGTTCTCGCGGTTTATCGTTTGGGGCGCCGTGCTGTTGGAAATGGAAACAAAATTCGAGACTGGAATCCTGGCTCCTGATGCGCTTATGAGGAAAATGGACTTTATGTCCGAAAGGGTTTGCCTATCTTCTTCCCTCAGCCTGACCACCACATCCAGGGCTTCGCCCGAGGAATCGAAGGTGGTGGCGGTGGTGCCGTAGACTGAGGAACGTATCTCCCGGGCGATCTGGGAGACGGAAAATCCAAATATGGCGGCGCGGTCGCGGTCAATTTTTACGAGGAGCTCCGGAGACCCCTTGTCCAGGGAAATGTCGAGATTCAGCACCTCAGGCAGGGTTGCGGCAATGATGCGCTTTACCTCCTGGGCGGCTTCGAGGGAGGCTTCCTGAATCTTCGAACGGATTTCCACATCTACGGGCGACCTGGAGGAGAACCTGCGGCCCGCGGAAAAGCTGAATTCGGCTCCGGGGATATTGACCGTGAAGGGGGTGAGCTTTGTCCTTATGGAATTCGGCGTATCTGTCTGATCCTTCGGCGCGGGCAACATTATCTGGATGGATCCTGAGTTTCCGGAAGATCCTCCGCCTACGGATAGCACCAGGCGGGTATAGCCCTTCACTTCCCGCTTGACTGTCTCCTGGAGATTCTCCAGCAATCCTTGGGTATGGCTTCTCGTGGTCCCCAGCGGAAGGTTGAGCGACACCGTGAGGCTGTCGTCCGTGTTAGACCGGGGAAAGAGGTTGAGGCCGAAGGCGGTAAGGTTTAGAAGCGCGCTTACGAGGATCACGAAAACCAGGGAAATTGTGAGAAACCGATTCCGAAGGCAAAACTCCAGGATTTTTTTATACCCTTTCTCCTGGGCTGAAAAGAAACGCTCGAGGCTGTCGTCCATGAATTTTATGGCCGGAATCTTGAGCGGTTTCTGGACGCGGGTATCAAGGCGCAGGACGGGGCCACAGAGCACGGGAACTATGGTTATGGCCACCACCAGGGAGGCGGCCAGGGAAAAGCAGATCGTAAAGATGAGGTCGTTGAATAGCTGGCCCATCATTCCAAGGTCGTTGCGGAAAAGGAGAATAGGGATGAAGACGCACAGAGTGGTCAGGGTGGAGCCCATGATGGCGGTCATCATCTCTTGGCTGCCCAGGATCCAAGCCCATGATTAGACCGGTGAGGCTGATGGTATTGAGCGTCAGACCCATAAAATGCATGGAGAGCAAGGTCAGAAGTATGGATATGGGAATAGAGACCGCGATGATGAAGGTTGCCTTGATGTTCCGCAGGAATATGAGGAGGATCAGGATGGACAGAAGTATGCCTTGGAACGCCGAGCGGTAGACTTCCTTCAAGGTGGCGTCGACCAAGGTAGTATTGTCCGACATTATCTCCAGCGCTACGCCCTCGGGCAATTCCCGGTTGATTTCCTCCAGGGCCTCGTGGACTTCTCGGGAAATCTGGACCGCGTTGGAGTCGCTTTCCCGGACGATCTGTACATTGATCACCCGCCTACCGTCGATGTAGATCACCCTCGAGGGGTTGTCGTCCACGATTTTCACTTCTGCGATGTCTTGGAGTCGCACAGTGCGCTTTGGTCCGCTTGCGCCGCTCCCGATGGTCTTTATGACAATGTTCTTCAGCTCTTCCATGCTTGTGAGCTTTTCGTAGGATCGAATCTGGTATTCCGTTAGGCCGCGGGTTATTCCGCCCCCTGTAAGAAGGACATTTTGGGAAGCGAGGGCCGAGGCGACCCCCGTGATGGTGAGGCCGTAGGCAGCCAGCCTGTTTTGAGAGACAGATACCGACACAAGCTCCCTGTTTCCGCCCACGACGCTGGCCGAAGCAACTCCCTGGATCCTTTCCAGACGAGGCTGGACGATTTCCTCACCCAAGCGCTGTAGTTCCTCCAGCGGACGCTCCCCTTTAAGGATCAGCCGGATGATAGGCTGGGCCGACATGTCGAAACGGCGTACCGTCGGCGTGTCGGCGCCGTCGGGCAATCGGTTCAGGAGGCTGCTCACCGTGGATTCGATTTCCGATTGGGCCCGGTCGAGGTTGACTTCGTACCCGAATTCCAATCGGATATTGCTCGAGCCTTGCGAGGACGCTGAGGACATGCTTTTCAGCCCTTCCAGCGAGGAAAATGCATTTTCCAGGATTCGCGTGATGTTTTGCTCCACATCTTCGGGGCCTGCGCCGGAGTAGCTCGTCCTGACGCTCAAGAGGGGCATTTCCGTCTCCGGGTTCAGGGCGATGGGAATGCGGGGTACGAAGACCAAGGCGATCCCGCAGAGGAGGGTGAAGATCATGATGACGGTGACCGGATGGTCGATCGACCTCTTGACCATGCTCATTGGGCTACACCTGGGATTGCGCCATCGATGATTCTCACGGCGAGGCCTTCCTGAACCGAGTTCTTTCCCTCGGTAACGACCCTTTCGTCCACGCTCAAACCTTTTAGTACTTCAAAAGAGTCCTCGCCTTCCAGCCCTAGCCAAACAATCCTTCGTTCGACCCTGCCCTTCTGGTTAATGACAAAAACGTATGTATCTCCAGAACCCAAGACCACCGCCGACCTTGGAACCACGAGGACATTCTTCCTCGACTCGGTGACTAGCTTGACCGTGGCGAACATCCCCACCAACACCCTCCGGTCAGTGCGATCCAGGGTGAGTTTTATTTCCAATGTCCTCGTCATTGAATCGACTACAGGATCCATTTCTGCGATCCTAGCCCCGAAAACCGCGCCGGGAAGGGAATCGAAGCGTATCTCCGCGAAAGTCCCGATACCCAGGTTGGTGATATGGAGCTCGGGCACCGCGGTGTTCACCCTGATCCGAGAAAGATTGCCTACCGTGGCTATCACGGTGTTGGTCCCCACTGTGTCGCCTTCATGCACCGGAACTGAAAGGACTGTGCCGGACACAGGCGACTCCACGGTATGGTGATTGAAGGTCTGCCCAATCCTGGAAGGATCCACCAATGCTATTGCAGAGCCCGGCGAGACCTTGTCGCCAACGCCCACCTGCCTGGCCACCACCCTTCCGGCCATGCTGGGATATATTTTTATTTCGTTATCCGCCACCACATCGCCGTGGATTTTTATGTAGTTGAGGATGTCGCCCGATCGAACCGCAGCAGCCCTAACGGCGATAGATCTCCCTGCGCCGCCTGGTTGCCCGACCTGAGGTTGTCCGACAGCGGCGGGACGACCCCCAGGGCTACCCCCGCCTTCAGGCCCATTGGCTCCGCCCTGGCTTCGGGCAATCGCCGGTGTCCCCGCGGCAGGCCTTTTGAAACTGATTCCGAGCTGTTTCGCCCCTATGGACAACCCCATCGCAACGATTACGAGTGTAATGATTATTTGAGGTAAAGATCGCGGCACCACGCTTTTCATGCAGTCCAACTCCTTGCGTCCAGATCGAGAGCCTCAAGATAGATTAAAGCAGCAAAGGTTTCGCCGCTAGCCCCTGGCGCCTTTAAAAACCCATGCTGCCATGAGAGTAACATTCCCGACAGTCTGAAATCCATCCTGCCTTATTACATAAATAACGAATTCTAGTTCACTTATATGAATATCGATGCAGCCTTCACGAAAAGACCTCTTGACTTGCGCGCTTTGAAAGCGCACATTTCCTGAAACTTGATTCCAGTCAGGAGGCATCGTATGAAACGAAAAATCAGAGTTTTATGTATTTTCTGCGCCGTTGCGGCTGTTCTTGTCCTGCTTGCAAGCTGTGGTGAAAAGAAAAGCGCCACCATCAAGATCGGCCACCAAGTGGCCCTTACGGGACCTAGCGCCACCTGGGGCCAATCCGAGTCGAACGCCCTCAAGATGGCCATCGATAAAATCAACGAATCCGGGGGAGTCCTGGGCAGGAAACTTGAGGTCATCGCCTACGACAACCGCGCCGACCGATTGGAAGCGGTCAACGTGGCCAAGCGCCTCGTCGAGCAGGACAAGGTAGTGGCCATAATTGGCCCCGCCCAGAGCGGTGTCACCAACGCCATCCGCGAAGTCAATAACGCGGCCAAGATCCCTGTCATCGCCACCACCGCCACCAATCCCAAAGTCACGGTCAACGACGACGGCTCCGTGGTACCCTACACGTTCCGCGTCTGCTTTATTGATCCCTTCCAGGGAACCGTAGCCGCCCAATTCGCCCTCAAAGACCTGAACGCCTCCACCGCGGCGGTCCTGTACGACGTGGGAGACGAATACTCGCAGTTCCTCGCCAAGTATTTTGTTGAGGCATTCGAAAAAGGCGGCGGCACCATCACCGCCAACGAAGCCTTCCGCTCCGGCGAACTCGATTTCCGCGCCCAGCTTGGGAAGATCAAGACCGGCAAGCCCGCAGTCCTCTTCATCCCGACTATGCAGAAGGAAGCCGCCCTCGCCGCCAAGCAGGCAAGGGATCTGGGTATAGAGAGCACCTTCATGGGCGGCGACGGATGGGCCAGCCCCGACCTTATCGACCTTGCGGGACCGGCGATCGATAAGGCCTATCTGGTCAATATCGCAGCCCTCGAGGATCCTGCGATCCAAGGGTTCATCGCGGACTACAAGGCCAAGTACAAAGCAGAGCCTGTGCTTCCCAACCCGCTCATGGCCTACGACGCC
>VKGY01000002.1 GCA_008080685.1 Spirochaetota bacterium
CAACCCCAGGCCCCGCGTACTCAAGGATCTTCCCCACCCCTCCTTTTACGGAAAGGCGACGCAAGACCTCGAGGATCACATCCTTGGCACTCACCATGGGCTGCAAGGATCCTGAAAGCTCCACTCGGACCACCTTTGGATCGGGGACGGAGAAGGGTAGCCCCGCCATGGCCAGGGCCACGTCCAAGCCGCCTGCACCCATGGCCAGCATGCCCAAGGCTCCCGCGGAGGGGGTATGGCTGTCCGAACCCAGTAAGGTCTTGCCGGGAATGCCAAAGCGCTCGAGGTGGACTTGGTGGCAGATGCCGTTGCCCGGCCGGGAAAATATTATGCCGTACTTGGCTGCGATATCCTGGAGGAAATTGTGGTCGTCGGCGTTTTCAAACCCTACTTGCAATACATTGTGGTCGACATAACTCACGGAGCATTCGGTCTTCACCCTATCCACGCCAAGGGCCTCGAACTGCAAATAGGCCATGGTGCCCGTGGTATCCTGGGTAAGGGTCTGATCGATTTTTATCAACAGCTCCTTGCCCTGGCCAGGTTCAGTCTCACCTGCTCCGCCCACCAGATGGCTTTCGATCAATTTCCGCACGACGCTTTTTCCGCCCATGGCAATCTCCTCGAAATTTGAACGATTTCCTCTTTACATATTCTCGATCCAGGTCTAGTATACACCTTGTATACAGAATACGGAATACCGAATCCTAAAATATTTGCGACTCTTTGAGTCGCCGCACCGGGGAGGTTCCAGTGGCTTTTCTGAAAGATGTTCCCGACCTTCGCGCCCAGCCAATGCGCGAAATCATCTACGAGCACCTAAGGAAAGCGATTGTTTATGGCGAGCTCAAGGCCGACGCCTACTTCACGGATCAAGAGATCGCTGACGAATTCGGCGTATCCCGGACCCCCGCCCGGGAAGCCCTCCAAAAACTAGAATCCAACGGCTACATAGAGCGGGTTCCCATGAAGGGCAACCGGGTTTGCGGCCTTACGGCCTACGAGCTGGCCCACTCCTTCTCCATCCGCAAAGCCCTTGAAACCCTGGCGGTGAAATACTCGGCCACCCGCATCACCGAAGACGAGCTTGCCCGGATGTCAGACATCCTGGATGACCTGGACGCAGTGTTCCAAGGGAACCTGCCCAAGGACCGCATGCTGGACGAGCTCTTCCCCCTTATAAAGATATTCAACGAGCTCGCCTTCGGCGCCTGCAAGTCCCAGAGGATCATCGAGAGCGTCTGGGCTCAGCGGGAAATCTTCGATCGGTACAGGGTCATGCGCCTTGTGCTTCCCAACCGGGTGGAGCGTAGCATCGCCCGCCGACGCGCCCTGTACGAGGCTTTCCGGTCCCACAACGCCGAGGCTGCCTGCGCGATTTGGGCGGAGCACCTGGACGAGTCTTTCGCAATATGGCGGGAAAAATCGGGCTTCGCCAAGGAGCTCGAGGGCTTCCATTTCTTCTAGGCTTTCGCCGCCGCGATCCTTGCGGCGGATGGACGCATATTTTTAAGGAGGAGAAAGCAATGAAAAAACTTTGCTCTCTGTTCGTGCTCGTCGCCCTTGTGATTTCGGTTGGAACACTGTCTGCGACTCCCGGCTGGAAGCCCACCAAAACCATCGAACTCGTGGCTCCAGCCAATCCGGGCGGCGGCTGGGATATGCTCTGCCGGGTAGTGCAGAAAACCTTGGTGGACGAGAAGCTGGTGGAAAAGAACGTCATCGTAGTCAACAAGCCCGGCGGGGGCGGCGCGGTGGGCTGGAAGTATCTGGAAGGAAAGAAAGGACAGGGAGAATTCTTGGCAGCAACCTCCACCCTCCTCATGCTGAACAATCTCCTCGGCTCCAGCGACCTTACGTATAAAAATTTCAACCCCATAGCAATGTTGCAAGCGGAGTGGATCGCCGTAGCGGTCAAGGCCGACTCCCCCCACAAAGGGATCAACGATCTTCTAACCGCTATAAAGGCAAATCCTTCCGCCGTCCCCATTGGTGTGGGCCCAACCCTGGGCAATAACGACCACCTGGTCTTTCTGAGCCTGGCAAAGAATTTTGGCATTGACCCGAAGACAATCAAATTCATCGTCTACCCCGGAGCCGGAGGAGAAATTGTTCCCGCTGTCCTCGGCGACCATGTAAAGGCAACGGTTATAGGGTTAGGTGAAGTCCTGGAGCAACATAGGGCCGGTAAAATGCGGGTCCTGGGAATCACGGCGGATAAGGAATTGGAATTCCTTCCTGGCGTAAAGACTTTCAAGAATCAAGGTATCGATCTTATCTTTCCGCACTGGAGAGGATTGATCGCGGCCCCAGGGTTGAAACCCGAACAGATCGCATACTGGGACGATGTTTTCTCCAAGATGGTGGAAACTAAGACCTGGAAAGACCAGATTTCCAAGCTCGGCTGGACCAATTTCTACCAGAGCTCATCCGTCCATACCAAGTACCTCACTGAGCAGACCGAGGTTTTCAATGACCTTCTGACTACTGTTGGGCTAAAGAAGTAGACGAGGATCAATAATTTCCAGGGGAGCCGCGAACGCAGGCTCCCCTTCTCGTATAACCATGGAACGAAGCGATGCATTCATCAGTGGAGGTGCGAATGTGAGTAAGAACCTTTTCAGCGGACTCCTTGCGGCAGGAGTCGGGCTCGCGTACTTCATAACCGCCTTGCTGCTCCCCGAGCAGATGATGGGAGATAGGCTGGGACCGAAGGTGTTCCCGCTTATCGTCGGAGCAGCGGCGATCCTCGCCGGAGCAGGGCTTTCATTCTTTGAAATCTGGAAAAAATCGACGAGGAAAGATGAGGTGGATTTCGGTTTCAAGACCGAACGGGATGTTTGGGTCAAGATCGCCGTGCTGACAGTCGCAGGCATCTTCTATGGTTTGAGCATCGATTTCCTAGGTTTTATTCTTGCCACGACGGCCATCATGCTCGTAGCCACTTTGCTCATCAATAAAGGACACTTGAAGCAGAATATCACTGTTTCGGTTTTATTTTCCATTGTTTCATATCTTGGTTTCGGCATAGCCCTCCAGCTTAGCTTACCTCGAGGGTTGATCGAAAACCTGCTGCCATTTTAGGAGACCGCAGTTATGCAAGAAATATTTGCGAATCTGGCGCTAGGCTTCGAAACCGCGTTTACCTTAACAAACATCATCTGGGTATTCATAGGCGGCGTCTTGGGCACGATCATAGGGATGCTTCCTGGTTTAGGCCCCGCAACGGGCGTAGCGATCCTCATTCCCATCACCTTCGGCATGAATCCCGCCACAGCCCTAATCACCATGTGCGCGGTGTACTACGGCGCGATGTTCGGCGGCTCGCGGGCTTCAATCATGATCAATACCCCAGGGGACGCAGCTTCCATCGTATCCTGCTTCGATGGGTATCCCATGACCAAGCAGGGAAGAGCCGGCGCGGCCCTGGCCATCTCCGCCATCGCCTCCTTTATAGGCGGCATGATAGGGATGATATTCCTCATCTTCCTCACCCAGCCAATAGCCAACGCAGCCCTCAAGTTCGGCCCTGCAGAAATGTTTTCCCTCATGATGTTCGCCTTGGTGGCAACCATTTCGCTTTCGGAAGGAAGCATTTTGAAGGGAATCATCGCGATCACCTTCGGCCTCATGCTTTCCACCATCGGCCTCGACGCCCTCACGGGAATCACGCGTTTTACCTACGGAATCCGCAGCCTTGAGGACAGCATCGACTTCCTGGTCATCATCATTGGAGTCTATGCCATCACCGAGGTCTACAAGAACTTCCGCGACCTGGACACGGTATACAATCTCGACGCTAAGAGCATTGGGAAAGTCGCCATAACCAAGCAGGAATTCAAGCAATCCATAGGCCCAATGCTCAGGGCCACGCCCCTTGGATTCTTCGTAGGCGTGCTTCCCGGCATGGGCGCAACGATCGCCACCTTCATGGACTACGCCATGGAAAAATCGATTTCCAAACATCCGGAAAAGTTCGGCAAGGGAGCGATCGAAGGCCTGGCGGGACCGGAATCGGCGAACAATGCCTGTTCCTGCGGCGCCATGGTTCCTCTTTTGACCCTAGGGATACCTGGTTCAGGTACCACCGCGGTCATGCTTGGCGCGCTCACTCTCATCGGGGTTCGCCCCGGCCCCTTGCTCTTCGCCCAGCACCCGGACATTGCTTGGGGCGTCATCGCTTCCATGCTCCTGGGGAATATCATCCTGATTCTCATCAACCTGCCCATGGCAATCCCTCTTGTGCAGCTTTTAAGGATTCCGAACCGCCTGATGCTTCCCTCGGTTTTCGGACTCGCCATCCTGGGGACATATTTTCTCAACTACAGCTCCTTCGACTTCATCCTGGTGATGATCACCGCAATCCTGGGATTCCTTTTCTCAAAAATTGATCTTCCCATTCCCCCCATGGTCTTAGCCTTGATCCTCGGAGGCACGACGGAGCAGACCTTCCGCAACTCAATGGTCCTTTCCGACGGTAGCCTTTCCATCCTGTTCCAGAAACCGCTTTCCGCTGTTTTCCTGGTCCTGGCGGCAGTATCGCTGTTATATGCGCTTATCAAAAGGAGAAAGAAAGCCGCATGACTGTCTCACGCATGAAAAGCCGCCCCCGGCGGTCTCTTCTCTACATCCCGGGGAACAACCCCGGGATGCTCCAGAATTGCGCGATCTACGGATCCGACGGAGTCCTCCTCGACCTGGAGGACTCCATTTCCATTTCCGAAAAGGACGCGGCGCGCACGCTGGTACGCCACGCCCTCCTGGCCCTGGATTTCGGCAGCGTGGAGAAGGTGGTGCGGATAAACGGCCGGGACACCCCGTATTTCGAGGCTGACCTGGCCCAGATCATCCCCGCCTGGCCCGACGCCATACGCCTCCCCAAGGTCGATTCCGCCCAGGATGTCCTTGAGGCGGACCACATCATTTCCGCCCTGGAAGCCAAGGCGGGCATCCCCCAGGGTTCCGTGGGCATCCAGGCCATGCTGGAGACGGCGCGGGCGATAGTCCAGGTCAATGAAATCGCCGCCGCCTCGCCCAGGCTGGTAGGACTTACCTTGGGCGGCCAGGATCTGGCCGCCGACCTGGGCATCAAGGCGACTAAGGAGGGCTTGGAGCTCCTCTACGCCAAGAGCGCGGTGGTCATTGCCGCAAAAGCCTTCGGCCTTGAGGCCTTCGACACGGTCTTTACCGATGTGGCCGACCTGGCAGGCCTCGCCCAGGCCAGCGCGGTTTCCGTCTCCCTGGGCTTTTCAGGCAAGGCCGCCATCCATCCATCCCAGATTCCGGTCATCCACGCGGCCTTCGCCCCTTCTTCCAAGGAGATCGAAAAGGCGGTCCGGATCCTGGAACTCGCCCGATTGGCTGGCCTGGAGGTGCCCGAGCTATGAACTTCAATCTGGTCAAAAACTCCCTCGGGCGCCTTGTGCCCGCGAACATTCCCGGGATGGGCGACCTGGCCCCGTACAATGGGGCTTACGCCCGGCTGGACGGCTCCTTTACCTGGATGCCCAAGGCTTATCCTCGCCGGGTTCCCGCCCCCAGCACCAACAAAGTGGCACCAAGCCTTAGGGCAGCGATTGAAAGGTCTGGCCTTGAAGACGGGATGACCATTTCCTTCCACCACCATCTCCGAAATGGGGACGCGGTTGTGGGCCTTGTCCTTGAAGAACTGGAGAGGATGGGTTTCAGGAACCTAACCCTCGCCCCCTCCTCCCTCGGCGATTCCCACGACTGCGCCGCCGAGGCCATAAAAAAAGGCGTGGTGACCAGGCTCAACACCTCGGGAGTCCGGGGCGAAGTCGGCAAGGCCATCACCAACGGCCTTCTTGAAACCCCGGCCATAATCCGAAGCCACGGCGGACGCGCCCGTGCCATCGAAGAGGGAAGCCTGCGAATAGACGTAGCCTTCCTGGCCGCCCCGGCCTGCGACCGATTGGGTAACATGACGGGCTCCGCAGGTCCCACGGCCTGCGGCTCCATGGGCTACGCCATCCACGACGCCCGCTATGCCGGCCATGTGGTAGCAGTGACGGACAACCTGGTTGGTTATCCCCTGACGCCCAGGATTTCGATTCCCCAGTACTTGGTGGACCAGGTAGCGGTAGTGGATTCCATCGGGGATCCCAGCAAGATAGCCACGGGCGCCACCCGGATCACCAGGGACCCCGTCCAGCTCCGTATCGCCGAGCTGGGCTTCAAGCTGATCGAGGCATCGGGCCTCATCGCCCCGAATTGCTCCTTCCAGACTGGCGGCGGCGGGCCCAGCCTCGCGGTGGCCAAGTATGTCAAGGAATATATGAAGGGAAGGGGCATCGTGGGGAGCTACTGCATCGGCGGCATCACCGGCTATATGGCGGACATGCTGAAGGACGGCTTGTTCCGCAGCCTCTTCGATGTCCAGAGCTTCGACATGGCGGTCACAGACTCTATCGCCAACAATCCCTACCACATGGAGGCGGACGTCTCCTGGTACGCCAATCCTTTCAACAAGGGGTGCCTGGTCAACGACTTGGATGTCGTGGTTCTGGCTGCACTGGATGTGGATGTGGATTTCAACGTGGATGTCCTCACGGGCCACGACGGGATCTTGCGCGGCGCCTCGGGTGGCCACTGTGACACCGCGGCGGGAGCCAAGCTTTCCATCATCACCGTCCCTTCCATGCGGAACGGGGTTCCCTCGATACGGCACCAGGTTCAGACTGTGGTGACTCCAGGCGAGACCGTGGACGCCATCGTCACGGAGCGGGGTATCGCCATAAATCCCTTGCGCCAGGATCTGCTGGCAAAGGCTAGGGAGGCCCGGCTTCCGGTCAAGGATATCGGCCAGCTCAAGGCGGAGATCGAAAAAACGACCGGCGTGCCCGACGAGGTGGAGTTTTCAGACAAGATCGTCGGCCTGGTGGAGTACCGGGACGGCACTTTCATCGATTCGATCCGCAGGGTAGAGTGAGGGTAGCGGGGCGGGGCGATTTTGCTCCGCCCGCCCAAGCATATTCCCAGGCCCGGTTCCACGCCGGGCCTGGTTGTATCCGGAGGGAATCATGAAAGAAAAAGGGCTCATCATCATCGCTGCCATCCTGCTGGGCGGTTGGCTTGGCAACAAGGTGAAGATTCCTTCCGGGTATCTTGTGGGAGGCATGATCTTCGGCCTCTTGGCCAAGGGTTTCGCAGGGGGGAACCTGGCGTCGGGGAGCGCCCTGTCCGCCATTTCCCAGATCATGGTGGCCTATGTGGTGGTTTCCAATTCCGATGTCCAAATGATCAAGCGCCATCCCGAGGTAATCCCCGTGGCTCTCGGCTATATCATCGCCTTGGTGGTCATTTGCCTCGGCCTTTCTTTCATCCTCAACAAGGTTTTCCACATAGATCTCAAGACTGCGATCTACGCCACCGCCCCCGGGGGCCTCTCGGGCATGGCCTTGTCGGCCACCGACGCGGGCGCCGAAACGCCCATTTCCATGATTTTCCATCTATTCCGCATGACGGTGGTGCTTTTGGCCACGCCACTTTTGGCGACTTTCTTCGCAAAGTGAAGTCGGCTAGACTGGGCTTGGCAAGCATTACGCGCCAGCGAGGATGACAAGTGCGGAATTATGAAAAATTCGATATGGCGAGGAAGCCTGTACAGCAGCGGTGGTTCCTTACGCCCGTGGCCTGGCTCCTCAGTTTTCCAGAAACCCTAGCCCGGAAGCTCAAGGTAGAAAAAATCGGCATGGAGGGGCTCAAGCCGCCTTATCTTTTCATCTCCAACCACATGGCCTTCGTGGACTTCAAGTCCGCCACCCGGGCGATTTTTCCCCATGGGGCCAACTATGTGGTGGCCATCGACGGTTTCCTGAGGGGCGAGGAGCTCCTCCGCCAGGTGGGCTGCATCTGCAAGCGGAAGTTCACCAACGATGTCCTTCTTTTGCGTCACATGAAGTATGCCCTTGAGGTGAACAGGAGTATCCTGGCCCTCTATCCCGAGGCCCGGTACTCGTATTGCGGGGTGGATTCGGTCCTACCCGACTCCCTGGGCAAGCTGATCAAGCTGTTCAAGGTTCCGGTGGTCACCTATATCCAAAGGGGCAATTATCTTTCCCAGCCTGTGTGGAACCTGGAAAAGCGCAAGTGCAGAATCGAGGCCACAATGACGCGGCTTTTCACCCCTGAGCAGATCGAGGCCTCCTCGGTGGAGGAGATCAACACGACGCTCAGGGCAACTTTCAAGTACAACGACTACCGCTGGCAGCGGGAAAACCGCATCGCCATCGACCATCCCCGTCGCGCCAAGGGCTTGCACCATATTCTTTACCAGTGTCCCAGTTGCCTGGCGGAGTCGCGGATGAATTCGGAGGGCGATGCGCTCTGGTGCGAGGCGTGCGGCAAGCGCTGGAGGATGGGTGTCTACGGCGAGCTTTCCGCGGAGGTGGGCGAGACTGAGTTTTCCCACATCCCCGACTGGTTCGACTTCCAACGCGGGATGGTCAGGAAGGAGATCGAAAAGGGCCGCTACTTTTTCATGGACCGGGTGAAGGTGGATCTTCTGCCCAACGCGAAGGGTTTCGTGGAGTTGGGCGAAGCGACCTTGACGCATTCTTCCAAGGGTTTTGTCCTGGAGAGTTCCTCCCCGGAGGAGCATTTCAAGCTTGAGCTGCCTCCTTCTGCCCTGTACAGTCTCCACATCGAGTTCGACTATTTCGGCAAGGGCGACTGCCTTGACCTCTCCACCATCGACTCGACCTTCTATCTCTATCCATTGTCGCGCAAAAATGTGGTCTGCAAGCTTCAGTTCGCCGTCGAGGAGCTCTATAAGCTCCGTTCAACTCATGGGGTCAGACCCCGGAAATTGACATCGCGCGTGAAGGAATAAGACAGGACGGCAGGATACACAGGATATACAGGAGGGGAGTGGGCGGGATGGATCGTAGCAGCAGACAACCGCGACTCCAGATAACAGCAGTCCCTACATAGCGACCTATCTTTGTTCTATTTGTGTAATTCTATTACCAGGACAGTCAACAATTTTTATATGACAAATTCAAAGTATCTCGAGTTCAATGGAGCGAGGGAATCGATGGCGGTTTAACTGCGAGTAACGAATCTCGAATTTCATAAAAAATAATGGTTTCAGCATTCGTTGAAAACGATTAAAATTTTGAAAATGGACTTGCGTGACTTCATAAAATTGACTATTTTCAACGTATGCTGAAATAAACGAAAGACTGAAAATCGCTGATATTCAAACTCGCATAGAAGCCAGATTTAAAGAGTTAGGGGCTTTAGTGCCATTTCTATCCGTGGCATCCATTCAACGCGAAGAAAAGATTAACGGCGCCATCATTAATATCGTTGTAAAGATCATGGCCGATAACGTTCAATGGCGATGGATTGTTGAATGTAAAAAAATCGGCCAGCCTAGGGAAGTCCGTCATTCGCTTCTGGAACTACGAGCTATAATGGCGGAATGCAATGATAAAAATGTGTATGGAGTAGTTGCAGCGCCTTTCCTTTCCGTCGAATCGCGTCGATTGTGTGTGGAATCCGGAGTAGGATATGTAGACCTAGCCGGTAATGCCAGACTTTCATTCGGCACGGTTTTCATTGAATTGCATGCTGTCGGCAATCCCTTCATGGAACAGCGTTCCTTGCGGTCAATATTCACTCCAAAATCCGGACGCGTCCTCAAAGTTCTGCTGGAATTCCCCCTGCATGCTTGGAAAGTCCAGGATCTGGTTTCGGCCTCGGGTGTGAGTATGGGCCAGGTAAGCAACGTGCGCAAGCTGCTCCTTCAGAGGGAATGGGCCAGGTAAGCAACGTGCGCAAGCTGCTCCTTCAGAGGGAATGGGCCAGACTCGAACCCGGCGGCCTTTACCTGAATCGGCCCCAGGAGCTTCTCGAGGCATGGAAAGCATCGTATGAGCTACCTCGTCTTTCCCAAAAGTCGTGGTACACCCTCTTGGATGGAAAAACCCTTGAGGACGCAGCGCGGGCATCGTTCGCCGAAGCGGATGGAGGGGCCCATGTCATGTATGCATCTTATTCGGTGGCTCGATGGTATGCGCCTTATGCGCGACAGTCTACAGCCTTTTTCTACGTCGATTCGATCGGCAAGGAAATCTTAACCCGTCTATTAAATCTCAAATCGGTTGATCGAGGCGGCAATGTGGTAATACTCGAAACACCGGATGATTCGATTTTTGCCCGTAGGATCGAAGCTGCCCCTGGCGTCTGGTGCGCCGATCCAATCACAACCTGGCTCGATCTGAATGCCGCGGGGGAACGAGGCGAGGAAGCAGCGGACAACTTATTACAGCAGGTTCTTATTCCATGGTGGAAGGAGCGCCGGGCATGATAGACCCAGAAACCGCGCAGGAATATGGCGCGCGTGAATCGCAAGCCGTCTGATCCGTATTGGTTGAACTAGGCCAGATACTCGGAGCGTGGCGCGATAAATTCGTCATCGTAGGTGGATCAGTACCAGGCTCCTGCTTGATGGCGCCGAGCCGTCACATATTGGGACTATCGATGGTTGTGGGATTGCCCTTGACCATTGTGTGATGCTCAAGTTCGAAGGAATGATGCCGGATCGCCGAAAGAACGCAGTGTATCTTCAGGTCGCTACCATTCCTGCATTGCTTGTGATGAAGGGCTACGCGTTGGCGGGCCGAGATAAGAAGAAGGACGCATATGATATTTACTACTCTATCAAGCATTATCCTGGTGGCGTTTCATCTCTCGTAGCTGTGTGCAGGCCGCTCATGAAAAATCTTGTAGCTCGTGCAGGATTCATACATATCGCAGATAAGTTCCATGACCGTGATGATTTTGGACCCGTCACAGTGCGTTTGTTCCTCATTGATTCCAAGGCGGCGGGAACCATGGACGCGGACCAGATTCAAACCGACGCATTCGAGCAGGTTGCATCAGTCCTGAGAGCGTTGGACGTGGACTTAGGACAGCTGTTATAAAAGACAGGTGCCTTAAGGCGCCATCCGATGCATGGCTGTGGAGCTGATTTTGATCCACGATTTCTCTTCGTCTACGCGAAAATTTGACTCTAAAAATCTTGTCTTTTGGTCTTCCCGTGTTGGTAAATATGACAGATAACAGGATATTCAGGATTTTCAGGATCTCCCACCCCATGGCCTCGCCGCCCCAGTCAGCCGCCGCCCCTGCCTAGAGCCATAACCAGCCTGCCCAGTTGATTCTGCCCAATCTTGCGGTCCTATCTTCCCTCTGTGGTTATTTTTCAACGTAGGATTAGGTATTCCCAGAAGCCCTTATCGCACGAAAACATAAAGCTTGCTGAATTTCCTCCAAGGGTTCACAATAATTATTTAAAAGGTTGAATATCTGGAGGATCGAGCATGGCGACTAAGGGTCAACTTACTGGCATGGCAGGCGTGTATTTGGCTGCCGCGGAATTGTCACTGAGAGGGTATATCGTTGCTCCAACCTCGAGGAATGCCCAAGGCGTAGATCTTCTCGTCTCAAACTCCGAAGGGACTTCAGCGATCCCGATCCAAGTAAAGACAAATTCCACCACTTTTAGTTTTTGGCTCCTGAGTGAAAAATGCAAACGGCTCGAGTCTGATGATCTTTTCTATATCCTTATAAATCCCAGAAAGACGGAACGTGAATATTTCATTGTACCGAATAGGGAAATCGTGGGAAAAATCAGAGAAGAAAAAAGCAAAAGCTCCAGAAGCGATCAATCTGAACCTTCGGTTTGGTATTCGTTCTTACTTGAAGATGCAAAACCCTATCAGGATAAATGGCAAATCCTTGATGAACTACTTTTACATCCCGAGAGGAGAAAAGAATAATGCATACTAGCGAGAACAATCCGCTTCGCATCGACTCGGTGAAGTTGCCTAGGGAAATGGGCGAGATTGGGATGACGATATGCCCGGGGAAGATTTGCCACGGCATGTCAGGGAACCACCATAGGAACCTGGCGGCTGACATGGAGGCGATCCGGGGCTGGGGGGCTGAAATCCTTGTAAGCCTCATGGAAGAGCATGAATATTTCAAAGTCGGCGTTGGCGATATGGGCGCCGTTGTCCCTAAGGGAATCAAGCACTTCAAGCTGCCCATCAGGGATGTCGATGTTCCTGATGTCCGCTGGGAGCGGGATTGGGAGAAGCATGGCCCTCAGATACGTGCTGTCCTCCACAGGGGAGGGAAGGTGTGCATCCATTGCATGGGTGGGTTGGGCAGGACAGGCCTTGTCACCGCAAGGATCCTTGTCGAATTCGGATTCTCGCCGGAGGAGGCGATTCAAGCGGTGCGGATTGCCCGGCCCGGTACGATCGAAACGAATGCCCAGGAGCAGTATGTCAGGTCCTTCGAAACGACGTGGCGTATTTTCGACAGGGCGAGGGGGAGTCTTTTGGCGGGAGCCTGCGGCGACGCCCTCGGCGCGACTGTCGAGTTCATCGACAAGGAATCCATTCTCGCAGCCTACGGGCCTATGGGGATCAGGGATTTGGTGGACAATGGATACGGGCCTGCAGGGAGGATAACCGACGATACCCAGATGACCTTGTTCACCGCCGAAGGACTTATCCGCGCCAAGATGGATGGTTGCGGCAACGAGGCTCCCGATTATGGGACTTGGCTCCACCATTCATACTTACAATGGCTACACACCCAAGGATGCAAGGTTCCCATCGAAGGCTACGCCCCTAGCGGTAGGCTCATGAAGAAGAAGGAAATGCATTGCCGCAGGGCTCCGGGAGCGACATGCCTCGGATCCTTGTCGGCGGCCACGGGCTACGGAAAGCCTTTGAAGGCTGAGAATAGGAGCAAAGGATGCGGAGGTGTCATGCGAGCCGCGCCGGTTGGAATATTCATGGCGGCGAAGGGGAGCCCGGAGGAGGAATCTCGGCGCCTTTCCTTCCACATCGGCTGTGCTTCGGCCCGGCTCACCCACGGGCACCCTTCGGGCTATCTGTCCGCAGGGGCTTTCGCCTTGATCATCCATGATCTCGTCCTAGGATTAGATTTGGCCGGAGCGGCGGAGCGGGCGATTTCTTTTCTCGAAAGGGAAGAGGGAGCCGAAGAAACTATCTCCAAGCTGAAAGAGGCGCTGCGCCTGGCCAAGGGAAGCGATTCTCCGGAATCGTGCATTGAAGCATTGGGAGAAGGATGGGTAGGAGAGGAAGCCTTGGCCATCTCGGTTTTCTGCGCGCTCCGATCGAATACCCTTGAGGAAGGAATTTGCATGGCCGTCAACATCAAAGGCGACAGCGATTCCACCGGTTCCATCGCAGGCAATCTCCTTGGCGCCATGCAGGGATGCAAGGCCATCCCCTCCCGCTGGCTTGGAAGACTGGAGCTCAAAAATACCATCCAATACATGGCGGAGGATTTGATCTTCATCCACGATGCCTCGCGGCCATGGGGGAAATTCAAATCTGGAAATCTAGATTTTTGTTGATCCTACCGATCAGCTGATAGGACAGGATAGCAGGATCGTCAGGATTTACAGGATCTTCCGTCCCATGGCCCTGTCCCACCATCTTGTCCCATCATTCTTCAAACTGCGTCGCGCCAAACCTGGCCGCGCCTGCGACCCGGGGGGAAAAAAGGGCCGGCCCCCATGGGGGCCGGCCCTCGCCGCGCGCCTGGATTCGCCACGCCGCCGCGGGAAGATACTGGCTTATTTCTTCTGCTTCTTGAGGAAGCAGACCGTGCAGACCTTTTCGCCCTTGGCGATGGTGCCGCGGAGGTCGAACTCGAAGGTGTCGAAGGATTCCGCGATCCTCCTGTCCCCGTCCATGGCGATGTCGCAATAGAGGTCGATGTCCTCGTCGGAGAGGCCCTGCTTCTGCCAGGCGGAGACCAAGGGGCAATAGTGGAACTCGAGGATGAACTCATCCGCGGTCCTCTTGACTATGTCCATATCGAAGGATTTGAGGGTGAGCTCGGAACTGAATACTTCGGCGAAGGACAACAGATCCTCTTCCTTCTTCATGTTCTTCTTGTAGACATTGAGTCCGTGGAAGCAGCCCGTGCGGCCCACGGCCTTCCGAGCCACGGGAACCAGGTCGATGCCCGCCTTCTTCGCCTCATCCATCATAAGTCCCATCCATGTCGCCCTGTGCTCGATGGCGTTCCGGTTGATGTTGACCTTTTCGTTATCCGTCGTGATGGGAACATTCTTGATCTTAGACACCTCAATCCTCCTTAAAGGAAATTAGACCAATCGAATAGTATCAATATGATACTCATGCTTATTATTCGATACACACACTATCAAGCTAATATAAATTTTTGTCAATATCGAAATTATAATTTGCTTAGATAATTTGCTAATTTGTTATATATAAACTAATTATAAATTCCACTCCATCAACTTCCCATGTTTCAAATCAAGAAATCTATTTATTGACAAATCCGGCAAACTGTTTGATAATTTGTTTGATCAAGAACAGTATCATTATGATACTCATTGGAGCGTGGATGAAGCCTGCACCGATACCCTATGTTGAAATTCTCACCGAGGAACTTTTCGCGGCCCTGGGCTGCACCGAGCCCATATCCATAGCCCTGGCAGCAGCCAAGGCAAGGGAAGTCCTTGGGCGGGAAGCCGAGCGCATCATAGTCCGCTGCAGCGGCAACCTCATAAAGAACGCCAAGGCCGTCCACGTGCCCAACACCGGGGGCCTCAAGGGAATCGAAGCCAGCGCCATCGCCGGCATGGTCGCCGCAGCGCCGGAGAAGGGAATGGAAGTCCTCGCGGGCCTGTCGGACCAGGACAGGTCAAGGATCCACGAACTCGCCGCGCTTAAGATCTGCGAAGTCGAGATTATCCCCGACAAGGCAGGCCTCTACCTCATCGTCGAAATGGAGGCCGGCCAGGAAACCTCCCTGGTGGAGATCATCCATACCCATACCAATGTTTCCAGGATAGAAAAGAACGGGGCGCGGCTCCTCTACAAGGATTTCTCAGACACGGACTACACCGCAGCCCTCACGGACCGGAGCGGCCTGTCCGTGGCGGGGATCTATAGCTTTTCCACCCAAGGTGACATCGACCCTGTCCGGAACCTTGTGGACCTCCAGATAAAGTACAACTCATCCATCGCCCAGGAAGGCTTGCGAAACCCCTACGGCCTCAACGTGGGCTTGGCGGTGAAGGAAGTCTACGGCGATTCAGTGTGGGCGGAGATCCGGGCCATGGCGGCGGCGGGCTCGGACGCTCGCATGAGCGGATGCAGCCTTCCGGTGGTGATCAATTCCGGCAGTGGAAACCAAGGCATAACCCTCTCCCTGCCCCTCATCATCTTTGCCAAGCATTCCGGCGTGGAAAAGGATAAACTCATCCGCGCCCTGGTCCTTGCAAACCTGGTGACCATCCGCCTCAAGGCCGAGATAGGCCGCTTATCCGCCTATTGCGGCGCGATGAGCGCCTCCGCTGGCGCAGCGGCGGGCTTGTGCTACCTGGCAGGCGGCGGGCTCAAGGAAGTAGAGGGTTCCATCATCAACACCCTGGCCAACGTCTCCGGCGTCATCTGCGACGGAGCCAAAGCCTCCTGCGCGGCGAAAATCGCCACCGGCGTCGATGCGGCGATAATAGCCCAATATCTTGCCATGAAGGGAAAGGTTTACGAGGATGGCTGCGGAATCGTCAAAGGCGATATAGAGGCCACCATCGACGCGGTGGGCAGGCTCGGCCATGACGGCATGAGGGAAACGGATCTGGAAATCCTAAGGATTATACTCGCGGGTTGAATGCGCCTACACGCCCCTTCCGCAAGAAGCAGGGCTTGAGGATAGTCAGTTTTTTGGAGGTATGAGAATGAACAAGATGCGAAAGGTCGTCGCGATCCTCGCTCTGTCCATGGTGCTCGTCGTTGGAGTGAGCGCCAAGGACATAAAGATCGCTGTCGCCGCGCCGATGACCGGCGACTTCGCGGAGTACGGCATAGGCTTCAGGAACGCCGTCCAGCTCATGGTAGATGAGTGGAACGAAAAAGGCGGAGTGCTAGGCCAGAAAATCAGGGTAGTGGCCTTCGACGACAAGAACTCAGGGGAGGAAGGGGCCAACGTGGCGGAAAAAATCATCTCCGATAGAGATATCGTAGCGGTGATCGGCCATTTCGCCTCCGGCGTGTGCCTGGTTGCGGCGCCTAAATATCAGGAAGCAGGCCTTCCTGAGATCTCCCCCTCAGCCTCCCACCCGGACTATTCCTCCGTGGGCGACTACATCTTCCGCAACAACACGGTGATCAACGTCGAGGCCAGCGCGGGAATCGACATTGCCATGAAAACCCTTGGCGCCAAGAAAATCGGCGTCCTCTCGGTAAAGACCGACTGGGGAACCTCCACAGCGGGGATCACCAAGAGGCTGGTGGCCGAAAAGGGCGGGCAGGTCGCGGCCCATGAGGAAATCGTCGACGGCACCGTGGACTTCGCCCCTGCCATCTCCAAGATGCAGGCCGCCGGCGTAGACACCGTCATCGTGGTGGCCATGTACAACGTCCTGGCTCCCTTCGCCTCCCAGTACAAGGCTGTTGTCCCTGGCATCAAGCTTGTCGGATTCTCCAACGCCTATAGCGAGCAGCTCATCGCCCTGGCCAAACAGAACGCCGAGGGCATCATGTTCCCCGCCGCCTTCTTCCACAACAGCACCGAGCCCCACATCCAGTCCTTCGTGAACAGCTACAGGGCCAAGTACAAGTCCACTCCCTCCTCCCTCACCGCCCAGGCCTACGACTCCGCCGGCATGGTCCTCGAGGCCATCAAAGCCTCAGGAAAAGCGGACCGCAAGGCTATCCGCGACCAGCTCTACAAGATCAAGTACCCCGGAGTCGCCGGATTCACCACCTTCGACGCCAAGGGAGACGCCCAGAAGGTCTTCACCCAGGTAGTCATCAAAGACGGCAAATTCGCCCAGCATAAGTAATCACCTTTTCGCCAGGCCTCCGCTTCGCGGGGGCCTTTGCATTTTCCACCGCATTAGGGTGCTAAGGGGAAGCCATGGTCTTGCAGCAGATTATCAACGGCCTGACGCTGGGTATCATCTACGCCCTTGTGGCGGTAGGGTTTTCCCTCGTCTTTGGAATTCTCAGGCTCATCAATTTCTCCCATGGGTCCGTGTACGCCTTCGGAGCCCATATCTCCATGGTTCTGTTGGGGTTCCAGTTCGGCCTTCTGCCAGCCCTCCTGGGGAGCCTGGCCATCACTGGACTTCTCGGAGTCGCCATCGATAAAATAGGCCTCGAGCCCTTGCGAAAAAAGAAGTCAAAGGGAATGTCGGCGCTGATCACCACGATCGGCATATCCTATATTATCCAGAACTTTCTCATGATCGCCTTCGGCAGCCAGACGAAGTATTTCCCCAAGCTCTTCGACTACGGCAACGTCACGGTCGCGGGAACTCTCGTGGGCATCCGTCAGTTTGTAATCTTCGGGGTGGCCCTGGTTCTCTTGGCCATTTTGACCTACGTGGTGAACGGCACCAAGATAGGCCTGGCAATGCGGGCCATCGAGCAGAACCAGAAGGCAGCCCACCTCATGGGGGTTAAGGTCAACTCCGTCATCACCTTCACATTCTTCCTAGGCGGAGCCTCCGCCGCCATTGCCGGAACCCTGATCGCCGGCTACTACCAGATGGTCTACCCCACCATGGGCTTCATGGTGGGCCTCAAGGCTTTCGCCGCGGCGGTACTGGGCGGAATCGGCATCCTCTACGGCTCTATACTGGGAGGCCTTTTCATCGGCGTTTCCGAGACCTTCGCCGCCACCTATCTGGGAGGCTCCTACCGAGACGCCATCGCCTTCCTCATCCTCATCATCGTGCTTTTGATCCGCCCGGCCGGCCTCTTCGGCAAGAAGACCATAACCAAAGTCTAAAGGGATGCCCATGAAAGGTATTGCGCTATTATTTTCCAAGCTCCGGACCTACGTCGATCGCAGGAAGAAAATATTTCTCCCCACCGCGGCGGCCGTCCTCCTCCTCCTGCCCTTCGCAGTTCCCTCCCAATACATCCTGAGGATAATCACCATGATCGGGGTCTATTCCGTCCTGGCCCTCTCCCTGAACCTTGTGACAGGCTACACAGGGCAGGTGTCACTGGGGCACGCGGCCTTCTACGCCATAGGCGCCTACACCTCAGCCATACTCTCCACCAAGCTGGGATTCAACTTCTTCCTTAGCGCCCCCGTGGGCGCCGTCCTCGCGGGCATGGCCGGCCTTCTTCTGGGCCTTCCCACCTTGAGGCTTTCGGGATCCTACCTTTCCATCACCACCATGGGCTTCGCCGAAGTGGTGCGCATGCTGGCCCTGAACTGGGAATCCCTGACCAACGGCCCCATGGGCATCCAGCGCATCCCCCGCCCGATATTATTCGGCGTCGCACTCAACCTGAACAATAAAGGCCTGTACTATCTCATGCTGGCCATTTTGGTGCTCACCACCTATTCCATAGGGGCCATCGTACAGTCCCGCTACGGCCGAGCCCTCACGGCCATAAGAGACGACGAGCTCGCGGCCACGATGATGGGAGTGCGGACCATGCGCATGAAGGTCTTCGCCTTCGTAGTCTCGGCCTTCTTCTGCGGCCTCGCCGGCGCCTTCTACGCCCACATGATCAACTACATCGACCCCAATTCCTTCACCTTCGACACCTCCATCGTCATCCTCAGCATCGTCATCCTGGGCGGCATGGGAACCATGACCGGCCCCTTCCTGGGCGCCCTCCTCCTGATCTCCTTCCCCGAGCTCCTGCGATTCATGCAGGAATATCGGTTCGTAGTCTACGGCGTCATCCTCGTAGTGATGATGCGCTTCCGGCCCCAGGGGTTCCTGGGCGGCCAAAAGCGGACCCCGTACCATCTGCCCAGGGGAGTGGATCGCCCCCTTGAAGCCTCGGCCAAGGAGTGAGCCCCATGTCCCTTCTCACGGTTAAGAACATCACAAAGAGATTCGAGGGACTTGTAGCGGTGGACGACGTCTCCATCCGCGTCGAAGAAGGGGAGATTGTCAGCGTCATCGGCCCCAACGGGGCGGGCAAGACCACCTTCTTCAACATGCTCACCGGAATTTACCCCATCACCGAGGGAGAGATCGTCTTCGACGGCAAAAACGTCCATGACCTCAGCCCTCAGGAAATTGTCGAATCCGGCATGGCGCGAACCTTCCAAAACCTGCGCCTCTTCCAGGACATGAGGGTCATAGAAAACGTCCTCCTCGGGATGCACATCACTTCCCACTACAACTTCCTTGACCTCCTCTTCAAGACACCCCGGTACCACCGGGAGGAAGAAGCCTTGCACAAAGAAGCCATCCGTATCCTCTCGGACATAGGCCTTGAGTCCAAGCTCGACAGCTACGCCTCCAACCTGCCCTACGGGGACCAAAAGCGGCTTGAGATCGCCAGGGCTATAGCGACCAAGGCCAAGCTTCTGCTTTTGGACGAGCCCGCAGCGGGCATGAACCCCCAGGAATCGGAGCGGCTCCTGGAGTTCATCACCAGCCTGAGGAACACTGGCTATACGATCCTTCTCATCGAGCACGACATGAACGTGGTGATGAAAATCTCGGATCGCATCTACGTCCTGGACCACGGAAAGCTCATCGCCGAGGGAAAACCCGAGGAAATCAGTACCAACCGGACGGTCATCGACGCCTATTTGGGCAGGGTGGAGGAATAAGCATGCTTGAGATCAAGGGGCTCAACGCCCACTACGGCAACGTCCACGCCCTCAAGGGCATCGACATGAAAGTCCGGCAGGGGGAGATCGTAGCCCTGATCGGCAGCAATGGGGCTGGGAAAAGCTCCACACTAGGGGCGGTCACAGGCCTTGTCAAGGCCAGCTCGGGGAGCATCCGGTTCATGGACAAGGAAATCACCTCAGCCTCCCCCGCGGAGATAGTTGAAATGGGAATCAGCCTCTCCCCCGAAGGCCGGGAGGTCTTTCCCGCCCTGACGGTGATGCAGAATCTCATGATGGGGGCCTACACGCGCAAGGACAAAGCAGAAATACAGAAATCCCTGGCCTGGGTCTTCGATCTCTTTCCCAGGCTGAAGGAGCGCTGGAAGCAGACCGCCGGCACCCTCTCGGGCGGGGAGCAGCAGATGCTCACCATAGGAAGGTCCCTCATGTCAAAGCCCAAGCTCCTGCTCCTGGACGAGCCTTCCCTGGGACTGGCGCCCAACATAGTCCAGCAGATCTTCGCCCTCATCGAGTCCATCAACGGCCAAGGCATCACGATTCTCCTTGTGGAGCAGAACGCCAACATGGCCTTGAAGCTTGCGGATCGGGGCTACGTCCTTGAGACCGGCAAGGTCAAGATGACAGACCTTGCCTCTCGCCTTAGCGCCAACGATGAAGTCAGGAAAGCCTACCTAGGCAATATTTGACCAAAGGAGCTCTAATATGAAGAAAATCATCAATAATCCGGATCACGTGGTATCTGAAATGCTCGAAGGCTTCGCCAAGGCAAACCCCTCTGTGGTGTATTTCCCCGAGGCTGAGGTCATAGCCCGGCGGGAAAAGAAGGCCAAGGTGGGCCTTGTGTCCGGCGGAGGCTCGGGCCACGAGCCGGCCCACGCAGGCTATGTCGGGGAAGGGATGCTGGACGTTGCGGTGGCGGGCAACGTCTTCGCCTCCCCTTCCGCCGACCGGGTGCTCAAGGGCATCCAGGAAGCAAGCTCGGGCAAGGGCGTCCTCCTTATCATAAAGAACTACTCCGGGGACATCATGAATTTCAACCTGGCCAAGGAATTGGCGGAGATGGAGGGGATCGAGGTGGATTCCGTGGTGGTCAAGGACGATGTGGCGGTGAAGGACTCCACCTACTCCACCGGGCGGCGAGGAATCGCCGGAACCGTCCTGGTCCACAAGATCGCCGGAGCCAAGGCCGAATCGGGAGCCTCCCTGGCGGAGGTGAAGCGGGTGACGGAGAAGACCATCGCCAACATCCGCTCCATGGGCATGGCCATGAGCCCCTGCATTTTACCCGGCGTGGGAAAGCCAGGCTTCGTCCTGGGGGAAAACGAGATCGAAATCGGCATGGGTATCCACGGCGAGCCGGGAGTGGAGCGCACCGCGCCCCAGAGCGCCTCGGCCTTGGCGGAAACCTTGCTGGGAAAGATCCTGGCGGATTACGATTTCCGCGGAAGTGAGGTAGCGGTGATGGTGAACGGCCTGGGATCCACCCCCCTCATGGAGCTCCACATCCTCTTCAACGAGGTGGAAAAGCGCCTTGAGCCCCTGGGGATCAAGGTCCGCAAGGCTTTGGTTGGCAACTTCATGACTTCGTTGGAGATGGCCGGTGCCTCGGTGACTCTATTGAAGCTGGACGGCGAGTTGGCGACCCTCCTAGCCGCTCCCAGCGCGGCGCCGGCCTTCAGGGCCTAGAGGGGCGGTACTATGAAGATTGATGCCAAGGGCTACATGGACTATGTGGCCAAGGTCGCGCAGAAGCTGGCGGACAACAGGGACTATGTGACCGAGTTGGACTCTGTCACCGGAGACGGGGACCATTGGGTGAACATGGATCTGGGGTTCAGGAAGCTTTTAGAGCAGCGCTCCACTCTGGAGGCTCTTTCCCTGGGCGAGCTGTTCAAGAAGATCGGCATGCTGGTCATGAGCACCGTCGGAGGTTCCTCGGGCGTCCTCTACGGCAGCGCCTACATCAAGGCCTCCCAGGCCATCGGGCAGCGGGAGTCCCTGGACGTCCCTCTCCTGGCGGAAGTCCTGGGCGCCATGTTGGACGCCATCATGGCCAGGGGCGGCGCAAAGCCGGGCTTTAAGACAATGATCGATCCGCTTTATCAAGGTCTGGAGGCTATGAAGGCGGCCTTGGCCGTAGGCAAGGGAGACCGGGCCGCCCTGGATGCCCTGCGCGCCGGGTCGATCGCTGGAATGGAAGCCACCAAGGCGATGGAGGCGGTAAAAGGCAGGGCGACCTACAGAACCGACAAGGGTGTGGGCCACCTGGACCCTGGGGCGGTCACCATGTGCTACCAGCTTCAGGTTCTGGCGGACTGTTTTTCTTCTTGAGTTACATGACTTTTCTTTTGAAACCAGGGATATTACGAGGGGAGAAGAGGACGCAATGCAACTGATCAAAATAAGGGACACCGCTTCCAAGTTCGCCACCGCCATCTCCAGGGTGCTCGATGTGGATGTGATGATCATCGACTCTAGCTTCCAAAGGGTGGCGAATACCTTCCGCTATGTGGACGATCCTCCGCCGGTGCGAACCAATTCCATCACAGGGCATGCGATTCTCACCGGCAAAGTGATGGTGGTGAGCGACCTCACAGAATCCGAGTCCTGCAAGGGTTGCCTGGACAAGGCAGGGTGCTGCATCTCCCAGATCATCGCTGTTCCGATCCACTACGAAGAGGGCATCGTAGGCGCCATCGACCTATTGGTTCCCCAGGGCAAGCACAGCCCCGTCTTCGACAACCTTGAGCTCTCCATCGATTTCCTGGAGCGCATGGCGGAACTCCTAAGTTCCAAGCTCCGCAACCTGGACGACTACGACAAGTTGTCAATCATCAAGAAGGAGCGGGAGATAATCCTGGACTTCATGGAGGATGCCCTGGTCTATGCCAATGAACTGGGAGAGATCGTTCACTGGAATAGTCAGTTCGGCGCCCTTTTCCATCTGGACAGGCGGAGCGAGGGCACTCCCATCGTCGATATCCTGGATCATCCTCTCATCCGGGAGGCGGTGGCCGGGCATAGGCAGTTTTCCAACCAGGAGTTTGCCTACTCCGACGGCTCTGTTTCGATTTCCGGCTTCTTGAGTTTTAGGGTCATCCAGAGGAACAACATCAAGTACGGGATGATTTTCCTCTTCAAGAGCACCGACTCGGCTTACAATGTGCTGAACGACGCTCCCCAGGTGCGGAGCTGCTCCACTTTCGATTCCATCAAGACCGAGGATCCGGCCATGGGTGCGGTGATCATGGCGGCCAAGCGTCTGGCTGTTACCGATGAGCCTGTGCTTCTGGTGGGGCCGCCAGGGTCTGGCAAGTCTCTTCTGGCCAGGGCGATCCATGCGTATTCGGATCGTGGGGACTGGCCTTTCGTGCCTGTGGATTGCCGCAACTTTTCCCCTGACTACCTTGAGGCGGATATTTTCGGCGCCCGGGAGGGCGGGGAAGATGATTTCGCCCCGGCGAGCAAGCTGCGCATTGCCCGGGATGGCACTATCTTTTTCATCCACATCGAGGAGATGCCTTTCTATCTCCAGCGTCGGATCCTCGCCTTGATGAAATCCCGTGTCCAGGCGGATCGGAGCGCCAGGGTCCCAAGGATGGTTTTTTCCTCTTCCTCCGATGTGCTGCGGCTTTCTTCTGAGGGGAAGTTCGACGAGGAGCTTGGCGTGAGGATCGCCCAAAACTTGATAGCCCTTCCCTCTCTTTCCGAGCGGCCCGGCGACATTCCCATCCTCGCCCGGTCTTTCATCGAGAAGTACAAGGCTATCTATCGTAAGGATTGTTTCCCCGAGCCGTCTTTCTTCCAGCGTCTCTCCCTCATGGCCTGGTCCGGGGGGGTGGCGGAGCTGGAGAGGACGATCGAGCGGGTGGTGCGGAACAGCCATGGCCAATGCGTGGATTCCTCTAGCCTCGCGTCCCTTTTGCCCGGCGGCAGCTCTGGCTCACCTCCACTAGAGGAGGTGATGACCCTGCAGGAATGCGAGAGGCAACAGATTCTCAAGGCGATCGGTCGTTTCCCCAATAAGGATGACGCGGCCTCCGCCCTCGGCATCGGCCGCGCTACGCTGTACAGAAAGCTGAAGGAATACGGCATCTAGTTCAACATGGTTTTATTTGGGGTCACTATTTGGGTTCAGACCCCAGGAAGTGACTTTGCGCGGGTGATTGATACGAATTGGGAAGGATACGGACAGGGAAGGATACAGACAGGAAAACAGGATGGTCAGGATCGACAGGGAAGGATACGGACAGGGAAACAGGATGGTCAGGATCAACAGGCGCGCCCACCCCATTGTCCCTCCGATCTAGGAGGCTTCCGCCCCTGCATAGAGCCATCTCCAGCCTGCACGGGTGGTCTTCAATGATCATGGGATCTGTCCTTCTGCCCTCTCTGGTTGGTTGATAAGACATGATAACGATGATTTTCAGGAATCACAGGAGGGGCGATTGGCGGTGGTTGGCCGCATTCCTTGTCCAGTCGATCCTGGGGATCCTGCCGTCCTGTCAAATTTTTCGAGGCGGGACAACAAAATGAGCGCTGCCTATCTTGATATCCTGCATATATGATTAGATTGCGATCCACAACCTATTTTCGTGGCTTTCGATTATTTTTTCTATTCTGCAGGCGATGCGCGCCCCAACCTCGAAGGTCGCATAACCTTCATCAGTCATTCCGCTTGGGTTGGCCGCTCCGTCTGCTTTGAACGCTCTTCCCGCGACCGAGCGGTAAAATGCGTCAAGCATGCGCTTCTGCGGGTCCGGCCAGCGTTCGGCCTTGCCTTCAGGGCCTTCCATCGCCATCGAGGGATGGTAGATCAGCTGTTCATTTGGTTGGCCGCCATAACCTATCCAGAGACTGTATGGGTTCTCATGGTCCCAGCGCAGGGATGCTTTACTGCCGTCGATCTCGATCCAGAAGCCCATCTTGCGTCCCGCGCTGACCTGGGAGACGGAAAAGCTCCCGCGAAGACTGCCGCCGAATCCCAGGAGGACAGAGCCTCCGTCTTCCGTTCCGGAATGGCGCCTCCGGAAGTCTGCGCCTAGGTCGGCGCAGACTTCCAAGACTTCCCGCCCGGTAAGGAAACGAGCTAAGTCGAGCCAATGGGAGCCGATGTCCGCCATGGCGCGGGATTTCCCTCCCCGTGTGGGATCAAGGCGCCAATTTTCTTCCTCGCCTGACAAAAGCCAATCCTGTAGGTATGCGCCGCGGACGGCATATAGTTCGCCTAACGCACCGGACTCAATCATCCTTCGCGCAACCTGGATCATCGTATGATGCCGGTAGAGGAAGTTGACCGCCGCCTTGGCGCCCGAAG
>VKGY01000003.1:0-16001 GCA_008080685.1 Spirochaetota bacterium
TTTGTACGTGGCGCTGGATCCGTTGAGT
Source organism: Spirochaetota bacterium (assembly GCA_008080685.1). Taxonomy (GTDB): domain Bacteria; phylum Spirochaetota; class Spirochaetia; order Treponematales; family Rectinemataceae; genus VKGY01. Next base: position 29 of record VKGY01000003.1, read on the forward strand.
ATCCAGCCCAGGCAAAGGCCCCCCTCGGCTATGCCCGAATCTCCGGGTCTCGCTTCACCTACGACGCTTGCGAAGGCTTCGCCCTCCACCCGCAGGGGCGCGGAGGGAGCTGCGGGAGCGGGGGCAAGCTTCACGCTGGGCGGGGTGGCCGCCGCGCCTTCCAGGGCGACCTTGGAATAAAAGAATGAAAACTGCCCAAGGAAGGGGTCGTGGATGCTGTAGGCGGGATACCCGAACTTCGCGTTGAGGTCCCCTTGGATCGCGTTGGGCGCCGAGTAATGCACAGCGGTCGGCCGCTTGGGCGAATTGGCGCGCCGGATAGGGTCGTACCAGGCCGAGCCGTCCAAGGGCGGGCTGAAGGCCGACCAGGCAAGGGCGTCGGTCTTCCAGAGGGTTTTGCCGTAGGTATCCACGGCAAGGAAGAGGAAGGAATGTCCGCCTCCTCCTCCCCGCACCCCGGCTATGAAGACATCCCCGTCGGACAGGGTTCCCGGAACGCTGAATACAGGTTTTCCCGATTCGTCGGCCCGCAGGCGGAAATCGATGAAGGTCGCCCGCAAGGGAGCGCCGTTCTGGTAGATATCCACCGTCTCCGTTCCCTGCCAATAGAAGGTGACCGGGACGGCGGGCTTTTCGCCCGCCTGGGCGAAAAGCCCCGCTGCGGCGCAGAGGAATAAAAGCCCAAAAAACAGATTGTGTTTCTTCATCTATAAGATTTCCTGCAGGACGCCGCAATGATGCCAACCCTCTTCATCCCATGCCTCCTCTTTGAACCTAAAACTTTAAAGCCTGCGGGCATGCGCTTCCTTCGCCGCCTGAAGAGAAGAGATGAAAAAAAATGCCAGGCGATTCGAGGTCCTGCACGCAGTCGCTCCCATAAGAACGACTATAGTGCAGACCCGAAGGCCTGGCAAATAAATAGATTATATTTTTTCTATGCCATCGCGGGGATCGCGCTTCCCAAGAGGCTTTCGATGGATCTCAGAAGCTTACGGTCGTCGGGAGTCACGAAGGTGAGGGCGATTCCCTGGCGCATCATCCGCCCGGTGCGGCCTATCCGGTGGGTGTAGGCCTCGGGGGTGTCGGGCATGTCGAAATTGATGACATGGGAAATCTGGGTCACGTCGATGCCCCGGGACGCGATGTCCGTGGCTACCATGATGGTGGCGCGCCCTGAGCGGAAGCTGGACATGGCTTTCTCGCGCTGGCCCTGGGAGAGGTTTCCCTGAAGGGATGTGGCCTCAAAACCCGCGTTGGCCAGCTGGAGGGCGAGTTTCTTGGCCCTGTGCTTGGTCCTGGTGAAAATGAGGGTCTGGCCTTCGGTGCCGATGCGGCCGAGCACGGAGCGGAGGGTTTCGTATTTGTCCCCCTGGTCCAGGGATCGCATGAAGTGGCGCACCGTCTCGGCGGGCCGGGATTCGCCAATTTCCACCCGAACCGGATCCCGCTGGAATTGCCGGGCCAGGCTTCGGATTTCCTTGGGCAGGGTGGCGGAGAAGAGGTGGGTCTTATGTTCCTTAGGGAGGGCTGCGACGATCTTCTTGATCGAAGGAAGAAAGCCCATGTCGAACATCTGGTCCGCCTCATCCAATACCAGGATCTCGATGCCATCCAGACGCACGGCTCCCTGGCCCAGAAGGTCCAATAGCCGACCCGGGCAGGCGACAAGAATCTCGGGCATGGAGTTTTTAAGCTCCTTGATCTGGGATTTCGTGGATACTCCGCCGAAAACGCTCATGCTTCTGAGCTCCGTGCCCTTGCTGAACTCTTTGAATACCTTGTTGGTCTGCTCCGCCAGCTCCCGGGTGGGAGAGACGATAAGCGCCCTGGCGCGGCAGCGGCCGCCTTCCAGGAGCATCTGGAGGATGGGCAGGGCGAAGGCCGCGGTCTTGCCGGTGCCGGTCTGGGCAAGGCCCAGGACGTCGCGGCCTGAGAGCATGGCGGGAATCGCTTTTTGCTGGATGGGGGTGGCTTCGGCGTACTTCGCCGCTTCGATGTTGGCTGCTATGGCCGGATGAAAGGAGAATGAGGAAAAATCCATGAGAACCCTTATAAAAAAATGCTTGAACAGCATGAATCTGATCAATCAAAGGCTGGGGCCGCACGCAGGGCGGCGGGGAACGAGCTCAGGGCGACGGCGCTCGAAAATGTTGCATTATCGATTCATGTGGCGCGCGTCGATGAATTTCCTTGAATATACCGCAGAACTGCATTTTTGAGCAACTGGGGCGGCCTGTATTATTTTTTGCCCGGATTCCCTGAGTTTCCAGGATTGTCCGGCTTGCCTGGGTCCTCGGGTTTTCCCGGGGAGTCGGGTTTCCCCGTATCCTGGGGCTTTCCACCGCCTGAGGTTTTTTCCTTGTCCGATCCGCTCTTGCCTGAGGATTTTTGGCCTTCCGATTCCTTGAGGATGGCCGCAACCGCCATATCCACGGGCACGCCGGATTTAACGCGCTTGGCGATCTCGGCTACCGCGGAGTCGAACTTTTTTTCCGAAAGGTCGCTCCATATCAGGTAGGAGATGAAGGCATGGCGGGATGCGTCGGAAAACGAGTAGGTGGCGTCTGCGGCGGCGGTCACCGCCAAGGCGGAAAACGCCCGGGAAAGCACGGCGTCTTGCTTGGCCTTAGGCCCGGCCTTGCCCAGGGCGGCGTCCATCGCCTCCTCGAACTCGGCCTTGTCGATGCCCGTTCTCAGGAGGAGCATGGCCTTTTCGATGATTTTGGTGGCGTCCTTTTCCTTGGCGGGGTAGAGCTGGCGGGATTTTAGGCTCAAGGCCGAGAGGCGTATCAGTTCCATGTCGGTCCTGAGGCTGGATTGGAGGGCGGAAAGGGAGGCTCTTTTGTTGGATGCTTCTTCCAATCGCATGAGAAGGAGGCTGTCCGACAGGGAGAGCTGGCGCAATTCCGCGGCGAAGGCCCTGATCTCCGGGGCGAGGCTCCTGTAGGCGGCGGAGGAGGGCTGGGCAAGCCAGTCATCCAACCCTTTGGCGTGGGTTGGCGCCGGAGCGGCGAAAAGCAGGCAGGCCACGCCGAAAATCATGAGGTTCTTAAAAAACTGCCTGTTGCCCATACTACCGTCCTATAGCCTCAAGAGGCTGCTCGATCCGCCGAACCCATCGTCCACCGTAAGGGGAACCTCGGGGTCGGCAACCCAGGTTTCGCCATTGATAATATAATTGTAAACATAGAAGGTGCCTTTGGCCAAGCGCAGCTCGATTTCCCAGATATCGCCTGAGCCAACTCGCCTCAGTTCGTAGGTCTTGTTGTTCCATCGGTTGAAATTTCCCGCCAGATGCACCGATTGGGCGTCGGGTACGGCGATGGTAAAGCGGATGGTTGTCCGATTTGTGTTCAGTTTCGTAAAGAAAATCCCGAATCCAAGGCCTAGGACAAAGATTGCCGCCGCTGCGGCGGCCAGGGCGGGGGAGATGAAGGCCTTGCGGAATCGGATCACGGAACCTGGATGCTTGGAATCCGGCAGGGCTGCCATGACAGTATCGGCGAACTCTTCCGCATTCTCGGGACCGTGGGCCTGCTTCTTGCCCAGGTCTTTTTCCATGAGGAGGGTCAGGGACTGGAATTTGAAGGCGCACTCCTGGCATGTTCCAATGTGGGCCTTGAATTCCCTGTACCTGCGATCGTCCAGGTCGCCCTCGACCCAAGAGGAGATGACGGATCGCGCTTCTTCGCATTTCATCATCTATATATACTCCTCGAAACCCCGGAAGGTTTCTTCGATTCGGCGATTTCCTTCAAGGCCTTTCTCCCCCGAAATAACCGAGTCTTGACCGCTTCCTGGCCCAGTTTCAGGATGGATGCGGTTTCCGCGACGGAAAGCTCTCCAAGATAATACAACTCCATGGGCAGGCGCAAATCCTTGGGCAGGAGGGTCAGTGCCCGGATGAGGGACTCACCCTGGAGACGCAGGAGGCTTTCCTGGGAGGGGTCGATTTCCTGGGCATCTTGCGCATCCTTGGCCGCGGACTCGGCTATTGCTCGTTGCTTTTGGAAAATCCAGAACTTCGATTTTATCCGATTCGCGGCGATGGCGAAGAGCCAGGCGGCAAAGCTTTCTCCTAGGCGGTACTTCGCCAAGGAGACATAGGCGCGGACAAATACGTCCTGGGCTAGGTCCTTCGCTTCTTCCTCCGTCTCTCGGATCCCCGCTGTCCCGAGGCGGCTTCGGCAGAAGGCGATCATACGGGGGCTGTAGCGGAGCACAAGTATCCTGTAGGCATCCTTGTCCCCGGCGAGCACGCGCCGCACCGCTTCGTCGTCCGTTTCCTTAGAGTCCATCCTATTTGCAGTATAGCCTCGATTTTATAAAAAATAAGCCGCAACCGAAGCGGGCCGGATCAAGTATCCATCTACGGAGGTACGAAATGAAAACTTTGAAGAAATTGGCTATCCTAGCCTTGGTTCTCGCCGGGACCTTTGGTTTCCTGGCCGGGGTCTCCGCCCAAGAAACGGAAGATCTGGAGTTGGAGGAATTCGAGGAGGTCGATCAGGCGGCCCTCATCGCCAGGCTGCAAATCGCCTTCGGCGTGGAGGCTGGGGTTCTGGAGGGATACCTTGCCGAGGGATACAGCGCAGGCCAGCTCTGGCTAGCCCTTGAAATCGCCCGGGAAGGCGCGCTGACCCTTGAGCAGGCTCTTGTGGTGGCGGGTGACGACGAAGGTTATAGCTGGGGACTCCTGGCCCAAAAACTGGGAATTCAGCCGGGATCATCGGAGTTCCATGCCCTCAAGGCCCGCTGGACCGAGAGGAAAGGTTCTACGCTCGGCGAATTGAAGCGGGAAGGCTCGGGTGGGCAGAAGCCCGAATTCCCCGGCCAGGGCCAGGAAGGCCGGGGAGCTGGCAGACAGGACAGGCCCGAGAAAGAACCCAAGGGAAAGTCAACAAGAGGGGTCCTCGCCTACGGCGGCCCCAGGAATTGATGTTAGAATTTGACCGCCATGCGGGCAGTCATTCCGGCCCCGCCGGAGACAAGCCCGTCGGAGGGCAACAGGAAAACCGCCACATCGGCGCGGACTAGGGCAAGATCGATTCCAAAGCCTAGGGAGAAGAGATTTTCGTTGATCCCCAGGCGCATGAGAAGGATTCGGATCAGCCTCAGCTCCGCGCCGATTTGCATGGTACGCAGGATTGCGTCGATGTCATTCATGGTTTGGGCGCTTTGGATGAAGCCCTGGATATCCGAAGTCTGGGCGTAGACCGAAGGAGAGACTAAGCCGCTTTCGTTGAGCCGCATCGCCAGGCCGGCGGTGAAGGTTGGCTCCAGGGCCACCTCGGTGTAGCTCTCTTCAGGAAGGAAGCTCGATTCCTGGAGATAGGTCATGCCGCGGATATCGGCGGTGTAGAAGGCGAAAAGGTCGCGGGCCATGAACCCCGCCGAAATGGGGCCTATCTTGAGGGTGATGCCGGCGTCGAAGGCGTAGCCCATGCCGGTGAGCATGGAATTGGGCTGGACAAGGGCTTCGAAATCCCCGCCGTATCCTAGGGCGGCGTTCACCAGGTCGTAGGCGGCCCATCCTTGGGCTGGATGGGTATCGAGCCTGTAGAATCCCCTGACATCGGCGCCGAGATCCATGCGGAGGATGCCCAGCTTTATGGGCAGGCCGAGCCCGAGGACGACGGTGAGCTGGTTTCTGGCAACGAGGGACGAATTGGCGAAATCCACTCCTGCGATGCCCAGGTCCGAAACCATTGAAAAGCCGAGGCCGAAGCCCCCTCCCGCCCAGCCTAAGCCGGCGGAAAAGCCCCCTCCAAGGACGCCATTGGTAGTCAAGAGCTCATTGATGACCGCATCCTTTTCCACGGGGTCGGAGTAGACGAGGTTGAGCACATTCTGCAGTTTTTGAAGGGAAGCCGGAGCGATCGGCGTATAGCCCCAGAAAGAGAGGTCTCCCAGGGTGAGGGACGCTTTTTGGGCGAAACCTGCGGGGTTTCCGAAAAAACTGTCATAGCCTTGGGAGAAAAGCAGGGAAGACCCGCCCATGCCCATGGATCGGGCGTCGCGCCAGGGCACGGCGAAAATAGAAGTCACCGGTAAGTCGGGGATGGAATATGCCGCAAAGGGAATGGCCGCCGCAAGCAGTAGCATGGAAATCCAACGCTTCATATCAGCCCTCCTTGAATCCAACTACCAATAGTCGATCCGATTCACCCCCCTGTCAAGCGCCGTTCTTGGCAGTTCCGTTCTTGACAGCCGAGGGCTCGGATGCGATACCTGAATCGTGGATATAGAATACGGAAAAACCCTTTATGTGGACCTCTCAAGACGGACTTCCTGGGTGGAGACCCTGCCCGAGGATGTAGTGCGTCGCTTTATCGGCGGTTCCGGCGTCGCCGCCTGGCTCTTCTCCACCATGGCTTCGCAGGGCGGCGCGGCGGCGGGGGAGCTTTCGCCCTTCGATCCGGCCAACCCTCTTATCTTCGCCGTAGGCCCCCTTTGCGGCACCTCAGCCCCCACCTCGGGCAGGCATGAAGTGGCCGCCCTCTCTCCCCTCACGGGCATCTACGCCGAGTCCGACGTAGGAGGGGCTTGGGGCTCGAGCTTCCGTGCGACAGGCTTCGATTTCCTGGTGATAAAGGCGGCGGCGGACCGACCTTCGGCCTTGGTGATTGGCCCCGAAGGGGCGAGGATCGAGGATGCCGCGGCGATCTGGGGCGCGGACAGCTTTGAAACCAGCGACCATTACGGCGCGAAATATCCGGGCTCGGAAACCGCCTGCATCGGTCCGGCGGGCGAAAACCTTGCGCCCATAGCCTGCATTGTCCACGACGGAAGGGACGCGCGCATGGCCGGCCGCTGTGGCCTGGGCGCGGTCATGGGAAGCAAGAAGCTCAAGGCTGTGGTCGCCGCCCCCGGTCCAGGACCGCGCCGCCCCCGGCGCATCCACAACCCCGAGGCCTTCGCCGCCAGCGCAAGGGAAATGGCGCGGAAGAACCCGGTCAACGCCGAGGGCATGGCCAAGTTCGGCACCGCGGGTTCCTTGGGCGCCTTCTACGATGCGGGCGACGTGCCGGTGAAAAACTGGCTCCTGGGAGCAGCCGCCTTGGACATCCCCGGAATCTCGGGCCAGAGAATGGCTGAAACCGGCCTTCTGGAAAAAAGATTTTTCTGCACCATGTGCCCCATCGGCTGCGGCCGCGTCATCCGCCTCTCCGACGGGCGGCTTGGCGGAGGCCCGGAGTACGAGACCATCTGTCTCTTTGGCACCAATTGCATGATTGACAATATGGAAACCATCTGCCTGGCCAATGAGAAGGCGAACCGCCTCGGCCTGGACTCGATTTCCGCCGGCAGCGCCGTAGGCTTTCTCATGGAAGCCTACGAGAGGAATGAGATCCGCGGCCAGGACCTCTCGGGCGTCGAGCCCCTCTGGGGTTCCAGCCAGGCTCTCTTACGCCTCTTGGACCTCATGGCCGCCCGGGAAGGCATTGGCGACATACTCTGCCAGGGCGTGGCAAAGGCCTCCCAGCGCATCGGGAGCCCTGAATACGCCATCCACGTGAAGGGCCTCGAACTTCCGGCCCATGATCCCCGGGCTTTCAATTCCACAGGCCTCTCCTACGCCACTGCAAACCGCGGCGCCTGCCACTTGCAAAGCCTCTCGTACAATTTCGAGCGGCGCCTCACCCTGCCTGAAAAAGGCTTCGACCTTCCCCAAGACCGCTTTGGCACGGAGCGCAAGGCGGAACTCGTCGTTGCCACCCAAAACTTTATGAGCCTCATGGACAGCCTGAAGCTCTGCAAATTCGCCATCGGCGGTGGCACCAGCGCCACCACGGCCCTTTCCTGGCTCAATCTCGCCACGGGCTGGGACATGGATTTGGATGAGTTCTTCCTGGCCGGGGAGCGGATCTACAATCTAAAGCGCCTTTACAACACGCGCCGGGGCATTAGCCGGAAGGACGACACCCTGCCTGGGCGCATCCTCAAGGAGATCAAGGGCGGCGGGGCGAAGGACAATCTTCCGCCCGACCTGGATGCGTCCCTGGACGAATACTATGTCTTGCGCGGCTGGACCTCCGACGGGATCCCAGGGGCGGAGAAGCTCGCCCAATTGGGCTTGCAGGGGCTGTGACAGACTCGAGCGCCAAGGCGCCTGCCATCTGGGATTGCATCATCGTGGGCGGCGGGCCGGCCGGCCTCTTTGCCGCTAGCGTAGCTGGCGCGGCTAGCGTAGCTGGCGCGGCTAGCGTAGCTGGCGCGGAGCCGCGCCCCGGGCCGGAAATTCCTCCTTTCCGGAGCCGGCCAATGCAATCTTACCCATTCCGGAAGCGTCGAAGACTTTCTTCCCCATTACTCAGGCGGCCTAAAGCCGGGTTCGGCGGGCAGGTTTCTCAAGCCCAGCCTCTATGCATTCGGACCCCAGGACCTCTTGGCATGGTTTGGCGCCAAAGGCCATGAATTTGAAACCGAGGAAAACGGCAAGGTTTTCCCTGTCAATCGCAATGCCCAAGCCCTTTTGGACAGTCTCGCGGGCGCGGCGGTGGAGAACGGCGCAGCGCTGCGGAGTTCCCGGCGGGTGTTGAGCATCGGGCGGGAGGTATTTCCCGGTGAAGGGACTCTGTTTACTCTTGCGGTGGAGAGGGCCGCCGCGCCGGAATCCACGGTCAGCATGGAGACCTATAGGGCACGGCGCGTCCTCATCGCCACGGGGGGCGCTTCCTATCCCGGTACGGGAAGCACGGGTGACGGTTACAGCCTCGCGGCCTCCCTGGGACATGCGATCCAGGATCCCAAGCCTGCCTTGGCTCCGATTTATATAGAAGATTTCCACCTGGCCAGCCACGCGGGCTTGTCCTTTAAGAACGCAGGCTTTGCGGTGCGTCGCGGCGGCGCCCTTGTCCTAAGCCGAACCGGAGACCTCCTCATCACCCACCAGGGGCTTTCGGGTCCTCTTATCCTTGATGCTTCCGCCGCAACTGAAGCAGGGGATACTGTGGAAATCCGCTTCTCAAGCCTTGGGGCGGGGCAATTCAAAACCTCGTTTGAAACCCTTGCGGCCGCCAATCCGCGCAAGGCGGTGCGCACCCTTGTACTCGAGCTTGGGCTGCCCAAGGCATTGGCCGAGAGCCTCTGCGCCATGGCTGGCTTCGGTCCGGAGGACAGGGCCGCCGACGCGCCCCGGGCCAAACGAGAAAGGCTGTGCGTTTTAGCCTGCGCCCACCCCATGAGGATCCAGCGCGTCGGCGGCTTCGAGCTTGCCATGGCGACCGCCGGGGGCGTGGCTTTGCCCGAGGTGAATCCTTCCACCATGGAGAGCCGCCTTGTCCCGGGCCTCTATTTCGCCGGAGAAACCTTGGATTTTGTGGGCGATACGGGGGGCTACAATCTCCAGGCCGCTTTCAGCACCGCCTTCGCGGCGGCCAAGGGCCTTTGCCTGAGGCCTTAGCGCGAGGCGCAAACGCGAGCAATTGGGCTTCGCGCCCACCAAACACTCCGCTCAGCTGCACTCCGCTCAGCTACAATCCACGATTGTGCGACTCGCGCGGCAATACCCCGCGCAACTAAGCTTCGTACGTCGCGTGGTCCAGGTGGTCGCGGACTTCCAGAAGGCTTGAAAAGCGCCGGGCGGCGCGCCGCAAGGTTATCTCATCGGGCTCAAGCAAGTCCGGAATCAGGAAGGGCACGGCTCCCGCGGCATGGGCAGCTTCTATGCCCGCATGGGAATCCTCCAGGACCAGGCAATTTCCTGGCGCCACGCCCAGGCGCGCCGCGGTGGTGAGGTACATGTACGGATGGGGCTTGGTGTGGGTCACTTCGTCGCCGCACAAGGCGAAACGGAAATATCCCGCCACGCCGGCCTTCTCCAAAAGGGGCAAAACCCTTGGCCTTGTGGTGGAGGTTGCCACCGCTGCGGGAATCCCGCGTTCCTTGAGCCAGGATAGAAGCTCCTTGAGGCCGGGTTTGAGGGGAACTGCGTTGTCTCTGTAAAACGTCGCTTCGAACTTGAGCCTGTCCGCCCGAACCGCATCGTAGGGAAACTCGGGCCCTAGGATTCCCATGAGGTGCTGCCTGCCCCGCTGGGCCGAAAGCCCGATGAGCCCCCGGATGACTTCCTTGGGGATATCCCATCCATTGTTCTTACCGGCCGTGAGCCATAGATCGCAGGCCACCCGCTCGGAATCGAACATCAATCCATCCATATCGAAAGCGACCGCCCCGATCGCGAATCCATCAAACCTCAGCATCAGCCCTCTCCTCCGCCTGGATAAAATTTCCCCCGCGCTACTTGTATTGCAAAGCGGAGAAAATTGCCATACCACGCCCTTCCGTTGACATTTTCCCTCCCTCCCTGTATATTTCCCAACCGCGCCGCGTTCATCGGGCCCTTAGCTCAGTTGGTTAGAGCCGCGGACTCATAATCCGTTGGTCGCTGGTTCAAGTCCAGCAGGGCCCATAATTTACTTCCGCCGCCCCAAGACGCCAGCCCCCATATAATTAGACATGATAACAGGAACTCAGGATCGACAGGATCCGACACGCCAAAGCGGGCGTTTTTTCGATGTCGCTCTGAGCTGAACATAGGCGCAATAATATGACACAGTTAGTCCTTTTAAAATTGGCAAGAGACCCGAGAGCTTGCTATACTGAATCAAAATATGAAGCCTAGGTATCGCGGAGAAATCTTGCTTTTATAGGCTGGACAACAACTTGGAGTGTGAATGGCCTTAAAGAAATCTGAACTTTACTCCTCCCTCTGGCAGTCTGCGACGAACTCCGGGGTGGAATGGACGCCTCTCAGTATAAAGACTACGTTCTCATTCTCTTGTTCATGAAGTACGTTTCTGACCGCTACGCTGGTGATTCTCGTGCCCTTCTCACGGTTCCGGCAGGTGGCGGATTCGCAGACATGGTCGCCGCCAAGAACGACAAGGAGATCGGCGATAAAATCAATAAGATCATAGCTCGCCTGGCGGACGCCAACGAACAGCTGAAGGGAGCCATCAATCTCGCGGACTTCAACGACGAGGAGAAGCTCGGCAAGGGCAAGGAGATGGTGGACAGGCTCACCAAGCTGGTGGCCATCTTCGAAAGCATCGACTTCGGGCGGAACGGAGCCGAGGGCGACGACCTCCTGGGAGACGCCTACGAGCATCTTATGCGCCACTTCGCCACCGAATCGGGCAAGAGCAAGCAATAAGGACACTCTTATCGATCCAGCGTTCAACAGAAAGCTTTGACCCAGGGGCTACGATTCTTTGGGCTACCATGGCGAACAGCATGCGTTCTATAGGTGTCCTATACCGATGTTCCGTTACCAGCGATGCAATGGCGTTATTAATGCCAAGGCGTTTCCAGAGCCCATCGAGAAGCCAGCAGGGGCCTATTTCGCGAGAGCCCAGGAACTCAAAACTCTTTGCACCTTTAGGTGCATGGGGGGATCCATCCGGGAGGATAGAAGCAAGGCTTGCTATGAGGCGTTCAATGCTTTTAAGGTCTACTTCTTCGCGTAGGCCGAAGTTGTGGATGACGGTAGTTTTGACCGATTTCGAATCTTTGGCCCTATTAGACTCGACGAGCTGCACGTAGTGGTTTTTCCGTCTTTACCGGAATTGGTAACGCGAATAAACATAGTACCACTATTATATAACTATAGTAGTTTTTTTTTGTAAAGCTTTATTAAATATTTGTGGTACTACAATTTTTCAATGTTGTCACACCTGCTCCGTGCTCTATTTTATTCTCTGTAAAGGTGTTAGGATTTTTTTATCTTGAAAAATGACACTACTAACTGTTCAAAACCAGTCCGTGTTTAGAAAGTACAGCCTGGATGCAAAGAATAGTAACAATGAGAGGTATTGCGGAGAGGCATTTGTCATACCATATGGGGTTTTACCTGTCTGTCTTCTTCATCGAGCGTAAGGAAGATGAAAATCGGCTGGATATCAGATACTTTGCGTCGCGCGACTGCCATCGATAGGAAGTCCGGAACTAAACTTCTCTGTTTTCTTTGTTTAGTTTTATTAAACCGCTACAATTAAACAAAGAATAAATAATTATAATATATATGTTTGCCATGCAGGCCTGCGATGAATGCCAGGCCTGCAGGCCTGCTTATTCATTGTTTATTGCAGGCCTAGCCTTTGCATACCAAGCAGGACTTCCCTTGCTTCCTCTGTTTTCAGCTCTATTTGTTCGAGCAAGTTCGGTCATCAGATTATGAATCTTAGCTTTCTTTTGTTGGGTGTTTAGCACTTCAGGCAACTTGTCCAATAGAAGTCGATCAATTTCTGACCTTGGAACGGGTTGTTGCTCCCGTATCAAGGTCTCGATCATGTCAAGGTAATACTTTTTGTTAAAGCCGCGATCGCGGATATACTTCGCTTTTTGACCGGTCAGTCTTGCTATATTTGCGGCTATGATGAGGTTGGGATACCGTCCTTCCACTAAACCTGCGGCCTTAAGGACGCGATGAGCTTCTGTGCTAATTCGCACTCGTTTTTGAACGTGATCGAGAAGAATCACCTGCCAGAGATCAAGATCAGATCTTTCCATAAGCAAGCGGCTATAGTTTTCATCAAGAATATTGCCGGGAATTGAGACTTGTACTCTATCGGAACGGGAGAGGTCATAGTCTGGCATCGGAAAGAATCGCCGCTTTTGTTTTTCGAACATTCGTTTGATTCCCCCGCCCTGGGTGTCAATCATGTTCAAATTGACCATTGCTTCTGCGAGGAAAGGATTCCGGTAAATTTCCAGTGGCGCATCCTGCCTAATAACATTTTCTACATCTCCGGGGAGGAAGCCTCCGACATTTCCGATTAAAACAGATGATGGTGTCTCGACAATGTTGATACGTCCCCCGAGACCATAATCTTGGTGGGCAATTGCATTATGCAAAGCTTCGCGTATAACCCAGGGGTCGTATTGTGTGATTTCCTGAGGGAAAAGTGTTCCGCTTGGCAAAGTCCGGATTGTTAAGTTTCTGATCCGGCCGAGAATGCGGTCGACTTGGAGAATCATTGGTGGACCAAAGTGCTCATAGTCCAATTCTCGGTTCCGGTCGTCTTTCAGAATCCACGAAACCTTTATAACCGCAGGAGATAAAAGTGCCGATGCTTCTGGTTTTCCAAGAAGGAGAAGAGCTGAATTCGTTATGTTGTTATGAATTGTCAGTTTTGCTTTATTGAGAAAAGTAGCATCGTCCCATGATTCGACTTCGGCGATTTGGTTTGGATGCTTTATAATGAACTGTTCACGAGCCTTCTGAAGTGCATCGGTATCAATATCGCTAAGAGTCGCCCCTTCTCTAATCATTGCTGACCAATCTGTTTTTCGTGTCCAGATTGCACGTGCCTTTTCTGGATGTTTATTTAGTTCTGTCTTACTCGAGCCAATCCGAATAAAAGCTTTACCACTGAATGTGACCGGTCGATCCCATGCTGGACCTATTTCGAAGATGACAACGGTGCCCTTGGGATGGTTTAGCTGATGTACAATAAAACCGACATTCGGCTGGAGACCCATGGAGAGCCACATTATGAGATCCTGATTACCTTTGCCTTTTTCTCGAAATGGGTCGAAATGAGTGCCAACTACTTCGTGACTTCCGTCTTCGATGCCAAACACGAGATAGCCCCGAGGTTTGCCGGCAAGACAGGCCCCATTGGACAGAGCAGAGAGGTATTCCCCAATTTCTTCAGGATCGTAACGGCTGTCCTTGAATTCGAGCCACTCCGTTTCATCTGGTTCATTTTGGAGTCGTTCGAGCAAAGAGGAGAGTTCTTTCTCAGTCATTCGCAGGCAATCCCTCACTTCAAAATCGTTTTAGTTTTATGCGTAAGGACGATCAAAGTATCACATATCGCCACCCATAATGGCAACTTGATTTCTACCTAGCAGTTTTTGGTTTCTCAAAATAGCCAGTTTAGATTCAATACGGAGTTCTTTTACCTTGAAGGATGGTGGTATTGAGCTGATCCGTAGAAAAACTTGTAGAAACCTTTGGAATTCCACAGCTTTATATGGATTTCTTAGGATGCACACTCTTCCAATAAATCGATTCTAGATATTACTATATGGATATTGGGATGCGAGTTGTCCTCCGCTCATAATCCGTTGGTCGCTGGTTCAAGTCCAGCAGGGCCCATAATTTACTACCGCCGCCCAGCCCTCCCGTCCCAGGATCGTCGCCTTCATATAATTGGACATGATAACAGGATTTCTGGATCTTAAGGATCACCAAAGCCTTGATTCAGCCATGGTAAAAATCTCGCCGAGGCCGAGTTCGGTGTGGCCCTTGACGGGCTACTCCCTTCAGGGGAACATCGGCCCATGCGCCAAAAGCTCGCAGCGTTTCTGCTCTTCCTCATCTCGATGTCCGCGGCAGCGATGGAGGACGATTATCTCCAGGTCGGCATGGGCGAGGACGCCGTGGTCTCGGTTTTCACGCAATATCGGTCCTGCGCGAATGTTGCGCTTGAGGAGGGGCCCGGTTGGCTGGCTTGGGACGCCCAGCTCGGGAATCGGCTGGCCAGGGTGGAGGTTGCGTTCCTGGGAGGCCGGGCGGTGCGCATTGTTTTCAGCTACGTACCCGAGGCCGGCGAATCGGGCGGGGAACTCCTGGATGCGCTTGTGGAGGATGAGAGCCTCAGGCAGGGATCGAGGCCGACTCCTTTGGGTGATGGGCGTTTCCGCTGGGATTCGCCAGGCCGGAGGACGACGGCGGAGCTTTCGGCGGCCGGGACGGGATGGGAGGCAAGGATCATACGCGAGGCTGTTCCAGGCGCGCTTCCGTGACACAGGGGCGCCGGAGGCATTATTGGAAATTGGACATGATAACAGGAAAGCAGGATCGACAGGACCCGACATGCCATGGCAGGCGGTTTTTCCGGTGTCGCTCTGAGCTGTACATAGGCACAGCAATCTGACTCAGTAAGTCCTTTTAAAATCGGAGAGCAATATCGATGGTTCCCACGATAGAATTCTACCGGTATCAGGGGAGCTTCAAACTGGTAAAGTGATTAACAGAGAAAGACACTGTAGGGTATATTGCGTAAATAAACCCTATGAGGTATATCTTAAGCATATACCTTGTGGGGGATATATGGATACTATCATCTTCACTTCCCAGCAGCTCGCAAAAACACTGAAAAGCCGGCGCAAGGCCCTCAGGTTGACCCAGAAGGAGGTCGCAAGCCTTGTCGGTATCCTCCCCAAGACGGTGTCCGCGTTGGAGTCGGATCCGGATCGTTGCAGCGTGGAGAGCCTGCGGAAGCTCTTGGCCGCGCTCAGGCTCGAATGTGTCGTCGCGCCGAAGGCTGAAATCGCCGATTCGGACCAAAAGGCGGAGTGGTGATAATGGGCAGAGCTTCGAAGACGAAACGCCTTAGCGTCTGGATGAACGGGGTTCTTGTCGGCTTCTGGTCTATCCGGCCCGCAGGCACACATGAGTTTCGCTATGTCTCTTCATGGCTCGAGTCTCCCGAAGTCCGGCCCATTTCGCTCTCAATGCCGCTGGCCCCTGAAGAAGATCCCTATACGGGGACTATAGTGGAGGCGTACTTCGAGAACCTGCTGCCCGACAGCGTCGACATGCGCCGCCGTATCCAGAGGCGCTTCGCCGCGGAATCGG
The DNA here is from genome assembly GCA_008080685.1 of Spirochaetota bacterium. Lineage (GTDB taxonomy): Bacteria > Spirochaetota > Spirochaetia > Treponematales > Rectinemataceae > VKGY01. Next base: position 15,621 of record VKGY01000003.1, read on the forward strand.
GCTCGGCCTTCGACCTGCTCGCCGAGATCGGGAGGGACTGTGTCGGTGCCATCCAACTCCTGCCCTATGGCGAGGAGCCTTCCGGGATCAGGAAGATCAAGGCCGAACCCCTGGACGAGGCGGGCGTGGCGCGGGCGTTGCGGAATGCCGTCGCTTCCCCACTGTTGGGCCAGGCAGGGAGCGACGACTTCCGGATATCGATAGCCGGAGCCCAGGAAAAGACCGCATTCCTCTTCCACGGAGGGTGTTGGTGCAGGCCCCTGGGATCGACGCCAACGACCCATATCTTCAAATTGCCTTTGGGCTCGATCGGGGCGATGCAGGCCGACATGAGCGGCTCGGTTGAGAACGAGTGGCTCTGTTCCTGCCTTGTCGAGGCGC
>VKGY01000003.1:16036-48657 GCA_008080685.1 Spirochaetota bacterium
CATCGTTCGAGGATCAGAAAGTGCTCATCGTCGAACGCTTCGACAGGAGGCTGGCCATCGGCGGCTCGTGGTGGATCCGCCTTCCCCAGGAAGACTTCTGCCAGGCGACAGGCACTTCTCCCGGCGCGAAGTATGAGTCCGACGGGGGACCTGGAATCGACGATATTATGAAGATTCTCCTGGGGTCGCGCGATTCGTTCGCCGACCGGAAGACCTTCCTCAAGGCGCAAGTCCTTTTCTGGATGCTCGCCGCCCCTGATGGACATGCCAAGAATTTCAGCCTCTTTATCGAACCAAAAGGCCGATACTCCCTAACCCCCCTTTACGATGTGATCTCGGCCCATCCAGTCTTGGGGCACGGTAAGGGGCGTATCGCGCCCGAGAGACTGCGCATGGCTATGGCTGTTGTGGGCAAAAACCGCCACTACGAATGGTCGAGAATCGAAGCCCGGCATTGGATTTCCACAGCCGCCTCCTGCGGCGCCCAATCAGAGGTGCGGAAGGTATTCTCCGAGCTTATTGAGGGAATTCCGAAGGCGATTGAGGCCGTGTCGGCCATGCTTCCCAAAGGATTCCCCGCGTCGATCGCCGATTCAATTTTCCGAGGCGTTGAGGCGACCGCGGCCCGCTTGAAATCATGAAGAGTGTTAAATCGTCTTTCATCGAAGTCGCGGGACTCCATATCGAAGTGGTCAAAAAAGCCATATTGCATCTCCATATCGCGGTGTACCCCCCCGACGGAAGGGTGCGCGTCGCCGTCCCGCTTTGGGTGAAAGATGAGGCGATACGTCTCGCGGTGCTGGATCGTCTCGCGTGGATACGACGTCATCAGGAAAAGTTGGCCGTCCAGCCTCGCCAATCAGAGCGCGAGATGGTGAATGGAGAAACGCATTGGTTCCAGGGAAGAAAGTATAGGTTGGAGATCCGGGAATCGTCGGGACGCGAAGCCCTTAATCTCAAGGGGTTGGCGACGATGGAGCTGGCCGTACGTCCAGGATCCGATGCCGGGCATAAGCGTGAGATCCTTGACCGCTGGTATCGGAAGCAACTGAAATTAGAGCTCGCCCCACTGGTCGCAAAATGGGAACCTATCCTCGGGGTGAAGACAACTTCCTGGGGCGTTCGGAAAATGAGAACCAGATGGGGAAGCTGCAATCCTACGGCCGGGCGGTTATGGTTCAACCTGGAACTTGCCAAGAAACCGCCTGAGTGCCTTGAGTATGTCGTTGTCCACGAACTGGTCCACTTGCTTGAACGACATCATAACGCTCATTTCAAGGACCTCATGAACCAGTTCCTGCCGCAATGGCCGCGAATCCGCGACGAACTCAATGCTGCTCCACTAGGGCATGAAACGTGGGAATTCTAGATAAAATTAATGACATGATAACAAGAGCGCCAGAAACATTATCGAAAATCAACAAAATCCCTTTACCATGATTCCAAAATACCATACACTTTGGCATCATGGTACAAAGAGAACTAGAAGCCGTTCCTCGTTCGTTCTTTCTCTTCGGTCCCCGTCAGACAGGGAAAAGCACCTGGTTGAACCGCCTTGCGCTAGAAAACACGTGGTTCATAAATTTGTTGGACAGTGAGACCTATTTCCGATATCTGCGGGATCCCGGGCAGTTTGGACGGGAGGCGCAGGCCCGGATGCGGCAAGGCGTCGAGTGGGTGATTTTAGACGAGGTGCAGAGGATTCCCGACCTCCTGAACGAGGTTCAGAACCTACTGGATTCAACTCCCTTGCGATTTATCCTGAGCGGTTCGAGCGCGAGAAAACTGAGGCGTGGTGGTGCCAATCTCCTGGGCGGCAGGGCTCTTCTCCGGTATTTGCATCCATTTACGGTCAAGGAACTCGGCCTGGACTTCGACCTTGAGAGGGCATTGCGGTTCGGCACCCTGCCACCCCTTCAGGGGCTTGATATCTCAGAGGCCAGGGACATTCTGCGAAGCTATGTGGAAATCTACCTTCGCGAGGAAATCCAGGCCGAGGGGCTGGTTCGGAACCTAGGCGGCTTCACCCGATTCCTGGACCTCGCCGCAGCCTACGCGGGAAGCATTCTCAATTATAGTTCCCTCGGCAAGGAGGCGGGATTGCCGGTCAAGACTGTGCAGTCGTACTTTGAGGTGCTCGAGGACACGCTCATAGGATTCCGGCTGGATGCGTGGACCCGCAGCCCGCTGAAGCGGCTGGTGGCGCATCCGAAATTCTACATTTTCGACAATGGTGTCACGAACGCCCTTGCGCGCCGACTCGCGGAGCCTCTCGATCCGGTATCGAGGGGAGGCTTGTTCGAGCAATTCCTCATTCAGGAGACCCGCCGCCGGTTTGATTACGCCCGTGCCGATGCGCGGTTGTTCTACTGGAGGACCAACAATGGAGCGGAAGTCGACCTCGTAATCGAGGTGAATGGTCGGATCGTCTTTGCCGTGGAATTCAAGAGCCGGCCATGGGTCAGCGGCGCCGATCTTTCCGGGCTGCGCTCGTTCCGGGAGGACTGGCCGGAGGTACCCTGCCTGCTCGTCTGCACCGCACCGGAATCCTTCAACCTTGACTTTGCGGAGGTCCTTCCGTGGCGGGAATACCTGGAGCGGATTGAAAAACATGGGTAAGCTAGGTTCGGGGGCTCTCTCGCCGCGAAAAATTGTGCGAGGGAACTTCAGTCTGAGACAATTCGACAGGATCCCAGGAAAGCAAGAATCGACAGGATCCTTATGGAAAAGGCATCGTAAGAATTAGTACCTATCGTTTATGATGAAATCAATAAATCATCCAGGAACTCAGATTTTGGTTCTACACTTGATATAAGCAGAAAATCTCGAGCACGCGTGCACGCCACATAGAGAAGGTGACGTTCGGTGTCATAAACTTCATGTAAGTCGGATTCATCACTCACTTGTTCAATCCGTTCCTGCAAGGGAATAACTTCATCATCGCAAGCCATGACTACTACCGCGCGGAACTCGAGGCCCTTGGCTAGGTTCATGGTACCGATCGATGTGTATCCACCCATTGTTGCGACGTGTTCATCAAGGATTTTATAGGGCAATTCTGATTTATCTGCAGCTGATCGCGCGCGGTCCACTTGAGCCGTTGATCTGACGAAAATGCCCATTTCATGAGGACGAAGGCCTTCGGCTTGTCGTTGCGAGAGCCATTCGCCGACGGCCTCGGTTTCTTCACTTTCACTTTTGAGCGTGATGATTGTCGGAGGGGGTCCATTGAAAACAGAGACTGTATCGTGTCTATCCTCCCGATTGCCGTCGATATCGGTGAGTACAGGATCGAGAAGGCGGTCAGCTTGGGAACGGATTTGATGGGAAGTACGATAATTGACACGTAAAGTCTTGGAGCGGCCACGAATGTCGACGCCGAGTGATTTCCAGGAAAAAGGTTGTTGGAATATTCGCTGTCCTTGATCTCCGGCGAAAAAGAGGGTGTTTGGTCTGCCTTTGCCCAAGGCTGCGAGAAATTTTATGTGGGCAATACCAATATCCTGCGCTTCATCAACCACGATATAGTCAAACGGCGCATTTTTTAAGAGAGGGATCGTTTCCGCAAGGCGCGTGAATAGTACAGCCCAGGTTATCTGACCTCGGGTTCTCAACCCCTCGCGCACCCTCTCGAAAACTGACCATGCAATAGTTCGCTGGGCTTCCGATATTCGCGTCTTTCTCCCCAAACGGGCGACTTGTCTGTAGGAATCCCAATCGCGAACTTGCCATGCGTCAACAATCTGCTCCCATTCATCGAGTAGAAAATGCAAACTGAATTTTTGCCCTACCAGCGCCTCGGAAGCCTCCTTCAGCAAGGTTTTCAATGTTTCCTTATTTACAATCGAGAACTTTCCACAATTCGAGTGAAAAAGACGAGATCCGATGGCGTCAAGAGAATAAACATCAATTCTTTCTGCCAGCGATGGTGTGGTGCCGATCAATCGGCGCAGTTTTGTTTTTAACGAGTTGGCCAGCGGATCGGAGAATGTTGTTAAAAGCACGCGGGATTCGGGATATTTTCTTGCCAAGTAGACAGCCCGATGCAACGCAACGATTGTTTTACCGGTTCCTGCAGAGCCTGATACCCTCGCAGGACCGGCATAATCGCGTTCAACTATCTGACGCTGTTCGGGATGAAGGAATACAGTCCATTTCTCCCAAGGGTATTCGAGCGCGCGCTGCAATTCTTCCATGTTGGACATAACGCGGAAACGGCGCTGCGCATCGGGGTGTTCGAAGGGATTGGCTGGAACAATTATAGGTTCCTGAGCGCGAGGTTTCCCTCCCGTGGCCAGTTCGAGCAGAGCCTCGGAGGCTTCCGCAGGCAGGTGATCCGTTAAAGCCAGTAGAGTCTCTTCCGTTGCCTGTTTGACATCGGCAAGCCATTCTATTGGAATTCCGTAGCTTAAGAGGGTTTCCTCGGGTATCTGTGCGAAAAGGGGAGGTCTTACGGTCGGTAAACGGTATTCTTGTTCAGCCTCATGTTTGGAGTGCAATGGGACAGGAACATCCTTCGCTATCTCGCGGATCTCGACCAATTGGGCTGCGCCTGTCTTCGGGTGCTTCTCAAGCTTGCGGCGTTCAGCCCAGCTATACGCCTTGTCATGATGATCGACATAGCAAAGCAAAAGGCTTGATTCACTTTTATGAACAATAATCCGAATGTCAGAGTTCACTCTCACCGACCAAAAATTCTTGTCTTTTGAATTATCAATTTTGTGAAAGCTCATCCCAGGATAAGCCGGATTGAGTTGCAGGTCAAAAGCAGTAGTCTTGACAGCTTTTTGTTCATCGCCGGAAAGTCTGGCGAGACTGTCGGTAAAAGTATCGGCGATGAGGAAAGTCATGATTGCCGACCGTTATAAATGAATGATTTCAACATTGCCCCATTTACTTCTAAGGTATTCTGCCACAAGCCGCCTATGGCAATGGGTTGGCTTATCCTCGCTGCACAGGAGGCAGCCGCTATCCAAAATTTCTTTGCTCAGGTGCTCTATCTGGCGCGCTTTCATGAGATTTATAAATTTATTTTCGTATTCCGACCACGAACCTCCATTTTTCTTATATCCATCAAGTATATCCTGCGTCGGGGCTAGCTGTGGCATGTGCAAATATTCAATTCCGCAAATTGTTTTTCCAAAATATTTTAAGTCATCACGCTTGGCGAATCCTGCAAGTTGTGAAACATTGTTGAGTCGAATATCAATAATGGCCTTTGTTCCTGACTTCTTCAATCTCTCGAAGAAATTCTCAGCGCTTGTCTTTGTAAACCCAATAGTGTACAGCTTCATTCTGTTGCTCCCGTGATAGGCAATCCATCATTTATGGGCCACGTGCCTCCATATAGTTCTTCTGCGACAAAGGCTATACGTTCTGATTGTCGAGAATACGCCTCCTCGATAATCTCCTCGTTTGTACGAAACATATCGTCAAGCTTCAAGTCAAATGTATCGAGAAGACGTTTTGTAGTTTCTTCATACGCCTCAATCGTACCATCTGCTAATATATGAGAAATCCTAGAACCCCTTTTTACTAGTTCATGAGCGACAAGAATATTTCTATGGCATTCAAGTGGATCCTTTTCCGAGCACATTAGAGCAACTTTATACTTCAATGCTCCCTCTTCTGCTCTTACAAGCCCTGACTTAAATAGTTTAGTCTTGGCGAGAAGGCCGAATTGAACCTTTCCATTCATATAGCATGAAGGATCTTGGCTCCTTGCCCCTAATTCATTCCCAAGGTAGACATAAAGAATTCCTTGTTGCTTTAAACTCTCTTGCAACTGGCTTTTATTGAATTGGGGATACAATTTGCTATACGGTGCTGATCGTACATCTGCAACCACTTGTATTTTATTGAGTTTTAATAGATCGACGAATTTTTCTATCGAGTGATTGGAATGTCCAATAGTAAAAATTTCTCTCTTCATTGTATCCTTCACGTCGATCGGGCGTAATTATCGATGCAGCAAGGCGGAAGGCGTACCCGTTCCAAACTTCCGCGATACTGATGCACAATAAAGCGTCAGGTATAGAATAATACTGTTCTGACTTTGCAAGGTACATTTCTTCAATTTCCGGATCAGTCACTGATAGTTCATATTCCAAGTCGTGATATTGGAATTTTGCGCGAACACGTTTTCTGGATGGCCTTCCCTCAAATCCAGGTTCTGACAAAACATGAAGTTTCAACTGGTTCGGAATGATTAGCTTGAGAGAGCTTTGCATTAAATGCGCTTGAGATTCTGGTATTTTGTCATTGTGGCCATGGAGAGTGTTTTCGCCGCGAGTCCAGAAATTTTGATCATATTGATCGACGAGGGATTGGATTTGTTTCCAATTAACTCTTCCTCTTCTCACCCAATAATATTCTTCATCAATTCGATAGTTTTCCGTCTGATGGTAGTGGGGCTCAGGGTGCTTGAGTGGTATGTCAATAATGTCAAATATTTGTGCCCTCCTGCCGTTTTCATACCTTCTCTCTTCTTCGGATATTTCTTTGGAACTTCGACTGCTCACGGGTCTTATCCATTGTCCTAGTTTTGAGCCGCTGTACTCTTTCCCTGCGATGCAACGACCAGATGGAGGCTTTCTAGAATTAGCCAGACAAACAATGGTCTTTATATGCATGAATCCCCCTCATACCTTGAACACTTTCATGACCTCATCCCCCAAGTGATTTATCACCTTCACCGCGATGCGGCCGGTTTTTGGCTTATCAAAGGAGCGCGAAATGTCGCCATGGAGAGTGGACCACGCATCTTCGTCGATTTCGGCCTTGAGCGTGGTTTTTAGGGAGCTATAGGGATCGTTGGCACCGAGGAAGTAGGCTTGGCGGACGAAGAAGCTTTCTTCATTGTAGTCGGAATCGATGAACCAACAGGCTATTCCGTCGGCGCTGTCAGAGATGACTTCGCCGGTTTGGGGCTTGAAAACATCGACACCGTTCACTTTCACCTTGATCTTGCCATTGGGCTCGTCGATGAGGTCGATGTCTGGTTCTCCGAAAATAACGAAAAGGTTGCCTTTGCCCGTATTCTTGAGATCATCTGCCATGTGGAGGTCGGCGTTCATGCGCGCCTTGAGGACGGGTATGCGCCCAAGCTTATTGAACTCGGTGCTGTGGGCTTCATAATTGAAGGCACAGGCGATGAGCACATCAAAGCCAGCGTCCCCCGCCTCCCGCGCAGCAGCGACGAGGTCGGCTCTCTGGACGGTACCGAATTCCGGGCCTATGAAAATTGCTGCTCTTTTTTCTATATCACCTTCAAGATAATGTCCTTCCGCGCAGACCATGTCGCCAGGCCAAGGATATAGCGCGGTGAATGAAATCTTGTCTTCCTTATGGGCTTGCTGGACTCCGGCGATTTTTAGGTTTTCCAGGATCATTTGGGGGAAAGTCTGGGCAGTGCCATAATTGAAATTTTTTTCGTTTGAAATGTCGATGAGGTCACCATCTTCATCAACGCCAAGCGTGCGATGTGGACTTAAGGATTCAACGGTGAATGGCCCGGCCACGCGAACTTTTTTCTTATCATCGTAGGGTTTGTCGTAGAGATATTCATACTCTGCCTTGGCGGCTATGGATGCATCAATATCCTTCTGTCTGGTTATTCGGGCTCGCCACCACTCAGCATGTACCGTTTTTATTGATTCAGGCCACGATGCATCCGCCTCTCGCGGAATTTCCCATTCTTCCCAACGCATGGCGAGAGTTGTATTCAACTTTTCTCGCAGGGGTTCAAGGATCGCTTGCCATTTTTCCCAAATAACATCGATTTCTGCGTTATTGGCGATCGACTTAAGAGTGATGTGGGGCACCCGTTCATACACAAAACCATGGCGGATGTTGCCATGAACGGCTTGCGAACGTGGCGCGTCACCAGTAATTTCAGCTTCCTTGAGCTGCCCCTCGCGAGAATCAGCTAGCAAATAGAATGGGTATCGTGCTCCCATTATTCTCGCTCTGGCGAGCGCGAGCGCCACACGCGATGTATCGATCGTGATCCATCTGCGTCCCCATTGTTCCGCGACATAGGCTGTAGTGCCTGAACCGCAGGTTGGATCGAGGACAAGATCCCCAGGATCGGAGGACATGAGAATGCAGCGTTGAACGATTTTTATATTTGTCTGGACAATATAGATCTTGTCTGTCATAAAACTACTCACGGCATCTGTCCACAGATTCGGAATTGGCGATGCTGGGAAGTCATCAACATATCTGACATACCCTAACCTCGAAGATGTTGCTTCGATACGATTACTCATGTAAAGACGTGTCATCCCTTCGGTTTTTGTTTTAAATGATCCACCAGGAACAATATATTCTTTGCCATTAAATACATAGCTTTTTGCTCCTGCAGCGCCTTCACCGCTCCGAGTAAGATCACTAAGCGAGTAAAGCCTTTGATCGGAATTCAACTCCCCGGATTTTTCATTTGAGGACGCAGGCCGCCTATTAAATAATGCGGTTTCGATGCGATTATAGTTTGAAGGGATGAATGAGTCGAAGCCTTTTACAGAGAATGCAGGGCGAGACTTAATCCTTTCTAAATTCTTGGCGTACCAAAGAATATAATCAACTACATTATCGATCACCTCGGCTCTAGCTCCAGAGGTCTTCTGTACTAATATCATGCTTACAGCATTCTGTTCTCCAAACACTTCATCCATTAGAGCTCGAACTCTGTGTACATTTTCGTCACCAATTTGCATGAATATCGATCCGGATTCAGTAAGAAGATCCCGTGCAACAGTGAGTCGATCGCGGAGATAGGTCAGGTAGGAGTGGATGCCGTCGCGCCAGGTGTCGCGAAAGGCTTTTACCTGCTCAGGTTCGCGGGTTATGTGGCCTGCATTCCCATCTTTTACATCGCGGCTTGTGGTGGACCACTGGAAATTGGAGTTGAACTTGATGCCGTAGGGCGGGTCCATATAGATGCATTGGACTTGCCCGCGTAAGCCCTCGCGTTCGGCGAGCGATGCCATTACCTGGAGGGAATCTCCAAGTATCATGCGGTTGGTCCAGTTTTGGTCGTGCTGGTAGAATTCTGTCTTATCCGCATCTTGTGGAATTCCGTTGAAGTCCGAGAAAAGGTCGAATTCTCCTTGTGGATCGACTGTTGTTCGCCCTTCCTTAGTTCTATGAATCAAATCTTCAATGAGTACCTTTGGGTGCACTTTCTCTTGGATATATAGGGGCGGGGCTGGTACGACGAGATCGCTCCAGTCTTGCTCATCCTTTCCTCGCCAGACGAGTTGGGGGTCCAGATCGGTATTGCGAGGATACTTGAGAATTTTCGGCTTAATCTCTTCCTTTTGGATCATAGGTTGATACTCGGCGGTGGGGATATTTCTTCGCTTGTCTACATCATGGCGAATAATCTCTACAGACTTTTCCTTGTTTACTTTAGCCACTACAGGCTCCTCGGATCATTGGTTGCGAAAAAAATTGTATTAAAAATTGCGTAATTTACATTAAAAAATAGTAAATAAAGCTTATTCATATAAAGATATAACAATGAAGAATTGCGTAAAATTGCGAAGAATTGCGTAAAATTGCGTAAAACTATCATTTTACGTCTTTACTGTTAATGTGCCATCTGGCGGCATTGGTTATACCACGAACTAAGATATGGCCTTCTGTCTCTAAATCTAATAAAAGCGAACGTACGTGATGACGATCAAGTGTTGGAAGTACTTGTAGGAGTTCAATCATTTTTGCGCCACTAGGTTCGCTTGATTGAATATGCTTGAGGAGGAGCGCTTTATTGGTCTCTCTATCAAGCCCCTTTTTGCGTGTATGTATACCTTGTTGCCCAACTGCAGCATAAAGCTTCCTGGAAAGTATCCATGGCCGGCCTTTCAATACGGGCGACCTTTCAAGCAGTCCTAATTCAAATAGCTTCTTTGTTGAGGCTGAAAATTTGGGTGAGACTGGCCGACCCGAAAATGCTTGCTGGATAACAATGAAATCAGCAGTAGAGAAGCTTACCAAATGTTTATTGCCGATTTTTTCCAGCACTCTTAAGAAATTCGGTTCTTTAATAGTTCCGTTCAATGTAATCCAAAAATGATCTTGATCTGTGTGAGCGAAGTCCGGTTCGCCCTTGCTCTCTCTTATACAAGACTCGAAAATTCGATTCATTCCTTGTCCTGACCGCTCGACAAGGCCGCAACGAGCGAAAGAATCTGCTAATCGCCTGTTTCGAGGTAGTTGTTCCCATAAGATGTTTTCCAAAGTGATCCCAGGCATTAACCCGCCTGGATTTACTATTTCTATTCGTTCAGGGAATTGTCTTATAAAGATCGAAGCTCCCGAGCGATAATCGCGGTGGCTCACTGCATTGAGGATTGCTTCTCGTATAGCTAACTCATTAAAAGTCTTTATATCCAAAATAAATAATCCGTCTTGGTAATGCTGGCTCGTGTTTCGCAAATCGATAGTTTCCCATAAGCGATCGTAGAATAAAAAAAACCCTTCTCTATACTCAACACGTTGTTGGGCAGGCCCAGAAGCATCATTGGGACGGTACTCGAAAATTACTTCGGCTTGGTTTAGGTAATGGCCTAATGCTGCATGAGTTCCAAACAGTATGAGAGCTGCATTCGTCAGCTTGTTTTTAACCATAAGTTCTGCATCGGCCAATAATTGTTTGTGATTTATTGTTAAAATTGCCTTGTTATTAGTTTTTTTTGCCCATCTAGAGCGAAATTTTTCGATCGCTTCAATGTTAAGGTCCTCAAAAGAAGCACCCGGGCATACTTCTGCCGTGAAGTCAGGACCGCTTTCATCGAAGATCCGTTTGATCATATCAGCTGACATTGCTGTCAAAGCTTGACCGGCGCGCATTAGATATCGACCATTCAGGTGGAGGGGCATTCCAATGGGTCTAGACGGGATATGGAAAACTAATACACGACCTTCCGGGCAATATATTTCTTCCACATTTATTCTGAGGTGAACTTGAGCGATTAGTTGCTCTTTTATTTTTGCCAGATCGTCCATATAAGCACGAGTGCCAACTACTTTTCTGGGTTTTTTGTCTGTTACTCCGAGAATAAGCATACCACCCCGCTCATTCGCGAGAGCGATCGAATACTCGATTAGCTTATCGGTATCAAAAGAGGACTCCGCTCTTTTGAATTCAATATGTTCATCTTCATTTTTCTGGAGGATAGCAATGATATCCTTAGCTTGCATGCCTAGTTCCTTTTCCCACTGCTGATCGACATTTCAATAATATTCGCGAACTCTGTCTCAACGCGCTCCTTAAAGTCCGATTCGATCTGGTATACCTCGGTGAACTCTGCGAAAGCCCAACGGCCATAACCGCCCAGGTTGTTTACGCCTGGGATCCAGTAGGTATCCATCGTTGCTTTTTTTTCCTTGGCGTCCTCGCGGCGGTAGCCCTTTATCTCCACGATGAGGTGGAGGGGATCATCAAAGCCATGCCCATCGTCCACGAGTACGATGAAATCGGGAAGGTAGCGGCGGGTTTCAGATCCATACCGATAGGGTACTTCAAATCCCAAATTGTGGTTCTTTACATAGGCCAAGACCTTGGGATGGGATTCGGCCACCCTGCAGAATTCCCCTTCCCACTCCGAATCAAGGATAATCCAGTTTATATGACAATGTCTTGAGCTTGTCTCCCAGCGGTTACTCCTGGAGGTGTTGAAGCGCACGAATTTTGTTGAACCTGAGGGGTTATAAGGATCAAGGAGGGCTTTGACAGGCCGCTCTTTGATGAATTTCTGTGTGATTGCCGCAGTTATCTTGTTGCAAGCCATATCGGCGAGTTCAAGATACATAAGTTGGGCCGGATAGGTTTCGCCTACACACACTAGGTAGCTGTCTAGCCATTCCTTGACAATTCGCTTGAGTTGGCCAAATAGGAAGAGTTTTGGTTCTTCGCCAGGATCCCTGAATTTCGTGTAGAGGAGACGATGTGTCAGTTGGAAGACCAGGGTTGAAGGGCGCATGTCGGCCAGGTGCTCAAGATTCATATCAACGCCTTCGCCGATTATTCCAGAATTGCGTGTGATAGACGGTCCGACGAGATCCGGGCTCAATCTAAGTATCGAATCCTCATTAAATGCTGCGGATAGGCGCTCTTCCGGAAGTTCCACCCGATAGCCTTCTACGCGAGGGAAGCGGATTTCTAGGGCATCTCGGTCGGGACGAACAGCCTTAACCAGTATAGTTTGACGTGGGGGCTGAGGTGGAGCAACGACTGGCTTGGCAGTGAAGTCGAAGGGAATTCCGAAGACATCGGCATACTCTACGTTGAAAAGCCCTTCATCGTTGAGTTCATAGGACTGGCGCCTAAGTGCGCGGCCTATAACCTGCTCGCAGAGGAGTTGAGTACCAAAAGCCCGGATGCCAAGGACATGAGTCACCGTGTTGGCGTCCCAGCCTTCTGTGAGCATCGATACTGAGACTACGCAGCGGATATTTCCGCCCAACTGACCTGGTTTCCCTACCGTGTTCATGACTTCACGCAAGAGGTCCTGGTCGGAAAAACTGTCGGCTGCGCGGAGATCGCCTGTACGTTCGATGATTTCGCGGCGGAACCGGTCGATCTCATCTTTAGCGATCTTGCGGAAACCTTCATCCAGGACGTCGCCCGCTTCTAGCTGTTCACTGTCAATGAGAATGGTGTTCGGGCGGGGGAGTGGGTTCCCGGTAGTTTCATCAAAATTCCTGAAAAGAGCGAGGCGGCCATTTTCCAAGGTGCTTGTTCCATCATCATTAGCCCTTTGGAATCCCGAAATGTAATCAAACACTAGCTTTGAGATGGATGTGTTTTGGCAGACAAAAATAAAGCAGGGAGGAACATCGATCCCCTTTTCCTCCCAAAGCTTGAATGTTTTTTCATAGTGTCCATAGAGGGATTGGATGGCAGTCTGAAGCCGGGTTGGCAACTTGAGTGGATCTAAATCGCCGCTCTGCCCACGCCCCTTTTTGGGCATGTCGTGTCGAATATTGTCCCAGAGCTTCCGGAACATTGGCATTTCATCGCCTGGAATATTCTCGGCTATGGGTACACGGGGGAGTTTGACGATTCCGCACTCTATAGCGTCCATGAGGGAGAAGTCGCTCATAGTCCATGGGAAAAGGGTTCCTTCCGCGTAGCCAGAGCCTTGGAGGAAAAAGGGAGTGGCGGAGAGGTCGAACACCTTGTTGATACCTAGTTTCTTGCCCACTATTTCAAGGCCGGAAATCCATAGGCGGGCAGCCTCATTGTTTTTTTCAGCCTCTTTTTTCTCATCACCTTTGAGTTTTTCTTCATTTCCATTTATGGGCTTTTCTCGATAGCAATGGTGGGCTTCGTCATTGATTACTAGGATGTTCCCCAATCCCATGAGGTCGGGCATGACACGCTGGAGCATCTGGCCTTCTGTCTCGAGGGTATTCAACTCCTCTCCACGGCGCCCCTTGAGTAGAGCACGCCCGCCGGCCGAGAGGTCGACCCGCTCCCTTCGCTTGAAGGCATGGTAATTGGTGATGACGATCTTGGCGCGTTTTATATCCTCAAGCATGTCATTGGGAATGAGTTCGCGGCTAGCATAGTAGCTGTCGGGATCGTTGGGCTTTAAGAGGCGCAAGCGATCTTTGATGGTAAGTCCAGGTGTACAAATGAGAAACCCGCGAGAAAAATTCTTGCTCCCTAGTCTTCGGACGGCGTTCACTGTCTGCCATGCGATGATCATAGCCATAACAGCGGTTTTTCCCGATCCGGTGGCCATCTTGAAGGCGATCCGTAAAAGTCCGGGATTGGCATCCTTGCTTGCCCTTGAAAGTAGGTCAAGGATCTGTTTACCCTGCCGATTCTGCGGGGCGACTTCGGTGAGCCAAATTGCGGTTTCTGCCGCTTCAATCTGGCAGAAAAATGGACGGATGCCGACAAATCGATGATTACGCCAATGTTTAAGGAGGCGCGCTGTTTCTGACGTCACCTGCCAGTTAGCCTCCGGGAGGGCGCGCCATTCAGCAACGTATCCGCGGACTTCATTGATAACCGATGTTGGATCATACTGCTGCTCTTTGGTTGAAAGACCCCTTCCCTCATCGAAGATGATTTCCTGCTGTGCTGCTGCATCCTTGTGCTTTTTGGGTTTGGGAATCGGCGTGAAGAAATCCGCTCTCCGACGCTTCTCAAGGATGCGCTGGGTTGGCTGACCTTCGCTATCCAGTTCCCAATGCTTTTGGGGACACGCATACGGTGAATTCAATATGGGATGATCGAAGAATGGGTTGGTAAGGCTAATAGCGTAACCTCTTTCTTATTGTTTCTATCAATTCATCATCATAATCTCCGATCTGCGTGTAGGCAAGGAAAAATTCAATCATCGGAGCTGCGGCGTGGATTGCTACCTTGTAAATTGAAAGTCTGTGTTTTAAAATACAAGGATGATTGACCGAACCTTGGTTCCTTTGATTGTCCAGGCCATGGCGAAGAATCCGGTGGTAGCCTTGGTGGGTTCTCGGCAGGTTGGCAAGACAACTCTCGCCAAGGTCATCGCCTCCATGGACAGCCGTTCGCTGTATCTCGACCTCGAGATTCCTTCCGATGTGAACAAGTTCAGGGATGCGGAGCTATACCTCAAGGAGCAACAGGATCGGCTTGTGATCATCGATGAGGTGCAGCGTATGCCGGAATTGTTTTCCTTGCTACGCGCCTTGGTGGATCGGGACCGGCGGCCCGGCCGCTTTCTACTCCTTGGGTCCTCTTCTCCCGGCCTGATGCGAGGCAGTTCCGAAAGCCTGGCTGGGCGGATCCGCTATTTTGAGCTTCCTCCGTTTTGCATGGAGGAGGTGGGAGTGGAAGAATTCCGATCCCTTTGGCTGCGGGGCGGCTATCCGCCGAGTTTTCTTGCTGAAGGTGAGGCCGAAAGCATGGACTGGCGCCGATCCTTCATCGCCACATACTTGGAGCGGGACATCCCGCAGTTGGGCCTCCGGGTGCCCGCAAGCCAGCTCAGGCGGTTTTGGATAATGCTGGCCCATCTGCATGGCCAACTGTGGAACGCAAGCCGCATCGCCGCCAGCATGGAGCTTTCGGCGCCGACCATCCAACGCTACCTCGACATACTTGAAGACACCTTCATCATCCGACAGCTTCGGCCTTACCTGGCCAACGTGGGGAAGCGGCTCATCAAGTCTCCGAAAGTCTATGTGCGCGATTCCGGCATGGTCCATGCTCTTTTAGGCATTGAGACTGCCGAGGATCTGGCTGCCCATCCCGGGATGGGTGCATCGTGGGAAGGTTTTGTCATCGCCCAGGTTCTTGCGGCTATGCCCGAAGGGTGGCAGGCGTACTACTACAGGACTAGCGCCGGCGCGGAAATCGATCTGGTCCTGGTGGATCAAAGGCAGAGGGTGACTGCGGTGGAAATCAAGTATGTATCGGCGCCCCAGCCTCCGAAAGGTTTTTTGATTGCCTGTGGCGATCTTGGCTGCGAACGGCGCTTCATCATCTATCCCGGCGGGGAACGATACCCCTTGTCCGGAGGTTGTACCGCTCTTCCTATCAAGGAAGCAGTCGAGCTTTTCTGACCTGGCATTGCGACGCTGCGGCGCTGCGGCGCGGAGCTACGGCTCCCAATCTCACCCGAACAAGGCCCCCAGGGCGGGGATGTCCGGCTTGTAGACCATGAGGGCGAAGACGATGGCCAGGGGGGCGACGCCGGCGAGGCTGATCCACCAGCGCAGCTTGAGGAGGCGGAGGAGTTCGTCCGGGAGGGCCTGGTCCTCGGGCCTAAGGCCGGCCATGAGGCGCTTGACCTTGTACTGGGTGGGGATGTCGCTGACCACCCAGAAGAGGCCGGAGAGCATGAAGAGGACGAAGCCTAAGGACAGCCAACCGATTTGCCACAGGTCGCCCATGATGAAGGCGAGCATGAGGCCTGAAACCAGGGAGAGGATTATAAGGGGCGAGGAGAGGCGGGCGTCAAGCCAGGCGACGGTGTTGTAGGTGTGGAGGATCACGTCCTTGCGGCCCGAGGCGAGGCTGCGATTTTCCCAGGCCATGCCCACGACGGCATTGGCGAAGAAGAGGGTGGCGGCGGCGATGTGGACGAAGAGGGCGTGGCCGCCCAGGGCGGGCTGGTTGAGAAGGGCGATGAATTGGCTCTTGAAAAACACGGCGAAGGCTATCATTCCCGCCATTAGGGCCAGGAAGGAGAGCATGATGGGCTTGGTCTTCATTAGGGACAATAGGATCATATCCGCGGGTAGGGCACAAGGGCGACGCGGACGAAGGCTCAGCCGTGCCGGCCCGCGCCTTCCGAATTGCCCGCGGGCAGGAGCGCTGATATAATTCGGAAGCTCGATATAAGGAGTCTTGCATCATAAACCCGGCGATCAGGCGGTATTGGCCGCAATATACATGGTCGAACATTTCCGCGATGCTCAAGAACATGAAAAAGGAGCTCCTCCGCTGCCCGGATTCCTTTGCGGGCAAGCTGGTGGCCATCACGGGAGCCACTTCAGGCATAGGACTGCACGCAGCGCGGAAGTACGCCGCCATGGGAGCCCGGCTTGTCCTTATCAACCGAAACAGGGAAAAAGCCGAGCGGGTGCGCAAGGAGTTGGCCGATTCCTTCGGCGCCCAGGCGGAGTGCATCTCCGCCGACCTGTCGGTCCTTGGGGATATGCAGAGGGCGGCAAGCCGACTTCTCGAAATGGAACAGCCCATCGACGTCATGATCCACAACGCGGGGGTCCATCTCACCCAGCGCCAGGAAACCCAGGACGGACTTGAGACGAACTTCGCCCTGCACTACCTCGCTCCCTTTGTCATC
Organism: Spirochaetota bacterium; assembly: GCA_008080685.1. GTDB lineage: Bacteria > Spirochaetota > Spirochaetia > Treponematales > Rectinemataceae > VKGY01. Next base: position 32,848 of record VKGY01000003.1, read on the forward strand.
ACGCGCATGCTCATGCCCAAGCTTGGCCGGGACAGGACGGGGAGGATCATCTTCGTCGGCTCCGAGGGCTACCGCTTCGCGATGTGGGGCCTGGATATGGATGACCTGCAGTGGGAGCGGAACAAGTATTCGGGGCTCAAGGCCTACGGGGCGGGAAAGCTCGCCCAGATTCTGTCCATGCACCTTTTCGCCAAAGAGCTGGCGCCTTTGGGAGTGGCCATCAACGCCATGCATCCGGGCATGGTGAGGACGGAGTCGGGCAAGGACAACGGCAGGGCCTACAAGTGGTACAAGAAGAACTTCATCGACAAAAGGTCAGCCGCTCCCGACCTTTCCTCCGAGGCTCTCTACTATCTCGGGGCTTCGAAGGACCTGGAAGGGAAGAGCGACTTGTTTTTCCACCTGACGACAGAGGAAGAGCTGGCTCCGCCGGCCAGGGATATGGAAGCGGCCAAGGCTCTATGGGCGAGGACCATGGAGGTATTGGACCGGAAGGGGGTTAGGCTTTGACGCACAAGGATTTTATCGTGGTGGGCGGCGGCATCGCGGGGCTTACGGCGGCCTTGAGCCTGGCCCACAAGGGCAAGGATGTCCTCCTTATCGAAAAGAACGATCATTGCGGCGGGCTTATGAATTCCTTCCTGCGGGAGGGCTTCCGCTTCGAGGGTGGGGCCAGGGCCTTGGTGAACGCAGGGCTTGTGAAGCCCATGATCAAGGAATTCGGCCTGGGCGTCGAGATCCTGCCCAATCCGATCTCCTTGGGCGTCGAGGATAGGTTGATGCGCATAGAGGGGGAGGAGAGCCTTTACACCTATGCCGATATGCTGAAAAAGCTCTATCCCGGGAGCGAGGGGGATGTGGACAGGATCGTCGCGGCAATCCACGACATCATCGAAAACATGAAGGTCCTCTACGGGGTGGACAGTCCACTGTTCGCCAAAAAGAAAAAGAATTTCCTCGTCCTTGTGCCCGCCATGGCGGCGTGGATGCTGAAGTTCCTGAGGACTATGTATCGCATATCGAAGATGGACACGCCCTTCGAGGAGCATCTGGACGCCCTTTCCTCCAATCAGTCTTTGAAGGACATGATCGGCCAGCATTTTTTCCGGAAGACTCCGGTCTTCTTCGCCTTAAGCTATTTCGCCCTCTACAATGACTACATCTATCCCAAGGGGGGCGTGGGGGCTTTTATCGAGAGCCTGGTCCAGGCGATCCGGTCTCGGGGCGGCCAGGTTCTCCTGGGCACGGAGGTTGTGCGCTTGGACGCGGGGGCCAAGGAGTTGGCTGACGCATCGGGCCAGGTCTACCATTACGGAAATCTGGTCTGGGCCGGCGACCTTAAGGCCTTGTACACGTTGAGCGATCCATCCGGATTGGGGGAAAAGGAAAGGGCTGGTTTCGCGCAACGCAAGGAGAAGGTTCTGGCGCGAAAGGGAGCGGAGTCGGTGTTCTCGGTGTTCCTGGGCGTCGACCTTCCGCCTGATTATTTCGGCAAAATAGCCAGCGGGCACCTGTTCTACACGCCGGACAGGAAGGGCCTTGGGCAGGTCCACGACGGGGAGCTGAAAAGCCTGCTCGGGCGTTGGGATTCGGTCAAGGACGAGGAGCTCGACGACTGGCTCAAGCGGTTCTGCCGCTACAACACCTTCGAGATTTCCATTCCCGCCCTGCGGGATCCGGATGCGGCCCCGGCGGGAAAGACGGGGGTTATCATCAGCGCCTTGTTCGACTTCGAGCTTACCAAGAGGATCAAGGAGTCCGGCCGGTACGAGGAGTTCAAGCGGCGCGTGGAGGACGAATTCATCGCCGCCCTTTCCTCAAGCATCTACCCGGGGCTCAAGGACAAGGTCCTCTTCCAATTCTCCGCCTCGCCCCTGTCCATTTACGAGAAGGCGGGCAGTTCCGAGGGCTCCATCGTGGGCTGGTCCTTCGAGCAGGACATCCCTGTGGTGACGAGCATGTTCCGCATGGCGGATTCCGTGAAGACCGCCCTTCCCGACGTCTACGCCGCGGGCAAGTGGGTCTACAGCCCTGCGGGCGGCCCCACGGCCGTCATGACCGGCCGCATCGCCGCTAAGAAGTGCCTGGGTTGAGGCTATAGGACAGGACTATAAGACAGGAAAACAGGATCGACGGGATCAACGGGAAATAGGGCGGTGCGAATGCGCCTAATACAAATCATTGCAAATAATCCCCAAGTAGCGGTTTCGGCATCACATCCTATTTCCAAACAATCGTGATCAAGGCTAGTACCAGCTGTCAGGAATACATACTATGATCCTGACAGACTGATTGTTAATAGAGGTATCTAATTGATTGCTGATAAATTTCTTTCAAGGATTTACAGCATGAAGAGGGGTTGGTGTTTTACCCCAAAGGATTTCCTCGACCTGGGATCCCAGCCGGCTATCTGGCAGGCCCTGTCCCGTCTGGAGAAAAAGGGCATTATAGTCCTGGAATCACGTATCAATACTAGAGCTCTCTCAGAAAGGTAGGTGACCACTCCATCTTTCAGCGTTTTAAAGCGTAAGGCATCGTTCTGTCAAAATTCGACAAGAGTTCAGGATAATCAGGATTCCAGGATGGAGCGCAGTATTGGCAAGGGCCTAACAGCGGGCACAGGTCAATGATGGGGTTTATCATCAGCGCCTTGTACGACTTCGAGTTTATTCGTTGGGGGAAAATTATCCTCGGCTGCCGCGAAAACCGAAGACAAGCATGATCAATCCGAATACGGACAAGGCAAATGATTTCGAGGCGTTCAGTCCATAGACGAAGGAAATTACCCCCACGGCAAGCAAGACGAAACCAACGATAGTTTTCACACTCATATTCGACTCCTTTTTGTCCGCATGTCAGCGAACCTCCACCGTGTAGTAGTCCACCATATCCCGGGATTGCACGCAGAAAACGAGGAACACCTGGTCGGCCTGAATCGGCCGCAGTTTCCAGTTTCCGCTCTTACCCGCCTCCCTATATACCTGCTGGGATGAGTAAATATATTTCCTCGCAGAGCCGAAGGGCGGGATGACCATGGAGGCCATGGGCCTCGAATAATCTTCGTATCGCTGCCCCTGGACAAAGGGAGAAAAGGATCCGTTGTTGTCTTTCCCATGGTCATCCCAGCCCGGTTGGGCTGATATGGTCACAAGATTGGTTTTCCGCTCCGATTCCCCCAGGAGCATGACGCCGGTGAGGCGCAGCTGGGGCATGAGGACGGTGCAGGATGCGAAAATTGCGCTGAATGCCAAGGCAAGGATTGGAATATGTCGTTTCATCATGGGCTCCATGTTCCCGATTATATTTCTTTGGCCGCGTCGGCACTGTGCGATGACACACATAGCGCCCGGTTGCAGAGCTGTTCCCGATCCCGGCGAAAAGCAGCCGCGGGCAAAGTATGTATGATGCCCCACAGACCACGGCAATCCTTGCGTATAGCTTTTCAACTAAGAGGGATGTCGTGCTGGGCCGCTTGGGTAGGATATGTTTGGGCGGAGTACGTTTGGGCGGAGGAGTGAGAAAAATCCTGTAGATCTTGTCTATCCTGTTATCCTGTCAGTATTTGCGTTAACAGGACGGGGCTTGCCGACGGCCAGGGGGATGGAGGAGGGGATCTCAATCCTCGCAGATCTCGATGATGGGCAGTGAGGTGGAGACGAGCATCTTGGCCGTGTATTCCAGGCGGATGTCGTTCACGAGCTTGGACGGCGTCTTGTGGAGATATTTTTTACACGTTCTGGCCAAGTGCTCCGGACTCTTGCCGGACAGCCGGTAGAGGGCGGGAAGACCCTTGGTGAAGTTTTCCTTCTTAAGCATCTCAAGGCTCAGCCAGCGGAGCCACTGGGGGATGTTGCCCGAGACCTTGGCCAGGGGCTTGGGAGGGAAGTGCTTGGTCATCATGTTGAAAAGGGTTATGTGGTAGGCCGTGTCCGACTTTTCCTTCAGGATCTTCTTGTAGATGATCAGCTGCTCAAGCTCATGGATGAGGGCGTGGAAATCGTCGTAGTCCAGGACAATAGAGGGAGGCCTGGGGGCATCCACCAGCCGGGCCTTCTCGAAGCCCTCGCCCAGGAAGCCGAAGAGGGTGGAGATGATGGCCTCGGGGATGATGATGTTGATGATGCGGAAATTGTCTGACACATTGTCGTAGTAGTGGACGTCCGCGGGGCGCACGAAACAGAGGTAGCCCGCGGAGATGGACTCGCTGGCCCCGTTCACCCTATGCTCCGCGTTGCCCTGGTCCACCAGGAAAATCTCGTAGTAGTCGTGGCAATGGCAGGTCTTGAGCTGCTTCCTGTCCGTTATATAGGAAGCGTAGTTCCTGTCCGGCGAACCCAGGAAGAGGGAGGATTGAAGCTTGATTACGTTCATGATGTCCTCATGTGAGATTATTGTACCACAGAATATCAATATATGGCAAAAATAATGTCATTGCAGGACAAGATGGGATTTTAGGATCATCGTATACTTCTGTTGAAATCTGGGACAGTCCCACGTTTTCAATAGGAGAACCCCGTGAACCGCTGGAAAGTAAAAAACCCCCGCAAGGACCTGAGCTTCGAAATCGCCTTCACCAAGGCCTTCAGGGAGGCGAAGCGGAACCACAGCCACCCTGCGCGGATCGAGCTTGAGTGCCTCAAGGCCCAGTATCCGGCCATCCTCATGCCCATAGAGGACGAGGACGTCCTGGCGGGGCGGATCCAGTTCGGCCTCATCGGCTACGGCATCCAGGGACAGACCGGCGGCACGGGCTACTACATAGACGAACCCCGGGTGACCGAAGCCCTGGAGTTCCAGGCGGGAAACGCCAAGTACCGCGAGGACCTCCACGACCTCCTCACCTTCTGGAAAGCCCGTAACACCTACGAAATAGTATTCAGGAACACCCCGGAGGACATACGGGCGGTCATCCCCACGGAGCAGTGGAAGACCCAGCCCGTTCCCGCCTCCCCCATAATCCGCATGGCCGGGGCCTACATAGACTTCGACAAGCTGGTGAGGATAGGAATTCCGGGCTTAGAAAAGGAAATCCGGGACGAACTGGAGGCCGCGCGGGCAGCGCCTAGCGCGCGGGCAGCGCCGGCTGCGCCCGGCGAAGGTAAGGACCCCGTCATCTACGAGTGCATGCTGGGAAGCCTTGAGGTCCTCAAGGACTGCTGCAGGCACTACATCCCCGAGGCGCAGGAGAAGGCCAGGACGGCGGCTTCCGAAGGGCGCCGGAAGGAAATGGCGGACCTTGCGGAAGCCCTGGGCAAGATCGTCGACCATGCGCCCACGACCATGCTGGAAGGCCTCCAGCTCTGCTGGCTCTACGCCATGATGTGCCCCCTCATAGAGTTCGGCCGGCTGGACGAGTACATAGGCGACCTCTACGTCCGCGACCTGGACTCAGGCAAGATCGGAGAGGCCCAGGCCCTCAAGATGGTCCAGAGCTACTTCCGCCTCATAGACAGCCTGGACTGCGAGACCGACGGACGGGTCATCGTGGGCGGCTATGGACGCCGGAACCCGGAAAACGCCGACCGCTTCTGCCTCGTGGCCTGCGAAGCCTGCAGGACGGTGAGGGAAATACTCCCCCAGTTTACCTTGCGCTTCACCTCCTCCACCCCCAAGGCAGTGTGGGAAAGCGCCATGCGCTGCATAGGCGAGGGAAGGACCTTCCCCCTTTTGTACAACGACGAAGTCCTGGTGCCGGGCCTTATGAAGGCCTTCGACGTGGACAGGGCCAGGGCCGAGACCTACATGCCCCTGGGCTGCGGGGAAATCGAATTCGACCACTACAGCTTCGGCTCGCCCAACGGCTCCATAGGAACCTTGAAGATCCTGGAGCTCGCCCTCCGCTGCGGCCTCGATCCAGTCTCGGACCGCTATCTCTCCTTCAAGACCAAGGGCCTCGGGGACTGCGCCACCTACGAAGAGTTCGTGGAAGTCTACAAGTCCCACCTAAGGCGCTTCATTGAAGCCCAGGCCAAGTATGAGGTGTACCTCTACGACGCCATCGGCAAGATCCATCCCTTCATGATGGTGACTATGCTCTACGACGGCGCCATACAAAAGGGAAAGGGCATCTTCGCGGGAGGCTGCGAGTACCTGGCGGGGACTGTGGAGCTCTACGGCAACGTGGACGCGGCCAACAGCCTGGCGGCGATCAAAAAGCTGGTCTTCGAAGATAAGAAGCTTACGCCCGACCAGCTGGTCACCGCCCTGGACAATAACTTCGTGGGCTATGAAAAAGAGCGGAAAATGATGATGGACGTTCCCAAGTACGGCAACGACGAAGCCTACGTGGACGACATCATGGCCGACCTGCACAACTACCTCTGCGAAACCATCAAGGAACAGGGTCCCAAGGTGGGCTTGAAGAGCTACCTCTGCGTAAACATCAACAACGCCCAGAACACCACCCTGGGTCGCTGGGTGGGAGCCACCCCGGACGGCAGGAAGGCCGGAACCCCCATGTCCAACGCCAACAGCCCCGCCTCCGGCACGGACAAGCGCGGCCTTACCGCCATGCTCAACTCCATAGTCAAGCTTTCCCACGACAACCACGCGGGCATGGTGCAGAACATGCGCTTCACCAAGGACACCTGGGACAATCCCAAGACCAGGCTGTTGATCGAGGATTACTTCAGCCGGGGCGGAGCCCACGCCATGATCACTGTGGTGGGAAAGCAGGACCTGGCCAACGCCATGGAGCGGCCTGAGGAATACAGGGATCTCATCGTGAGGATAGGGGGCTTAAGCGCCCGGTACGTCCTCCTCAAGAAGGACGTGCAGCAGGAGATCTACAACCGTGTCAGCTACTGAGGCGAAGGCTTGGATCTTTGACATCCAAAGCTTTTCGCTCAAGGACGGCCCGGGGATACGGACTACCGTATTCTTCAAGGGCTGCGCCTTGCGCTGCCAGTGGTGCCACAATCCCGAGTCCCATGTTGCCAAGCCCCAGCTCCTGTACAGAGCGAACCTTTGCGTGGGTTGCATGCGCTGCGTGGACGCCTGCAGGCACGGAGCCCAGCAGAAAGTCTTGGTGGGTTCGGCCTTCGTCCATGTCCTTGACCGGGAAAAGTGCGTGGATTGCGGCGAATGCGTGGAGTCCTGCTGCTACGGCGCCTTGGAGATGGCGGGCCAAGAATACACGCCCTCCACCCTCATGGAGGAAATCAAGAAGGACCTGCGGTATTTCAGCCTAGGGGAGAAGGCCGGCGAAGGGAGGGGAGGCTTGACCTTCTCGGGCGGGGAACCCCTCCTCTATCCGGATTTCATCGCGGAATTTTGCGCCCTCGCCCCGGAGATCCACACTGCGGTGGAAACCTCGGGCTTTGCGGACCGAAAGGCCTTTGAAAAAGTCCTGGACTCCATCGACCTCTTTCTTTTCGATTTCAAGATCGCGGATTCCAAGGAGCACGAAGCCTGGTGCGGGGCGGGCAACTCCCTTATCGTGTCGAACCTGGACTTCCTCCACGAAAGGGGCAAGGAAATAGTCCTGAGGCTGCCCCTTATCCCCGGCGTGAACGACACGGAACGCCACGCCCGGGCAGTGGCCCAGATCCTTGAGCGCCATCCCGGGATCAAGAGGGCGGAAATCCTGCCCTACCATACCTACGGCCTTGGAAAGCAAGAAGAATTGGGCATGCCCCCATATCCGGGGGTGCCTACCCAGGCCGCGATTCCCAGCCATGTCCAGGCCTGGGCGGAAGAACTCCGCCGACTCGCCGGGACCGAGGTGGCATGCTTGTGATTATTTCACCTAAATAGCAATATTTAAGGTGTAATAAAAAGGAGAGCGATATGAAGAGGACAACGAAAGCGGTGTTGTTTATCCTGGCGATGGCGGTATTCGCCACCAGCCTCGGCTACGCCCAGCCGAAGACAAACCTGTTGGTTTCCGTTTGGGCGGGACCCCACGCGGACCTGCAGAAGCGGGTGGTGGCGGAGTACAAGAAGGACCAAATCACCATCGATGACGTGGACTACGGCAATCTCAAGCCCAAGCAGCTCACGTCCTTCCAGGCTGCCATGGGCAGCGGAAACTACGATGTGGTGTGGGTCAACAGCCAGTGGATGAAGGAGTATACCGACGCCGGGTATCTCCTGCCCCTGGACGACTTCATCAAGTCCGCCGGCATCGACATGGGCATCTATGCCAAGGGCCTTTTGGACGGCTGTATCTTCAACGGAAAGACCTACGGATTCCCGACCTTCGCCCAGACCCTGATCATCGCCTACGACAGCGAAGCCTTCGCGAAGGAAGGCTTGAAGGCTCCGACCAACGCCGAGGAACTGGTGGCGGTGGCCAAGCATTTCAAGCAGAAGGGAAGCGGCATCGCCCTCCCCGCCAGGCAGGGAACCGCGGCGGTGACCATTTTCTCCCAGCTTCTCTTCTCCGACGGCGGCGACTACTTCGACAAGAACGGCAAGTTCGACATAACCAGCAAGGAAGCGGTCTACGCCGCCACGATTTATGACCAGCTGGTGCAGTACGCCGTCCCCGGAGTCCTGGCTTGGCACCACGACCAGACCGCCGAAGCGGTGCGGATGAAGAACGCCCCCATCGGTATCATCATGAGCGGCCTGGCCAACCAGAACGCCGATCCCGACCGCTCCCTGATCACCAAGACGGTGAAGTACGCCCCCCTGGCGGGAAAGAGCGGCAGGGCCGCGGCGACCAACTCCTTCTGGGTCTGGGCTGTGGCCAAGAACGCCAAGAATCCCAAGGCGGCCTTTGATTTCGCCGCCTGGATGGCCGGCCCTGTGGCGGAGAAAAAGCAGACCCTGGCGGATCAGCAGGTGAGCGCCATCAATTCCCTGACCAAGGATCCCGAAATCCTGGCCAAGGCACCCTTCCTCCCGGTGGTCATGGAGCAACTGGCCAACGGCAAGATCGATCCTCCCCTTGCCAGCTTCGCCAAATTCAAGGCAGCCTTGGTGGTGTCTCTCTCGGAGATAGCCACTACGGACGCGAAGCCGGCGGAAGTGCTCGCCAAGCTCCAGCAGTCCATGGCTGGCGTCGACTTCACCAAATAACGCAGTGGCGGGAAGGCTGTGAAAAAGAACAAGACTTTCGAATTGTCCATGGAGCGGGGGGATCTCCTCCCCCTCCTTCTCATGCTGCCCACCTTGCTTGTGGTCTTTTCGGTGATGGTGGTGCCCCTGCTCTATGGATTCACCTTGAGTCTTTTCGACGTGGGATTCGGAAAGAGAATCTCCTCCCAGGCCTTCCTGGGCTTTTCCAACTACATCAAGTTCTTCGGCGACACAACGGCGCTGAAGGCGGTGTTCAACACGGTTTCCTTCTCCTTAGGCGCCATCCTGGGCGACCTGGTCCTTGGGACCCTCTGCGCGGTATTTCTGCTCAAGGTCCCAAGGTTCCTTTCCTCCACCCTTAGGCCCATCGTCACCATCCCCCTCTTGATTTCTCCGGTGGTGGTGGGGCTGACCTGGCGGTACATCTACGATCCCCGGGGCATACTCTACTGGATCCTGGGCCTTGTGGGCTTGGGCATAGAGGATTTCCCCGGGGTCACCTCGGCGTCCACGGCCCTTTTGTCCACGGTCATAACCCATTGGTGGCAGGTGACTCCCTTCGTGATCATCGTGGTCACCGCGGGGCTCCTGGCCATACCGGAGGAGCTGTACGAGGCGGCGAGGATCGACGGAGCCGGCGCCTTCACGACCTTTTTCAAGATCACCCTGCCCCAGCTGACGAAGGTATACACAGTGATCCTCCTCATAAGCGGCGTGGACACCATCAAGGTCTTCGACATCATCTACGCCCTGACGGGGGGAGGGCCAAACAACTCCTCCATCTCATTGAGCATCTACGCCTACAGCCAGGCCTTCGAACAGTCGGACTTAAGCTATTCCATGGCCATTTCCTTCACCACCATGGCCATCACCTTCCTCATCTTCGGCATTCCCTTCATCCGGCACAACCTGGCCAAGGAAGGAAGGGGCTAGGCGGCATGGAAATTAACTACAAAGTCAAGAGAAACCTGGCCCGGCTGGGCATAGCCCTTTTCCTGGCCCTCTTCGTCCTGTGGACGGTGATCCCCGTCTACATAGTGGTAAGCAACTCCTTCCGCAGGACCATTGAAATGAAGCATATGCCCCCAAAGCTGATCTTCACCCCCATCCTGGGACACTATGAAAAGCTCCTGACCCTGGACCGCTTCGGCGTCTACTTCCTCAACTCCTCGATAATCTCGGTATCCGTGACCTCCCTGACCATCCTCCTGGGATCCATGGCGGCCTACGGCCTTAAGCTTTTCCGCTCCCGTATAGGCAAGCGGATTTCCTCAGTCCTTCTTCTTGGCAAGATGGTGCCTTCCATAACCATCCTGATACCCCTTTTCGTCCTCATGAACCGGGCCCGCCTTACCGGAACCTACGCGGCACCCATCCTGGCCTTGAGTTGCCTTTCCCTGCCCTTCGTAACCTGGCTCATGACGGGATTCATCGCCGACATTCCCCAGGAGCTCATTGAGTCGGCGAGCCTTGAGGGCTGCGCGAGGATGAGGATATTCAGGATCATCATCCTGCCCCTGCTCAAACCCGCCATCGCCTCGGCGGCCATCCTGGTGATGCAGGCTTCATGGAACGAGCTTCTCTTCTCCCTCCAGCTCACGAACCTGAGCACCTATCCGCTGACCGTGGGGGTGGCGCGCTACGTGGGGGCGGTATCCGTGGATTGGGGAAAGTGCAGCGCGGCCGCTACGATAACCATGGTGCCCATTATCCTTGTGGGCTTTTTCATGCAGAAGTACCTGGTGAGCGGCATGACTGCCGGCGCTGTGAAAGGCTGATCAAAGGCCAGGGGGTTTTTATGTTCTACGGCGCCCAATATTTCAGGTCTCCCTTCCCCCGGCGCGAGCGCTGGGAGAGCGATCTGGCCAACATGCGCGAACTTGGCTTCAACCATATCAAGCTCTGGGCGGTGTGGAACTGCATCGAGAAGGAGAGGGGCAAATTCGACTTCGAGGACTTGGACGCCTTGGTCGACCTGGCGGAAAAAAATGACCTGGGGACGGTGATCAATTTCATCCCCGAGGGGGCTCCGTATTGGAGTTTCGACGGGGATAGGGAAAACCTGTACAGGACTGCGGACGGCCTGGCGGTGGAGTATGGAGGGCCAGCGAACATTCCCAGCTCGGGCTGGCCGGGCAGGTGCGCGGACGATCCTGATTTTTCCGCGCTTTCGGCAGCCTTTATCGAGGCTACGGCCCGGCATTTCGCGCACCGGAAGGGGATCGTGGCCTTCGATGTGTGGAACGAGCCCCATCTTGAGCCGATGTACGATTTCAGGTCCAACATGCTGTGCTACTGCAAGCATTCCAAGAGAGAGTTCCTCCGGTGGCTCAAGGCGAAGTATGGATCGCTGGGCGCGTTGGGCGACGCATGGTATAGGCACTACTCGGATTGGTCCGAGGTCGAGCCCCCTGTGCGGTTCGGAACCTGGGCGGACATGCTGGACTGGCGCAAGTTCTGGCTGGACAACATGGGCCGTTGGCTTGGGCAGAGGGTGGAAGCCTGCAAGCGTGGAGCGCCCAACGTCAAGGTCCAGACCCACGTGGCGTACAGCGGCATCCTGGGCAACAAGATCTCCGGTGGCTTGGGCAACGAGTTGGGAGACGAGTTCGTCTTGGCGCGGAAGGTGGATTACTTTGGCCTTTCCAGCTTTCCCAAGTGGCTCATGGGGGAGGAGCACTATTATAGGCATTTCCTCCACAACGAGATGGTGGCCGAGGCCTCGGGGGATGTTCCTTTTTACCAGGTGGAGCTCCAGGGCGGGGCGGGAAAGCCCGGTCTTTTGGGGGGCGAGGTCCCCAGCGCCGCGGACGTGAGGGTGTGGAATTACAACACTGTGACGGCGGGCGGTAAGGGTTCTGTGTACTGGCAGTACGCGCCGGAGCCTTCGGGAATCGAGTCCCCGGGCTTCGGGCTCACGGGCTTCAAGGGGGAGAACACTCCCCGGAGCCTGAGCGCGGGGCGTTGTGCGATGGAGCTGTCCTCGCCGGTGCTCGACACGGCGCGAAGGGCTAAAGCGCTCAACGCGGTATACGTTTCCAGGAAATCCGATCTTCTGTGCTTCGCCAGCGAGAAGCGGGAGGAGATGTACGCGGGCAGCCTTTCCGGGGTTTTCAAGGCGGCCTACGACCGGTGCATCCCGATCCGCTTCTTCCACGAGGACAATCTGGATTCCCTGGGTTCCAGCGGGATACGGGTCTTGTACCTTCCCATGCCCTTGGTCCTTGGGGATTCGGAAGTCGCGGCCTTGGAGGAATTCGTGGCGCGCGGGGGCACCCTCGTGAGCGAGGCCTGTCCGGGACTGTACGACGAGGCGGGTCTCCTTGAGCAGTCGGGGGCGGCGCTTCTGAGGCTTTTCGGGCTCGGGCACGTGGAGGTCCAGGGTATCAAGGATTGGGGCGAGGTGGGGGCGTCCTTGGAGTCCGACGCGACCTTCAACCCCGGCGCGGTGGACGGCGGATTCTTCACGGGAAGGTTCTATAGGCAGATTGTAGCGCCTAACGCGGATTCGCGCGTCCTCGCGCGATTCTCCGACGGGGAGGCCGCGGCTATTGAGCGCCCGATGGGCAAGGGGCGGGCGATCTGGATCGGAACCTATCCTTCCTACCACTACGAGCAGAGCGGGGACCGGGCTACGGGAGATTTTCTCGCGGGTTTTTTTGACAAAAACGGCTATTCCGAAGTTCGCGAGCTACGGGTTTCCGCAGCGGACGCGGCGGGATTTTGCGCGGCAGGCTTTTGCACGGCTGGGCCATCCCAGGCGCCGATTTTCCGTCTCCTCGAAACTGACAGCGAGTACATTCTGGCTTGCGTGAACCACGGTAGGAACCCTGCGGACATTTCGGTCCTCCTCAAGGGCGCGAGCGAGCCTGCCACCGTCCACCTGGACGCCGCGGATGGAAAGGTAGTCATAGTACCAAAAGTCAATTGATGTCATTTGATGGGGTCTGACCCCTTGAATTGACTTTTGACAGGAGGACAGGATGGGCAGGATTGACTAGAAAAAGAGTGAAGCCACCGGTCAAGGGAAAGTTTGTTTTAATAATCCTCACTACTAAATGGATTTAATAATTTTATTCCTCGATAATTTTGTCCGGGATTTAAGTCTTCCGAAAGGACGTATTCACAGTTTGCCTTTTCAGCAGCAGCGATAATCAAAGAGTCCCAAAATGAAAGCTGTGATATGACACTGATATCGATAGCTTGCTCGATCAAATCCAAATCAGTATTCACAATTTCCATGTTGTGAAAATTATGAATGATGCTTTTCACTACTATGGGATCGGACTTTAGCTTATTAACCGCCACGACATAAAACTCATTTATCACTTGCGTTGAAATCACGGGTTGATGAGATTCCACAACCTTTTTAAGAATCCTTCTCGCTAGATCTTTTTTTTCAACATCCTTCTGATCCAGTGTGTAGACCAAGATATTGGTATCTATAAAAATTTTAGACACGATAAAGTTCCTCTCTCGTCCACATTACATTCTCCGTGGAAGCATGGAGCGTATCCATTAAAGAAAACGTATCATCAAGCCATGAGTCTTTTGTGGAGAGGACAGCTTGCTCCACCAATCTTCTAACAAGAACATTAAAAGAGATATTATGCCTACGGGCATATTCTCTTCCGGCCCTAAGCACCTTTTCGTCCATTGAAAGTGTAATGTTCTTCATTTGATTACCTCATACACAGTATATGTGCACACATAAAAAATGTCAAGATTTGCTAAATATTACTTTGTCTTCCCCCATTGCGGGGTATTGTTCGAGAAAAAGCCGCAGAATCCTGCGCATCCTGCCGATCCTGTATCCTGTCGGCTTCCTCAATCCTTGTTAAAAAGAGAATTGGATCGGTAGTACAGGAAAACCGACAATCCAAGCAAGGCCATGGCCACGCCAATGATGCGCATCCAAGGACCGACGCCAAGGAGTTCGGAAGCAGGCCCGGCGACGGCCATGCCCAGGGGTATTCCCGCCCCGATCAGACTGGTGAGAAGGGAGAGGACCTTGCCAAGATGCTCCCTTGGGATGGTCCGCTGCACGAGGGCTATGTACGGCACGCTGCCCCACATGCCCGAGGCCCCGAGAAGAAAAACGGGAACGCAGTACAGGCTGAAGGCCTGGGACGGCAGGGAGCCGGCGATGAAGGAAAAGATACCTAGGAAAAGGGTGGAAAGGGCGATCGCGGCGAAAGGTTTGACACCCTTCCCGAAAACCCCGATGAAGACGGCGGAGACAAGCATGCCGGTGGAAAAAAGACTTCTTGCCAGCCCCGTCTGCCATGCGGTGCCGAGGAAGTGTTCCTTTACCATCAAGGGAATGAGGCTTCCCAGGGGCATGAATAGGAAACTTGTGAGAAGGACCGGAAGGGAGGCCGCCACCACGCCCTTGTTCGCGGCTATGAGCCTGAAGGCGTACCTCATGTCTTCCAAAAGGGAACGGAAGGAAAGGGAACGGCCGGACTGGGGTACCGATCCGAAACGCAAGCCCGAAAGAGCCCAGACAGCCAGCGCCGCACCAAGGATATCTGCGGCAAGGACCAAAGGCATGGGGAAGGTTTCGGTGAGGAAGGCGCCAATCATCGGTCCCGCCATGGCCGACAGCTGGTTTACCGCCTGGCCTAAACCGCCGGCTCTGGTCAATTCCGATTCGGGGACCAGGCCGGGGAGGGCGGCTTGCATGGCCGGCTTATGGAAGGTTTCGCCCAGGGCGCGGAGGAAAAGGGCTATATACACCACCGGCAGGGACTGCCAGCCCATGGCGAAGCAGAGTGCCAAGGCAGCGCTGGCGAGCGCCACGGTTCCGTCAGCGAAGATCATGAGCTTCTTCTTGTCGAACCGGTCGACCCAAACGCCGGCAAAAGGACCTATGACGATTTGAGGCGCCAAGCCTGCGATGCTCGCGAGGCCGAGAGCTACTGCCGATCCGGTCCGGACAGTGATCCACCAGATCAAGGAGAACTACACGGCGCTGGAGCTGAGCAAGGAAACGGCCTGCCCTGCGTAGAGGCGGAGGAATTTTTTTCGCCATCCCGGATTCTCCGGCTGACGCGCATTCTTATCCCCCTCCGGGGAGACAGTAGCGGATGCCCGGGCACCATCGTCCCGGTCACCATCGTCCAGTCCCAAGATCCTCACCATGCCGGACGAACCGTCCACCTCGACGAACTGGCCGTCCTTAAGCAGCTCTGTGGCGCCGCTTATCCCTGAGACGCAGGGCAGGCCGTATTCCCTTGCCACGATAGCGGCATGCTGAAGGACGCCCCCTATTTCCAGGACCACCGCCGACACATGGAGGAAAAGGGACGTCCATCCCGGATCAGCCGCCCGTGCCACAAGGATGTCCCCAGGCTCCAGCCTTTTTTATCGGGGAAGCGCAGAATCTTGACCCTCCCGCGGGCCAGGCCTGGGGAAATCGGCACGCCCGGCAGCTCCCCAGGAGCGCCGCGGCGCGCAGGGGGATAGAAGATCCGGCCCCTGGAGTCTATGAGCTGGACGATGCGCCCTGACCTGTCCGTAGCCTCCGCATGATCCATGCGCGCATCTCCCGCGGCGCGCAGGTTGAAATCCAGGTCCCCCGCGGCCCTGTCCACGTCCTCGATGGATACGCGGAAGATATCCTCCGGTGCGTCCAGCCTCCCTTGTGCCACAAGACCTACGGCGCGCGCCAAGGCGGCTTTCCTGAACTCGGCCACCGCCCGGACAATGTAGTGCTTGGGCATTTCCCTGAACCCGCCGTAGCGCACCCAGGTTTCATAGGCTCGTTGGAATTTCATTTCCTTC
>VKGY01000167.1 GCA_008080685.1 Spirochaetota bacterium
CTTCCACTACGGGGCACTGGGCCTCCATAGAAGACTTTATCTTCGACAAAGCCTACCGGAGGGCGGTGGAGGGAGGAGGGCCGGTATCGGTCAACATAGCCCTCAAGGACTTGGATAGGCCTAAATTTCGAGAAAGCCTTACCCTTGCCTCCGCTGAAGCCCGGGATCTCAATTCGGCCATAATCCTGGAAATCCTGGAGGGCGATTTCGGCAGCCCCAACGACTCGCGTATCCAAGCCCTGAGGGATCTCAGGAAGGCCGGATGCCTCGTGGCTATAGACGATTTCGGCACCGGATATTCCAATTATTCCCGTCTCATGAACCTTCCGGTGGATATTGTCAAGTTCGATTCCGCCCTCCTCCACGGAGCGCTGCGAAGCCAGGCCGAAGCCTCGCTTCTGCGAAGCCTCGTAAGGTTCTGCTATGATATCGGAGCCCTCACCGTAGCCGAGGGAATAGAAACGCGTGGGTTGGGGGATTTCGCCTTGAGTCTGGGCTTCGACTTCGGCCAGGGGTATTTCTGGTCGACTCCCATGCCCGAAGAAAAGGCGGAAATCGCTGAGAGGACCCCTCTCCTGGCGGGTAAGTTGATCAGGCTCGATCCTTGACGCACTCGGGGCCAGTAGCTATCCTTCCGATATATATTTCCCCAAGGAGAACCCCATGAGCGTCATAGAATATGTAGAGGCTCGCGAGATATTGGATTCCCGCGGCAATCCCACGGTCGAAGTTGACGTCGTGCTCGAAGACGGCACCTTAGGCCGCGCCGCCGTTCCCTCCGGCGCTTCCACCGGAGAATACGAGGCTGTGGAGCTTAGGGATGGCGACAAGAAGCGCTACCTTGGCAAAGGCGTGCTTACAGCGGTTGAAAATGTCAACGCCGCCATCGCCGGCGAGATTTGCGGATTGGACGCCCTGGAACAGGTGGACATCGACCGCACCCTCATCGATCTGGACGGAACCGAGAACAAGGGCAGGCTGGGCGCCAACGCCATCCTCGGTGTGTCCATGGCCGTCGCCAGGGCCGCGGCTGATTACCTGGGAGTTCCCCTTTACAAGTACTTGGGCGGCGCGCACACCACCCTCCTGCCCGTTCCCATGGCCAACATCATCAACGGCGGCAAGCATGCGGACAACAAGATCGACTTCCAGGAGTTCATGGTCATGCCCGTGGGCGCCGAATCCTTCCGCGAGGCGGTCCGCATGACAGCCGAAGTCTTCCACAACCTAAAGGGCCTTCTGAAGGTCGCGGGGCACAACACCTCCGTAGGCGACGAGGGCGGCTTCGCGCCCAACCTGGGCAACGAGGAAGCCCTTCAGTTCATCATGAAAGCCATTGAAAAGGCGGGATACAGGCCCGGCGAGCAGATCGCCATCGCCCTGGACTGCGCCTCATCGGAGCTCTTCGACGAGGGCGGGCGCAAGGGCTACAAGTTCTGGAAATCCAATCCCGACAAGCTGTTTACCGCCGAGGAGATGATCGAGCTTTATTCCACCTGGGTTGGCAAGTATCCCATCGTTTCCATTGAGGACGGCCTTGACCAGAACGATTGGGAAGGCTATGTAAAGCTCACCAAGGCCTTGGGCGGCAAGATCCAGATCATGGGCGACGATTTTTTCGTCACCAACACCAAGCGGCTTGAGAAAGGTATCAAGATGGGAGCCTGCAATTCCATACTCATCAAGCTCAACCAGATCGGCACGGTCACGGAAACCATCGAGGCCATCGACATGGCAAAGCGCGCGGGCTATACCGCCGTGGTCTCCCATAGGTCCGGCGAAACCGAGGATTCCTTCATCGCCGACCTTACAGTCGCCAGGGAGACAGGCCAGATCAAGACCGGCTCCATGTCCCGCACGGACCGGATCTGCAAGTACAACCAGCTGATGCGCATCGAGGACGAAATGGAAGGCATTGCGGAATACTGGGGCAAGAAGGTCTTCTACAACGTCCGGGGATGACGAATAGGACGAGATGAGAAAAAGGACAGGATAACAGTATTTTCAAGATCCGCATGATCTGCGCG
The DNA here is from genome assembly GCA_008080685.1 of Spirochaetota bacterium. Taxonomy (GTDB): domain Bacteria; phylum Spirochaetota; class Spirochaetia; order Treponematales; family Rectinemataceae; genus VKGY01. The sequence continues at coordinate 2,028 of VKGY01000167.1, forward strand.
GGCGGCCGGACATGGCTCACCTGAAGATTTTCCATAGACCCGCCTCTGTCGCCGGTGGCCTTGCGATAATGCGGCCTTGCTATCCTGTCCTCTTGGTTCCATTATTTTAAATTTTAAATTATAGCTTGTAAAAATTCCTCTCCCGCACTATGCTTGAAATGTTGAGGCCTTGCCTCAAGGCAGAGGGCCTCTCCGCCAAGAACCTGACAAAGCGCGAGGAACCAGAGGACCATGGAAAACCCCAAGAACCATTCAGAGACGATAGAAACCGATATACTCTCTGATTTTGTAAGGAAGTCAAGCAGGGCCGAGAACGTCGTTGATATAATAATTCAAGGAATTATAAAGGGTTATTGGAAACCCGGCGACAAAATCAACGACCTTGCCCTGTCCGAGCGGCTCGGAGTAAGCCGGATCACCGTGCGCGAAGCCTTGTCCAAGCTGGTGGAGCGCAACCTCATTGAGAAAAAGCATTGGAAGGGCTACGCGGTGCGGCAATTCACATGGGAAGAGATCGATGGGCTCATCGATGTGCGCCTCGTCCTGGAGGAGCTGGCCTTGCGTAAAGTGATCGAGAAAATGACGCCCGCAACAATGAGCGACCTCGTGGGACTTCTCGAAGAATCCAAGCGGCTGGTGGCCGTCGGGGATTTCAAGCAATTTTTCATCCTGGATTACGAATTCCATGAGTACTTGTACCAACACTCGGGCAATGTCTGGATCTCCGGCCTTTTGGGAGACCTGCGCCTGGTCATCAACATGGTGCGCATCCTTTCCCAGATTGACCACAGTGAGCATGTGGCAAGGAACAGCATCGGCGAACATGAAAGGATTGTCGAGGACCTCAAGGCTTCCAGATGGGAGTCGGCGGTGGCGAGTCTGAGGAATCACCTCAACCAACACCGCGAGCGCGTCCGCAAAGAATTCAACGGAAATTAAAATTTAAAATTTACAGCTTGACAAAAGAGAGAGGCCACTTATAATTAATTTTAAATTCGAAAGTTTTAATTTTGCATTCAATACTGCGCGCATGCATGGAGGGTTGTAAATGTCTGAAATGATGAGAGGCCTCGTATCCTTTCCCAATGGAGACCTGAAGCTGCAGGATGTTCCGGTTCCCGTGGTCGGCCAGAACCGCTTCGCCCCCCACGACGTGCTGTGTGAGGTGGAATACTGCGGCATTTGCGGAAGCGATGTGCACAAGTTCCTCGCCGAGGAATCCGAGAAGGCAAAGACAAAGCATGTTCCCGCCCCAGTGGTGAGCGGCCACGAGATAGTGAGCGTGGTGCGCGCCGTGGGAAAGAATGTGAAGAGTGTCAAGCCCGGGGACAGGGTCGTCCATGAGATCGTCACCTTCTATTGCGGCCATTGAGTTCACCATGTGGCCAGAGTGGCAGGTCCACAAGATCCCCGAGAACGTCTCCTCCAAGGCCGCGGTCCTCATGGAGCCCCTAGCCGGATCCATCCACAGCATTATCACCCGCATGGGAATGAAGGCCGGCGAATCCGTGGCCATCCTCGGGCCAGGCGCCCGGGGCATCCTCATGATGCAGGTCTGCAAGGCCATAGGTGCCGGTCCCATCATCATGAGCGGTATCACCCGGGACGAACCTTACAGGCTCGCCATAGCCAAGAAGCTTGGCGCCGACTACATCGTGAACGTCGAAAAGGAAGACCTGCGCAAGCGGGTGGCGGAAATCACCGGAGGGCTTGGCGTGGACGTCGTCCTGGAGAATACCGGCGCGGTGGAACCCATAGACGAGTCCCTGGACATTGTCCGCAAGGGCGGCCGCGTCATGTGGGCGGGGGGCGGCATAAAGGGCGGCATCGTCGCCCCGGTGGACACCCACAAGATCATCGTCAAGGAATTGGACATCCGGGGGGAAATCTCCCAGATCCCCTACGACTGGCACACGGCCATCCATTTCGCCGCCTCAGGCAGGATCGAGATGGAATCTCTTGTGTCCCACGTCTTCTCCCTTGAGAACTGGGAAGAAGGGTTCAACATGGCCGCGTCGAGCCATGATTGCCTTCGCGTGGCGATAAAGCCCAAGTCATAGGACTAGAATTATCTCCAGTGTACTTCGTCCCGCAGGGGAATATCCTCTGTAGGACGTAATGCAAATAGGTTGTTTTTCAGGAGGCAGGTATGAAAAGAAAGATCATGGCAATGCTGGTTCTCACGCTCGTAGCCTTTAGCGCCTGGGGCGCCGACTATCCGACGAAGCCGATCACGGTTCTGCAGGGATTCGCCCCCGGCGGCGGAAGCGATGTTCTCGCTCAGGCTACCCAGCCCTATCTAGAGAAGATTCTCGGCAAAAGCTTCGTCAACCAGTACATCCCCGGCGCGACAGGTGGAATCGCCTGGACCCAACTCGCCAGGACGTCGGCGAAGGACGGCTACACCATAAGTATCACGAATACTCCGATGCTCATGACGAATTACATCATGAACGCCGACTTCAAGTACAACATCAAGGATTTCGAGCCCATCGCCAACGTGGTGACAGATCCAGGAATCGTGGTAGTTGGTAAAGACAGCCCCTACAAGACCGCTGAGCAGTTTATCGCCGCAGTCAAGGCCAGTCCTGGCAAGATAACCGTCGGCAACTCCGGGGTTGGCGGCGACGATTTCTTCACCACCCTCATAATGGAAAGAGCCTCGGGCCTCAAGTTCCAGATGGTGCCCTTCTCGGGAGACGGACCCTCCTGGCAGGCGGCCATGGGGATGAAGATCGACGCGAGCTTCAACAACCTCGGCATCACCTATCCCCAGATAGCCGCGGGCAATCTCCGCGCCCTCTTCCTCTTCGCAGAGAAGCGCGATCCCTCCATCCCTAACGTCCCCACGGCTAAGGAGCTCGGATTCAACGTCGTCTCCGGTTCATCCCGCGGCTACAGCGCTCCCAAGGGCATACCCGTCGAAGCGAAGAACAAGCTCATCGCTGCCTTCATAGAGATGTCCAAGGATCCCGCCTTCCTGAAAGGCCTGGCCGACAGGGCACTGCCCATCGATTTCATGGTGGGCGAAGAGTACAGGAAGTACCTCGAGGAGAATGAAAAGAATTTTAGAGTTATCTGGGATGAAGTGAAGAGTCAGTACACGGCGAAGTAAGCCACATTCATTTTTATGGGTCGGCAGGCTCGCCCTGTCGACCCAATTCGTTTAGGAGGGATTTCTGTGAGCAGACACGCTATGACGACCACTATGGCCGTTTTTTTCTGCATAGTCGCAGGAATATGTTTTATCGACACGCTGGATATGGTGAGGGCGGCCAATGAGCTGCCGAGACTTCTCATCCTCCTTGTGGTAGCACTTTCTGTAGGCATGGTTTTTGAATCGTATAAAAATAGCATAAAAGTGATTTCAAAGGCTAAGGACCAAACCGCTCTCGACAAATCGGCCTTAGTGCGCCTGGTCCTCTTTATCATCCTGATCGCCGCGTACGTCATCCTTCTTCAACCGCTGGGGTATTTCATCATGACCCCGCTTTTTATCATAGGCTCGTATATGTTGCTCAAAGCAACGACGCTGTTGGCCGGCGTGTTGACCGGCATAGGTTTTAGCGTTTTCGTCTACCTTCTTTTCGTATTGTTTCTCCATCTTCCCGTCCCGATGGGGATCTTGTCGGGCATGCTAGGATAAAGGAAAAACTCAATGATCGCTGAAAATATCATGTTCGGCCTGACAAATGTCTTCCAGCCCTTCAATCTTCTGATGGTATGCCTGGGCACGATCATGGGCATATTTGTCGGGGCCATGCCCGGCCTTTCAGCCACCATGGCGATAGCACTCCTCCTCCCCCTCACCTTCAGCCTTACGGTGGCTCGATTTCCGCAATACTCATCCGCACACCCGGCACTCCCTCGGCGGCCGCGACTGTACTTGACGGCTATCCCATGGCCCAGAAGGGTCAGGCGGGCAAAGCCCTTGGAATATCGCTCGTCGCATCCCTGTGCGGCGGTGTCATTAGCAGCCTGGCCCTCCTGCTTGTAGCACCCGTCCTCGGCGTCCTTGCCTTGGAATTCGGCCCTGTTGAACTCCTCGGCGTGTCAGTCCTCGGCATCACGATTATTGGATCCTTGGGCGGCGGCTCTGTGTTCATGGGTCTTCTCTCCGGTATATTTGGCCTCCTGCTTTCCCAGGTGGGCATCGATCCCATCACGGGCTCGGCGAGATTTACCTTCGGCTATATAAACCTGTATTCGGGCATTCCCTTCGTGGTTGCCCTCATAGGCCTCTTCTCCATTCCCCAGGCGATCAAGCTTGTCTCCCAGAAGGAACAGGAAGCCACCAGGATCAGCAAATTCTCGGACAAGATGCTCCCCACGTGGAGGGAGTTCATACGCCTCGTCCCGACGATCCTTCGTTCCTCGCTCATAGGGATCTTCGTGGGGATCGTCCCCGGCACAGGCGGGGATACGGCGTGCTGGTTTGCCTACAACGAAACAAAGCGTTTTTCCAAGAGAAAGGAGTTGTTCGGCACAGGCCTTCCGGAAGGAATAGCCGCCCCGGAGTCCGCCAACAACGCAGTGGTCGGAGGAGCCCTGATCCCGACCATATCCCTTGGCATTCCCGGGAGCTCTGCCACCGCTGTCCTCATGGGAGGGCTCATGGTGCACGGCATTATGCCAGGCCCCACCCTCATGACGGACTATGCGGACGTCACCTACACCCTCATATGGGCCGTTATGCTTTCCAACCTGGCAATGTTCATCTTCGGTCTCCTGTTCACCCGGGCGAGCATCGTGGTCACCAGAGTGAGGAACAAAGTCCTGGGGCCGATCATCGTCGTTCTCTGCGTCATCGGTTCCTTCGCGATCAACAACAGCGTCTTCGACGTCGGGCTCATGTTCGCCTTCGGGTTACTCGGCTATTTTATGGATAAAATCAAAATGCCCGTGGCTCCGATGGTCCTGGGATTAATCCTAGGCAACCTGATGAGCACCAGCTACTACCAGACCCTGATGATAGGGCACGGCAGTCTCTCCATCATCTTCAAAAGCCCGATAGCAGTGGTTCTCCTGGCTGTCGCCCTCATATCCATCCTGCAGGCCACTCCCCTCTTTTCCATCTTCAAGAAAAAAAAGAAGCAGACATGACCATCGACGCACCGAGGAGTTGAACCATGAGCGCAATTGACGATTTGTTGGATCCTATTCCCCTGCCCAGGGTAGTAAAGGTCAAGCAACGCTTCGACAGGCCCAAGGTTGAAGATCCCGGGGCGGAGCTCACGCGCCTCATGCGGGAAAAGGGTATAGCGAAGCTTGTGGGGAAGGGCATGAGCATCGCCGTCACCGTGGGTTCCCGGGGCATATCAAATCAGCCGCTTTTGGTGAGAACCCTCATCCGCGAACTTAAGGCCGCGGGAGCCGAACCCTTCATCATCCCCGCCATGGGAAGCCACGGCGGGGCCACCGCCGCCGGGCAGAAGGCTATGCTGGAGGGAATGGGCTTCACCGAGGAAGCGATGGGCGCCCCCATCCGCGCCACCATGGACACGGTCGTCATCGGCACTTCGTCCACAGGGATTCCTGTCAACATTGATCGTTATGCGGCCGAAGCAGACGGAATCGTCATCATCAACAGGATCAAGCCCCATGTGGCCTTCCGCGGCCCCTATGAGAGTGGACTCATGAAGATGTGCACCATAGGATTGGGCAAGCAGAAGGGCGCCGACATGTGCCACGAGCTAGGCTTCGGAAAAATGGGCGTCAATATTCCTTCCATAGGAAAGGTAGTGCTGGAATCGGGCAGGATCCTCTTCGCCGTGGGATCCCTGGAAAACGCCTACCACGAGACCGCGCGGATCGTAGTCCTGAGCCCTTCGGAAGTCATCTCTGAGGAGCCCCTCCTCCAGGAAGAGGCGAAGCAGCTTTCCCCCAAGATCCATTTTGACACGCTGGATGTCCTGATAATCGATGAAATCGGAAAGGACATAAGCGGCACGGGCTTCGACACGAACATGGTGGGGCGGTATCACACGCCGTATTGCTCGGGCGGCCCGGAAATCGGCAAGGTCGCGGTGCTGGATGTCACCGACGTCTCCCACGGTAACGCCAACGGCCTGGGAATCCTCGACTTCACCACCCGCCGAGCCTATGAAAAGTTCGATTTCGAGAACACCTATCCCAACGCCCTCACCTCCACCGTTCCCATGAGCGTGAAGATCCCTATGGTGCTCAAGAACGACAGGCAGGCCATCCAGGCTGCGATAAAGACCTGCAACATCCTGGACAAGAAGGCGGTCCGCTTCGCGAGGATAAAGAACACCGTGGCGGTTTCTGAGATCGAAATCAGCGAAAACCTAATTGATGAGGCGAAAGCCAATCTCTATCTTGAAGTCGGATCCGATCCTCAGCCCGTAGAGATGCGATTCGACGAGAAGGGGAATCTTCTATGATCCACGGAAAAGGCTTGAAGAGCGACGAAGTCACCGCAGGCATGGACAAGGCGACAAGCCGCTCCCTCCTGCATTCCCTGGGCGTGAAGCGGGAAGAACTCCGCAAGCCCTTCATCGCCATTGTCAGCTCATTCAACGAAATAGTGCCTGGCTGCATGCCCTTGCGGGACTTGGCGGCGGAAGTCAAGGACGGAATAAGGAAGGGCGGAGGCGTCCCCTTCGAGTTCAACACAATAGGCGTGTGCGACGGCATAGCCCAGGGCACGGAAGGGATGAAGTACTCCCTTCCCAGCCGGGACATAATCGCCTATTCCGTGGAAATCATGCTCCAGGCCCACAGCTTCGATGGGGCGGTTTTCCTTTTGAGCTGTGACAAGATTACACCCGGAATGCTCATGGCGATGACGAGAGTCAACATTCCTTCCATCGCCGTCGCGGTGGGGATCATGGCGGACGGCGAATTCAAGGGCGAAAAGATCACCACCTCGCTTATGCGGGAATGCATCGGCCGATGCCAAGCCGGCAAGATCACTGAGGAAGAGCTCGCTGAGATAGAAATGCGGGCCTGCCCCTCCCTTGGATCCTGCTCAATGCTGGGGACGGCCAACACCATGAACAGCGTCGCCGAGGCCATGGGACTTGCCCTTCCGCTCTCCGCCACCACCCTGGCCGAATCGCCGGAGAAGAAAAGCGAGGCAAGGACAGCGGGAGAACGCATCGTCGGCCTGGTGAAAGATAACCTTCGGCCTCTTGATCTTTTGTCCGAGGAGAGCTACCGGAACGCCATAAAGCTGTGCCTTGGCATAGGTGGATCGACCAACGCCGTCCTCCATA
>VKGY01000168.1:0-3310 GCA_008080685.1 Spirochaetota bacterium
GACAAGGATACGAAGGAGGGTTTGGGGCGCCCAGAAACAAGATGGGCGTCCATAGCGATGCCGTAGCTTCCGATAGTCCAAAGGGTTGTGGTATTCGCGATGTAATACAGGAGCGAGTAGGGCAAGCTTCCGTCTCCGAACAAGAGCAGGTTGAGCGGGACGCCGATGAATACTCCGTTTGAAAGGGTGAACATGCAAGCGAATACTCCCCTGCGGCCTTTCTGGATATTGAAAACCCGGCCCATTAGGACTGCGATGGCGAAACTGATCCAGATCCCGGCGAACAGCATGGGAAGACCCAGGAACATGGAGAACAAATTTGTCTTGTCATAGCTGCCCAATAGATTCGAAACCATGTACGCAGGCAAGGCTATGTTGAGAACCAGGCGGGGGATTAGGGCGCTGGATTCGCCTTCAAACCATTTTTTTTTGGCAAGGATAAACCCTAGCCCAATCATAAAAATTATGGGGAATACACTTTGGATGACATTCAGCATGGACGACATCCTATCAGAATTGAGTATCCTTTTCAATGTTTTTGATATTTGGAAGCCCAAGACTTCAAAGCCCGTTGAGCACACCGTTCTTATCGTATAAAATCCGACAGCAAGGAGCGGATATGAAAAATTTCCTGGACAAGGATTTTCTTCTCGACACCGAGGCGGCCAGGCGGCTCTATCATGAGACTGCCGCCGCTCTTCCCATTTTCGATTATCATTGCCACCTCTCCCCGCAGGAGATTGCGGAGAACAAGCCTTTCACCGACATAGCCGATATTTGGCTCAGGGGAGACCACTACAAATGGCGCATCATGCGCACCAACGGAGCCGACGAATCCCTGGTCACCGGGAAGGCCTCCTGGGCCGACAAGTTTATCGCCTTCGCCGCCGCGCTTGAACAGTCGCCGGGGAATCCTCTGGTGCATTGGTCCCATCTTGAGCTGCAGCGCGCGTATGGGATACACGACGTGCTCACAACCAAGAACGCCCTCGAGATCCGCGATCAGGCGAACGCGGTTATCAAGGAACGCGGCGATACGCCCAGGAGCCTCCTGGAGCACTTCAATGTCGCCGTGGTCTGCACCACCGACGATCCAGCCGACGACCTGCGCTATCACAAGGCAGTGGCGGAAGACAAGGATTTCGGCACGATCGCTGACGCGGCGGGCAAGAGAACGACCAGCATACTCCCTGCCTTCAGGCCCGACAAATCCATGAACACCCAAGACCTCGCCGCGTGGAAAGCTTATATTGTCAAGCTGGGAGCCGCATCCAACGTGGACATAGGAAATTTCGCCGACTTGGCCTTGGCGATATCCAGAAGGCATGCGTACTTCCATGCGAACGGATGCAGGCTCTCGGACCACGCGATCCTCGTGCCGCCCTATGCTCCAGCCTCGGATTCCGAACTGAACGCTATCGTTGCGGCCATGGTTTCGGGCAAGGAGCCCAGCGCGGGCGACCGGGAGAAATTTGAAACCGCCATGCTCCTTCTATACGCCCGGCTCAACGCAGCCGCAGGCTGGGTCATGCAACTGCACATCGCCGCGTTGAGGAGCGTCAACACCAACCTCTTAAAAACCTACGGCACGGACGGAGGAGCCGACGCCATTTCCGACGCAGAGATAGTCCCACCCCTCGCGAAGTTCCTCGACCGCCTGGACTCGGAAGGCATGCTGTCCAAGACAATCCTCTATTCGAACGACGACAATAAACATGTGAGCCTCGCGGTCCTCGCTCAATGCTACGCCGGCTCCTACGGCCAAGGCGGCAAGGTCAACGAACCTGGGAAGATGCAGTACGGGGCCCCCTGGTGGTTCAACGACCACCTTGACGGCATGGAGAGGCATCTGATCCAAGTGTCGTCCATAGGAACCATCGGCCGCTGGGTGGGGATGCTCACCGATTCCCGCTCCTTCCTGTCCTATCCGCGCCACGAATATTTCAGGCGGATACTCTGCATGGTTGCCGGACGCTGGGTAGACCAAGGATTGCTTCCCGATGACGATGCGTACGCGGCAGCGCTTGTCCGCAATGTATCTTGGTTCAACGCAAAGAATTATTTCGGCATGAGAGTGCCGGGTTGGGCGGATCGAATCGGCTGAACATGAGAAAAGGGCGTCCCTGGCGGACGCCCTTTTCATTTTCGTGCTATACGAAATTATGAACGCGCATCACCGATATTTCATTGATGCCCAAGGATTCCGCCTTTGTAAGCCTTCCATTCGCGGTGTCGATGACAAGCTTGAGCAAATCATCGGTAAGCGTCTCCAAGGTTTTCGGGCCGAATATGAGATCGGAAGCGTCGAAATCCATATTGTCACCCATGGATGCGAAGGTACCGCGGTTGCCCGTGATCTTGATGACCGGCGCTATCGGGTTTCCCATGGGAGAACCTCTTCCCGTCGTAAAAACAACGATCTGAGAACCTCCCGCCACCATGCCAGCCACGGAGCTGGGATCTTGGCCTGGGGTATCCATGATGACAAGTCCTTTCCCCGTCACTTGCTCCGCGTAGTCGTAGACGGCGTTGATCGGTGAATACCCGCCTTTGTGGATGCAGCCCAGGGATTTTTCTTCAAGGGTGGTGATGCCGCCGGCCTTGTTGCCTGGGGTTGGATTGGCCCTTCTGACATCCTCTCCCACAGCCTTCAGGGAGTCCTCGTACCGGCGCACGATATCCAGTATGTGTTGGCCGATTTCAGGCGTCTTCGCGCGTTTCGCGAGGATATGCTCGGCCCCGATGAATTCGGGAGTCTCGCTCAGGATCGATGTCGCGCCTAATTTTACGAGGCGGTCGGAAAGGGAACCCACAAGGGGATTCGCGGCGATGCCCGAGGTGGGATCGGATCCGCCGCACTCGGTTCCAAGCATGAGTTCGCCTATGGGAGCCTGGACTCGTTGTACGGTCGAGGCTTCTTGGACCAACTGCTTCGCATAACGCACACCCTTTTCCACGGCCTTGATCGTCCCGCCTTCCTGCTGGATTATCACGGTGCATAGAGGCTTGTTCGTGAGCTTCCGTATGGCATCGCCGACAATATTGGCTTGGCAGGTTTCGCATCCCAGGGAGACGACGACAGTGCCGTACACATTGGGATTCGCCGCAAAACCCGCGAGGATGTCCATGGTGTATTCAAGGTCCTTGCCGATCTGGGCGCAGCCGTTCTGGTTGACAAAGCTCACCGCGCCGGAAACCTGGGAGGCTATGATGCGCGCCGTATCCGAGGAACACACGCTCGCAGGCAGGATCAATACATGGTTGCGGATGCCGACCTTGCCGTCGGGTCGCTGATATCCTAAAAACGTCA
>VKGY01000168.1:3364-6804 GCA_008080685.1 Spirochaetota bacterium
TTCCTTGATGTTGCTTATGTTGTGCACGTGCACATGGCTGCCAACAGGAATATCCCGCACCGCTTCACCTATTCGTTCTCCGTACTTGATCACTGAAGCGTTCCTCCGGATGTCTTCTCTGGCGACTTTATGATAGATAGTAATGTCGTCCACCGAAGCAAAGGAGACTTCTTCGTTTTTCAGCTTGTAGCGAACGCTAGTTCCTTTCGCGATGGGCTGCAACGCGACCACCACATTGTCACGCTCATCGATTATCAACGCGTTTATCATATTATGGCCCCGTTCTTCCGATCCGCTGATGGGCAAACTTTATGGCGTAGTCGATGGCGTTCACCAGGCTTTCCTCGGTGGCGGTGCCTTTCCCCGCCTTCCCGAAGGCAGTTCCATGATCTACGGATGTACGAATTATCGGCAGGCCCAAGGTGATGTTCACCCCACTCACCGAGTTCCACTTCTTCTCGATTTCATTCCACGTGAACCCTACCAGCTTGAGGGGTATGTGGCCTTGGTCGTGGTACATGGCGACGGCAATATCGTACTGCCCGCCAAGCGCCTTGGAGAACAGGGTGTCGGGCGGCACTGGACCGTCAACGACGATGCCTTCTCCCCGGGCTTTTTCTATGGCAGGAAGGATTTCCTCCACTTCCTCGCAGCCGAAGAGCCCGCCATCGCTGGCATGGGGATTCAATCCCGCGACGCCGATGCGCGGCTTCTCTATGCCGAAATCGCGCATCGCGTTATACGCCAGCATGATGACGGCGTAGACACGCTCCTTCCTGACATTGTCGCAGGCTTGTCTGAGGGAGACATGTGTCGAAACGTGGACCACCCGCAAGGCGCCCTCCGCGAGCATCATCGTGTAATCCTTGGTCTTGGTGAATTCAGCGTAGATTTCCGTATGCCCCGTGTAATGGTATCCCGCGAGGTTCAGCGCTTCCTTGTTGAGAGGGCCGGTGACCGTAGCGTCGATCTCGCCGCACATCGCCAATTCTATGACTTTTTTGACCGCGTCGAAGGCCGCTTTCCCCCCCATGGCGGAGACTTTCCCAAAAGCCAGCTTATCCAGCTCCACGTCCTTGAGATCAATCACGTCGATGAAGCCGTATTCGAACTTGGCCTGGGAAACGCTTTCGATCGCATTGATGCCCAGGCTGACTCCGGCAATCTTCACCGCATGTTCCATCACTGAGGCGTCGCCAGCCACCAAGGGCTTGCATTTGCCGTACAAGGCCTTGTCCGCAAAGGCTTTTGCGGCTATTTCAGGCCCTATTCCAGCGGGATCGCCCATTGAAACACCAATAATCGGCAACCTTTCACTCACAGCATTTTCTCCTTTCGCGTAGCCTTCGCAGCGGTGACCAAGGACAAACTCCTGGCCAAGGCGTTCTGATCTCCGAACCCTCCCGCTTTCGAGGCGAAATAAATCCGCGTATTTAAAACTCCCGATCGAAAGTACCCAAAGGGCAATCCAGGCAAAAGCTCGGAAATGAAATCTATGCTTTCCGCTCCCAGGGAGGACGCTATCCTCGCCGCCGAGTCTCCTCCCGAGGCGAAAAGAAATCTGATGCTTCTCAATCTGGCTATTTCCAGTGATATATCCCCTAGGAAGCGGGAAATTATGCTTCCCATCTCCTTTTCGCCATAGCCGTGCGAACCGGACTTCATCACCTCGTCAGTCCGCAGTAAAAGGGCTTTCCGTTTCGAAGCCGAGGTAATAACGTCAAGAAGCCGCCGTCTCTCTCCATCGGGATCGGACAATATCGCCAAAGAGTCGACGATGATCTCGACAACTTCGGCTGTTCCCGCCACTACATCACATTGGGTTCTGCTGGTTGGCGTGATTGATCCGATGACAAATAAAACCCTTCCCAAAGGGATGGCTGGCAAGGTGGTACTGTCGGAAGCTGTCCTATTAGCGACAGCCTCGGCAAGCCCGGAAGAACCGACGAATAGTCCACCATCGATCGATGATAACGCGGCGACTAGTTTAAGATCCTCCATGGTCTCGGCATCGGCGACAAACACGCGGAAACCCGAAGACAGGTCTTTCAGCACCTTCGCACGCAGGGAGTCAAGGCCAGACCGCACAACGTCAATTTCCAGGTGGCCGACTTCTCCGGGGAATCGTTTCTCCATAATATTGACGACGCTGGACTCCGTCACGGGCGTGAAAGGATCCCGTCCCATCGCCGTCTCGGCCACCGGCTGCCCCCCTACACGACAAATGCCTCCCAAAACCGTCCGTTTGTTCTTCGGTGCGGAGGGCGCAACTATAGCAAATTTGTATCCTGCGGCATCCATCACCGCGGCCGTCTCTTCTGCGGGATTGCCCCGCATGGTTGAGTCGATTTTTTTGAAAAACCATTGCGCACCATTGAGGCGGAGTTCGCGAATTTTATCATAGACTCGCTGGTAGGCTTCCTGGGAAGGGAGAAAACGCGTATCTGTGTCCACGACTATCGCGGCGACATTTCCACAAGATCTTCCGCTGCGTAGGCTTCCACCAAGCAGAAGCCGCACGGGCATCCCGTCAGAACGGAACTGCACCGAGGAATCGCCCGCGCCGGTGAAATCGTCGGCTACGATCGCCCAGCGCCTAGCTGAGTATGCCATGGCTCAGCCTTACTCCCACACGGCGCCCGAGGAGGTATCAGGAGCAAGGGACGCGTAGAGGCCAAGGATTCCCTTTCGCCCTTGTGCCTTGGGAGTCCAGGATTTCCTGCGCACTGCCAATTCCTCCTCGGCGACTTCAAGCCCAAGGCAATTGGTATCAATGTCGATGGATACGATATCGCCGTCCTTGACAAGGGCGATTGTGCCGCCCTTCGCCGCCTCAGGAGCAACATGGCCTATGCACGGGCCTCTGGTAGATCCGGAAAAGCGCCCGTCGGTGACGAGGGCTATGCTCGAGGCGAGTCCCGAGCCTGCCAGGATCGCGGTTATCATCTGCATTTCACGCATCCCGGGTCCGCCCACTGGGCCTTCATAGCGGATGACTATGACTGTTCCCGGCTTTACCTGCCCAGATTCCACGGCTTTCACAGCGTCGTCCATACCGTCGAACACCGCCGCTGGTCCCTTGAAGGAACGCATCTCCTTGGGAACCGCCGATGCCTTCACCACGGCCCCTTGGGGAGCGAGGTTTCCGTGAAGGATTGTTATTCCGCCTTTGGGCGAATAGGCCGAGGATACGGGTCGTATCAATTCCCTGTCCCTCCATTCCGCCGCGGAAGCGATCTCCGCCAAGGTCTTGCCCGACACGGTGGGCAAATCCAAGGCCAGGAAATCCTTAAGGGAGGCGAGGACCGCGGGGACGCCGCCTGCGAGATGGAAATCCGTCATCGTCTTGGGGCTTGAGGGGTTTACCTTCAGCACCAGGGGGATCCTCTCCCCCAGTTCCTCGAAGGTGTTGATTCCCATGGAGAATCCAGCGGCGGCGG
>VKGY01000169.1 GCA_008080685.1 Spirochaetota bacterium
CCAGAGGGAGACCTCCAAGGAAAGGATTGCACGCTCTTCTTGGCGCAAGAGAAGAGGCTCAAGGACAGGATGAGGAGGAGGAAGGCCGCGCATGAAGAGGCGGTGCGTTTAACCATTGGCAGTCTCAAAAATTGCAGGACACGGAAAAAACCGCGTTCGCCATTACCCGGGCGAATTCGAACCTCCGCTGGGCCGCTATCTCCCGATCCGGATCCAAGAGGGTTTCCCAGGCAGTCCAGAACTCTTCGGGCATGCAGGGGAGCGCCCTCAGCTTTTCCTCAATGTCACGATGGGAAGGCTCGAATTGCCGATTCGCCATAAAGATGCTCGCCGCGGCATAGCGCATGAAGCCGGCGTTAGAAAGGAGAAGGAAGAACCTGTCATCGGAAAAGAGGGCAGCACCCATGTCCGATAGGTAATGTTCCATTTTGGCGCTGAAGCTGTCCCTCAGGGCTTCCCATGCGTTGGGAGGGAAGCTGTCCAACGAAGCCCTGGCCTTTTCTACCCACCCGGACTTGTCAAGGATGATCTTGTTGTTCTGCAGCCGGTAAAAGGTGTAGGTGCCGGAATTCTTCAATATTTTCAAGTGCTGGAGCGGTTTTTCAACCAAACGGTCCATCGCTTCGAGTTCTTTATACTCGATCCTGATGGGGATTTCCTCTAGGAAAAACCTGTCTTTGGTCCTTCCGGTCGCAGTCTCGAAGGCTCCGGGATCGCCAAAAGCATTCCGCCGGGTCTGGGGGGAAGGAATCTCGCCCTTATGGTACACGTCGATGACCAAGGCGAAATAGGGATCGTAGGTGAAAATCTCCGAACGGGGATCTGTGGTTATGCTCTCCACCGCGTCCCAGGACGAGAGAGTTTCCTTGAGAAACTTGTTCAGTCGTTCCACTCTGTGCTTCATGGCCTTGTACCTTTACCTTTCCTTGTTTCGAATAGTACCATGGAACCCTGGCTTTATCCACTCGAGGAGAGAGAATCCAATGGAGTTTTTCGCGATCGGGCTTGAGCCGCCCGGCAACATAGTCCGGGACATCAGGCGCGGGTTTCAGGAGGCCCATTGGGGACCCTTCCCCTCCCTGGGCCTGGGCATGCCTACTGCGGCCTACTTGGGTTTCTATCGGCGCACGCCCCCGGGCAGCGGAATATCCAGGAAAACCCTAGCCAAGGATTTCAAGGTCCAGGCGGTAAAAATCCTGCCCGAGATTCCCGAGACCTTAAGGTTCTGCAGTTCTACCAAGAGACTATCCTTAATCCTGGAAACACCCGGTTCCCTTGGAAAGGCCATCCAGGCGGCTGATTCCGCCGCCGGCTCCCTCGGCCTTGAGGCGCAAGGCGGAGATTTTTTCATGCCCCTGGGAGAGTTTTTCTTCCCCAATGCTGTTACATCCCCGCGGCAGGTCGGTTTTTCCTTTCGGCGCGTGGATATCATCCTGCTGCGCTGCATTTCGGACGCGGAGATGCGCATAGCCCTGTCCTGGGAAACCCTATGCAAAATCCGAAGACCCCTTGGCCCCAGAAAAGGCCGGTCCCCCATAGAGACTTGAGGGGAATTCATGGTATTGTCCATCAGTCTGGAGGAATGATGAAACGATCGATTACTGTCTTGATTGTCCTTACCGCGATGGTCACGACAGTCTGGTCCCAAGCCCCGCGAAACGGCACGGAATATTTCGGCGGACTGCATCGCCAAGGTAGCCAAAACATCCAGCTCGCCCTCGGCGCTGGCATACCTCTTTTCATCCTGCCCCTGGATTCCTCGGCGACGGAATCACGCCCCCTGGACATTGGGGCATCCTTCAGCCTTGGATACCAGTATTTCGTGCTCAACCGACTCACCTTGGGTGGCTCCCTTACCGGGGCCTTCAATACCACGGTGGGAGGACGAACCCTTTTCATGGCTCCCATCAGCTTCAGGACCGCATATTGGTTCGATGCTGAAAGCCTAGAGCTCAACCTAGGCGTGGATTTGGGATTCAATGTCATGCGTCTGTCGGGCAACGGAGTCATCACCCCCTTCGCCAAGCTTGGAGGCGGGGCTTTTGTGGAAGTGAGCGAAGCCTGGAGCGTGGGCGGCCAACTGTACTGGTGGCTGGTGCCTGAACTCCATGTTGGCTTGCAGAGCGGCCTCACCCGCTACGGCAATTTCCTAGAAATTTCCGTCGGCACGGTTTACCACTTTTAGGAGGTTCGCCATGAAGTCCCGAATGCAAACTGCCTTGGTCTTGATCTTGGCATCCACGATCCTTCTCGTCGCGGCGTGCGACAACAGCTTCGGAGTATTCAGCGAAATCCAAACCGAAATCCGACAGGTCGGCACCGACCAATTCAAGAACGCCGCGGTGCGGTCCCTTGACGAGGATGGCTCCAACTATTACGCCGTCATGGCCAAGGTGTTCAAGAAGGCCAAAACCAACGGTACCTGGGCTGTTCTTCCCATTGGAACCGGCACCCCTACTACTTCTTACTTTTCCCTTGGATTCGCCGTGGACTCCAGCAGCGGCACCCTTTACGCAGCTTCGGGAAATCTCGCCGATTCTTCGCTGATCAAGGTTTTCTCCAGCACTGATTCGGGCGCCACCTGGACAGCCTTGGGCTCCTCGGCCCTCCTTGCGGGCTCCGGAGGCAGCAGAGTGGTAACGGGCCTCTTCTTCGCCAATACCACGCTATTCGCCCTTGTCCAGAACAAGTCAACCTTGAAATACGACCTTCTGTCCTACGACAGCCAGGGCACCCAGGATTTCGCCGCCATCGCGGGCCTCGCAGGCATGGATTTGCCCCTTCTCGCCCTAGCCCATAACGGAACACGATTCTGGGCTGCGACGCGGAGCAGCCTTTTCACCAGCCCTACGGGCGCAACCTTTACGGCCGACACCTTCCCCGGCACTCCCTCGGGAAACGAAACCATCAGGGGCTTGGTCCGCCTGTCCGACGGAGATATAGCCGTCACCACGGGCGATGGGCAGATATATGTATTCGACGCAGGTACTTCCGCCTGGGCGGCCGCGGTTGAAGTAAACGATGGCGTGGAGCTAGGCCCAGTCCTTGAAGTTCCTGTCGATCCCACGGACGGAGCAAGCGCAAAACGCCTTATCCTGGGCAAAAAAGACGCAGGCTACGGATATTACGAGTGGAATCCTGCCGATTCCTCCCGCCTCTTGGGAAACGCTGCTGGCGCCATTTTCTCCCAACCTTCCAGCAACTACACAACCACGGTATACGGCAAGCCCGTCCTTTCCATGCACTTTTCCGATTCCCAAGATACAGTGCTCATCGGGCTTGCAGCCCAAGGGACGGACAGCTACGCGCTTTACTCCAATACCTTCGCCTCCGGCTCTTGGTCCGGGTGGACGGCGGAGTAGGAGCATTGCAGGAGCCTATGGGTGCAAAAGGATAATCCCCTCT
>VKGY01000170.1 GCA_008080685.1 Spirochaetota bacterium
AATGTATTTTTTCCGCTCCGATTTGGCGAGATCCAGTATCCTTTGCCGTTCTCCCTTGGGGAGATCGATGGATTGCTTGAGGCGGAGGTAATTTTCGAAAATTCTCTTGAGCTTTTTGTCATCCCAATCCTTTGATACTTCGAAGAGCCGCGCAAGTTCGGACTGTTCTTTTTTCGACCTCTCCTCCGCCAGGCCTATCATGGACTTGTTGGACAGGGTTTGAAGGACGATGACGATATCGAACCAAAGGAGGATGAGACTGAGAACGAGAATGTACTCTATCTCAAGATTCATCGCGGCCCTCCGGAGCCGGCTATTTTTTTTACGATGCCCATAAGTTCGGCGAGGAGAAAGGGCTTCTTCAAATAGTAATCGACGCCCAGGCCGAAGGCGCGCACGATGGTAGACTCGTCCTTGAGATGAGACATGAGAATGAAGGGAATGTCCTTAGTGCCAGACCTGCCCAGGAGGGATTCCTTGAGCATGAAGCCGTCTATCTTGGGCACCATGAGCTCCGAGACAATGATGTCGTAGCCCTCTTCGCTAATTTTTTTCATCGCCTCGTCGCCGTCGGAAGCCACCGTCGCCTGGAAATCGGCGTTCTCCAGGAAAGTCTTGATCACCTCTGCATTGATAGGGTCGTCGTCCACGACGAGGATCCTCCCCTTTGTTTCGATGCTCCCTCCTATCTCCGAGCTTGAGCAGATCGTGTTGCCTCCTCGCTTGCGAGCGATGCGCAGGCGGCGGATGCCTATGTCGGATAGAGTAAAGCCAAGTTCAAGGGAGTCTACGCTGTCCTTAACCTCGGAGACCGCCACAAGCCCTATGGAGATGGTGACAGGCTCTATGAAGGTCCTGGAAACCTCTATGGATCGGCGGATGGTTTCACAGAGTTCGATGCAATCCTTCATCAGCATGTGGGGCATCCACAAGGCAAAGGTTGCGCCATGGAGGCGAAAGGCCACCTGGTTGGGGAGCTTCAGATCCAGGATTTTCCTGGCCACCCCCTTGAGGATAGCCTCGACTTCCTTGGGTCCGTATTGGTATTCGATCCTCGCCATGCCCTCGTCGATGCCCATCACCGCAAGAATATCGCTGGCTTCCCCGTCAATGCCCGCGACGATCACCGCCTGCTCCTCTATGAATGAACGGAAGAACCCCTCGTTGTTGAGTCCTGTAACCGCATCGATCATGAGATTTTGTTGGGCCAAGGTGGAGGATTGGATAAGCTGGCTGCTCAATTCCTTGAGCCGCGCAACCTCCTCGCCCAAGTCGTCGTAACGCTCCAGGGATTTTTGGAGGATACTGTCGAAAATAGACGGCCGGTTTATGGAAAAATCGTGGCAGAGATTGGCGATGAAGGGTTCTATGAGGGCAAGCCCTCCAGGGCCTTTGGCGAGGTAAATCTGCTCCGCCACCTTGTCCCAATGCTCTAGCCCCACCTCCGCTTCGCTTACAATCCGGCCTGCAAAGGGATCGAACCCAAGGCCCACCCTGCGCGCGAAGCTGACCGTGTCCTCGTGGCCGAACAAAGCTGCGCAACGCGCCAGGAGAAGTTCAGCGGGGATCCTATAGTGCGCGTTTTCCAAACCACTTTTCCTAGGGGGAACGACGGCGCGGCCGCAATCCAAGGTGGTGAGTGCCTGAATGACGTGGCTGACATCCTTGTCGATTACCGGGCCTTGGTGGGGGAGTATAAGGGAGATGGGAAGGGTTGCGAACAGTTCCATGATGGGCCGAAGGATTTCGTTGGAGGGCATGAAATGCTCATGAAAGCTCTTGAGCATCTCCATGTGGTCTTTGCTCATTAAAAGCGCCCATTCGGACTGGAAGGCGCCAAAGAGGAGGCCTGAAAGCAGAACCTTGCTTTGTTTGTCAAAGGTGGCCATCGAGCCCGGATAGGGAAGATAGGGAGTCGCCACAAATTGCAGGCGCCGTCCGGTCTCCAAGGTGAGGCTGTATCCCATTTCATCCACCAGGTATGGCTGAGAGGTAGGACCATAAAATCTCGCCAAGGACCAAGTCCGCCAATGACACACGATTTTTGCCTGCACTCCCTGGGCCTCGAAGAGGGGAACCGAGGAGGCAAGGCCGGGATCGTGGTGATGGAGGACGATATAGCGGATTCGCTCCAGGGGGCATAGGGACTGGATGTTGCGCTTCACATCCTCGAAATCCAAGGAGGACCCGGGATCGAACAGGATGGCTTCGCTTCCCTCAATGAGTAGATAGGGGTTGCATTGGAGTCGATCCGCCACGGTCCTGGATCCAACCCAATAGTATCCCGAACCGAGAGATTCGGGGTTTTTAGCCGATGCCATCGCCGATACTCCTCTAACGTTTTTATTATCGTACAACGCAGGACATTCTATTACAAGGAAAACCCTGGAGGAAGACTTTGGAAGACTTTGGAATTTTTCATTTGACAGCCAAAAAAGGCGAGAGTATGCTTATTCATCCATATTTTTGCAGGAGGACTGCATGACAACGTTGATTGCGTTGATTGCCCTCGTCATCTACCTTGTATTCTATTTTACGTACGGCAAGGTACTGCGAGACAAGCTCTTGAAGAGCAAAGAGGCTCCCAAGGCCCCGTCTGAACGGCTTCAGGATGGAGTAGACTACGTACCTACGTCCAAGTACGTCCTCTTCGGCCACCACTTCGCGTCCATCGCCGGAGCGGGACCGATCACAGGACCCGCCATAGCGGTAGCCTGGGGCTGGCTCCCAGGCTTGCTGTGGATCTGGTTCGGCAACATCTTCCTTGGCGCCATCCACGACTACCTCGCCCTCACCGCCTCGGTGCGCTACGACGGCAGGTCGGTCCAGTTCGTCGCCCAGGATCTCATCGGCAAAAAAGCGGGCAAGACCTTCGGCTGGTTCACTCTTTTCCTTTGCGTACTTGTGGTCGCTGCTTTCGGCGACATCGTCGCCGGACAGTTCGCGGCGGACGGCCGGGTCTTCTTCGCCTTTGTATTCTTCTGCGTCGCCGCCGTCATTTCCGGACATTTCATGTACAAAACCAAGCTCGGCCTCGGCTGGGGATCGGTCATCGGCATCGTCCTCATCATAGTCGCCTTCTGGCTTGGCGAAATGTTCCCTGTAAAGTGGGCCAAGGATATCTATTTCCTCATCATCTTCGTGTATATCGTCCTGGCATCCACCCTGCCGGTCAACCTTCTGCTTCAGCCTCGAGACTACCTTTCTTCTTTCTTCCTATATTTCGGCCTCATTGTCGGCGGTGTCGCCGCTCTCATCAGCTTCCAGCCCTTGACCGCCATCCCCGCCTTCACTTCCTTCAGCGCAAAGCTGATAGGACCGGCGGGAGCCCTTCAACCTTCTCCTTTCTGGCCTACCGTGCCGCTCATCATTGCCTGCGGAGCCCTTTCCTTCGAAGCAGCTTAAAGAAGAAAAAGACGGCCTTTTCGTCGGCTACGGCGCAATGCTCGTGGAAGGCTTCCTTTCCACGCTGGTCATCATCTCCATCGCCGGTTTCGGCGGAGCAGCTCTGGGCGACAAGCTCATGACCACTCCCGCCCTGGTACGCTTCGTGCAGTCCTTCGCAACGATGGTAAGCACCGAGCTTCCCTTCCTGCCAAAGAGCTTCATGACCCTTTTCGCCGCGGTCTGGGTTTCCACCTTCGCCCTCACCACCCTGGATACGACCAACCGTTTAGGCCGGTATTTGATCCAGGAAATGGCACTGCCCCTCAAAGAGAAGAACCCGAGCGTCTTCAAGTTCTTCGAGAACAAATGGGTGGCTTCAATCCTTATCGCCTTCATCGGGATATTCCTCTCAAGGTCCGGCGGATACACTGTGCTGTGGCCGGCTTTCTCCGGCGCCAACCAGCTCCTTGCCTCGGTGGTCATGCTCACCGTAGCTGTCTGGGTCAAGAAGAAGCTCAATCCAGCCTATCTCATGTCGGTTTTGATTCCCGCGATCCTTCTTTGGTTCACTGTCACCTGCGCCCTCATCTGGTATGAAGTGGTGATTATCCCCGTATTCTTCAGGGATATGACTAAGACCATGAGTGTGATCACCGGCAGCTTAGTCGGCTTAATCACCCTCTTCTTGCTCATTCTCAACTTCATCATGATCAGCGCCTTCCTCAAGAATTGGAAGTCTGGCGAAGTCAAAGCATAAGCGCCAAAGCCGCGGTTTCTTCTCGCGGCGCACGTGCAAGGGCTGCTCGGATTATAGTCCGAGTGGCCCTTTTTCGTATCCGCCCAATCG
>VKGY01000171.1:0-820 GCA_008080685.1 Spirochaetota bacterium
CGAGTATTCCATCCCCTATTACATGGGCGCGGCGGGAGTCGCAGTGAATAAGTCCAAGGTGCCAGAGTACGAAAAGTCCTGGTCCATTTTTTCCCGCAAGGATTTGGCGGGCAAGATGATCATGCTTGACGACATGCGCGAAGTCATGGGGGACGCCTTGGCCTACCTGGGCTACTCGGTCAACACCGTGGACGACGCCCAGATCACTGCCGCCAAGAACCTTATTAACAACGAGTGGAAGCCAAACCTCCTCAAGTTCGACGCCGAGGCCTTCGCCAAGAACTTCGCTTCCGGCGAGGTCTGGGTCGCCCAAGGGTACGCGGAATCTATTTTCGCCGAGGTTGACCAATCGAAATGGGGAGAAGTGGATTTCTTCATCCCCAAGGAGGGCGGTCCGAGCTATATCGATTCCATGGTCATCCTGAAGGACTCGAAGAATAAGGATTTGGCGATGAAGTTCATAGACTTCATCCACAAGCCTGAGATCTACGCCGAGTTCTGCGACGCCTTCGGCTTTCCCGCCACGGCTAATTCAGCCGCCCGGGCGCTCAAGAAAGGGCCTGAGTTTTATAGCGCCGAATCTTTGGCGCCTTGCGAGTTGAAGAAGGATGTTGGCGTGGCGCTGGAGAAATACAATGCGGCCTGGCAAGAGATAAAGGTGGGCAAGTAGGGTATTGCCCGCGGTCCATACGTAAGCGGTTATGAAAATGCGGCCGTGAGGCAGCCTCCGTGGGAGCGGTCTCGCGGCCGCATTTTTTAATTCCAGGCGCCCTTTGTCTCAAACGCCGTGGATGCCCGGAATCCCCCATGTCCTGGAATA
>VKGY01000171.1:829-9744 GCA_008080685.1 Spirochaetota bacterium
GAAAAGATTGCAATGGCTCCTCCATGTATTATATAATAAAAATTATATATAATAATTACACTGTCAACCGATCAAGACTCCTCAGGCTTTAACAGCCGAACCCATCCTTACTTGTCCATTTGGACAATGGGAGGCTATACTCCCAGGCGATGCGGCTTTCCACCAGGACGGATTTCAAGACAGAAAGAAATGGCCTCGATTTGGAGAGGCGGAAAATCCCCTGCTCTACCATTTTCGAACTGTCTGAGTCGAATCCCACCCGGGTTGGGTTGGTGCACGAACCGCATGTCCTTTCGCAGGCCTTCTCGGCGGAGGAGAACAGCCTCTACCGACCTTCACCTCGAGGCACGATTAAAGCGAGGGAGGCCATTGCCGCCCATGTGGGAAGGGGTATAGCGAGACAGGAGAATGGGATAAAGGTCGATAACGAATCCGTTTCGCCTATCGATCCGGAGTCTCTCATTCTCTGCGCCTCCACCTCGGAAGCGTACTCCTATCTTTTCAAGCTTCTTTGCGATCCCGGCGATGCTGTTTTCGTGCCAAGGCCGGGGTATCCTCTTTTCGACCATCTAGCGGCCCTGGAGGGCTTGAGAACCATAGGCTACCCGTTGGAGTACCTTGCCGGATCAGGCTGGAGGTTGGATGCGGATCGCCTGGAATCCTTGGTTGCGGCGGATGCGGAGAGGAGAATAAAGGCGGTAGTCCTCATCAATCCCAACAATCCAACAGGCTCCTACATCACAGAAGGCGAGAAGCTGGCGGTGAGCAGGATTTGCGAATCCCGCGGGCTCAGCCTCATCGTCGACGAGGTTTTCCATCCCTATCGCATCGAGCCTTGGGAAAAAACGTCCAGCTTTTATGGCTACGACCGCGTTTCCACCTTTGTCCTGGACGGCTTTTCCAAGCGGCTTTGCCTTCCCCAGGCTAAGCTGGGCTGGATTTCCGTCTCCGGGCCTAAGGAAGAAAAGGAAGCGGCCCTCCAGGGCCTGGATCTCATTTCTGACACCTACCTCTCCGCGGGAACACCGGTGATGAACGCCGCGGGATCGCTTTTAGAGAGAGAAGGGGAGATGGTCGAAAAGGTCCTGGACCGGTGCCAAAAGAATTTGCGAAGTTATCGCGAGATCTTGGAATACCCTGGGTCGCCGCATCAGGTGCTTCGCTGCGAAGGCGGCTGGACAGCCTTGGTCAGAAGCCCACGCTTCGACAGTGAGGAGGAGTTGGCCCTTGGGCTTTTGAGGGAAAAGGGGCTGGCGGTTCAGCCGGGCTATTTTTTCGATATGGAACAAGAGGCGTTTTTCGCCTTTTCTCTTATCCTGCGGCCCGAGGACGCCCGTTGGGCGGCCACGGAATACGCGGATTTTTTTAAACACTATAGATGAGGTCCGGATAAGGAGGAATCTTCATGGCGGCAAAAATCATTGAAGGAAAGACTATCGCGAAGGAAATGAGGGAAGAGATTGCCAAGAAAGTAGCCCAGTTGGCCACCCAGGGCGTGGTGCCAGGCCTGGGCGTCTTGCTGGTGGGCATGGATCCGGCCTCGATTTCCTATGTGACGGCCAAGGAGAAGGCCTGCGCCGAGGCCGGGATGGCCAGCTTTGAGCGGAGGCTGCCAGCGGACTCGACCCAGGAAGAGGTTTTGGCGGTGGTGAGGGAGTTCAATGCGGATGACAAAATCCATGGCATCCTGGTGCAGCTTCCCCTGCCTAAGCACATCGACGAACGGGCAGTGATCGCTACCATAGCCCCTGAAAAGGATGTGGACGGCTTCACCCCCATCAATGTGGGAAGGATGATCCTTGAGGAGTCCTGCTACGTGCCCTGCACGCCCGCGGGAGTCATCGAGATGATAAAGAGGTCGGGCGTTCCCACTTCGGGGGTGAACGCCGTGGTGGTGGGCCGGTCGAATATCGTGGGCAAGCCCTTGGCCAACCTCCTCATCCGCAAATCGCTCAACGCCACGGTCACAATCTGCCATACGGGAACCAAGGATCTTCCATCCTACACAAAAAAGGCTGACATCCTCATCGCCTGCGCAGGCCGCGCGGGGCTCATCACCGGCGACATGATCAAGCCCGGAGCCTGCGTCATCGACGTGGGCGTCAATAGGGTCGAGGACCCTTCCGCAGCCAAGGGATTCAGGCTCAAGGGGGATGTGGATTTCGATTCCGCGGCGGAGGTGGCCGGTTGGATCAGCCCCGTCCCGGGCGGCGTAGGACCGATGACCATAACCCTCCTCCTGGCCAACACGGTTGAGGCGGCGGCGAGGAAGGCCGGCGCCGTGTCTGGAAAGGCGTAGGGTGAAGGGAATGGTCGATGTCCAGTCCATGAAGGACGAGCGCAGGATCCCGATCCAAAAGGTCGGCGTCAAAGGGGTGCGCTACCCGATTATCCTCAAGGATAAACGTGCCCATATCCAGCACACGATGCCTCGGTTTTTGAACATGCTCCAGAAGCTCTGCCAGGAATTGAAGGCGGAGACTGCTTACTCGGATCTGCACTTTCCGTACTTTATCGAAAAAAAGGCGCCTGTTTCAGGCCAGGTTTCCACCATGAGCTACGATTGCTCCTACGAGGCGAAGGTTTCGGGCAAGGCCCACTCCTTCGTGGTGGGCGTAAAAGTGCCTGTGCAGACCGTCTGCCCTTGCTCCAAAGCCATCTCGGCCTACGGTGCTCACAATCAGCGCGGCCTTGTCACGCTCAAGGTAGCTTTGGGGCCTTTTTTTTGGATCGAGGATTTGGTTGCCATGGTTGAAGAATCGGCCTCCAGCGATCTGTATACCCTGCTCAAGCGCGAGGATGAGAAGTATGTCACCGAAAGGGCCTACGAGAGGCCTCGGTTTGTCGAGGATCTGGTTAGAGAGGTATATTTAAGGGTCGAGGAGTTGGGGAAATTCCCTTCCTTTTCGGTGGAGGCGGAAAACTTTGAGAGCATCCACAACCATTCCGCTTACGCCTATGTGGAGAAAAAGTAGTCAAGGAGAGAATATGTCCGATAACTATCCCATGGAGCAGAAAGACCTGAGCGACAAGGGAACCAAGGGAATCATGGCCGCCGGAGCCGGCGTGGGTCTCATTGGGATCAACGCCCTCTTGGGAGTTCCGATTCTTGGCGTGGTTCTCTCCGCTGGCCTCGTGGGTCTCGGAGCCCTTGGCCTATTTGGAAAAACCAAGACCGATAAGGTCTCCGGCACCCTTTTGGGCGTCGCTGGGGTGTTGGGAGCCCTCCGATTCATAGCACCCGGACTTTCTTCATCATTGCTGGGCTTAGGCGGGATCGGTCTCCTGGTCTACGGCATAGCCAATCTGGGCGGATTCTTTGCCAACCTTAAGAAAAAAGGTTGAATCCATTGGTTGTATCCAAAAGATATTTTCTCGAAACCTACGGCTGCCAAATGAATAAGGCCGAGTCTTCGGCCCTGGAAGCCCTTCTCAGGGAAAGGGATTGGCAGGCCAGCGCGGACGGCGCTGATGCGGACTTGGTCATCATCAACACCTGCACTGTTCGGGCTACTGCTGAAAACCGTGCCTGGGGGAGGATAGCCCAGTACGCAGCGGCTAAGCGCCAGCGTCCATTTAAGATTATGATCGTGGGCTGCATGGCCGAACAATACAGGGAAGAGATGAAGTCCCGGATCACAGAGATCGACTTTGTACTCGGCACCTTCCAGAAGCAGTCCTTCGGCCTTGTGTTGGACCAGATGGAAGCGGGCATCAGCCTCGATGCGAGCGATGAAAAACCAGCCTATGTATTCGCCAAGACCCACCACGATCCCGGGGCCTTCCGCGCCTTCGTGCCCATCATGCACGGATGCAATAATTTCTGCTCCTACTGCATAGTGCCTTACGTGCGGGGCAGGGAGATTTCCCGCTCTCCCTGTGACATCCTCCTGGAGATCGATAGGCTTTCCGAAGCGGGCGTGAGGGAAGTGACCCTCTTGGGCCAGAACGTGAACTCCTATCGGTGGAGCGGAGAAGAAGGTGACCTGGATTTCCCTGGATTGCTTCGCCTCATAGCGGCACGGGAGAGAACAAAAAAGGAAGATGTAAGGAGCATCGGTTGGATCCGCTTCCTCACCAGCCATCCGAAGGACCTATCGAATGGTTTGATTCAGGTCCTGGCCGAGGAGCCGATTTTCTGCCGGCATATCCATCTCTGCATACAATCCGGTTCGGATAGGATTTTGACAGCTATGAACCGAAAATATACCAAGGAGTATTTTCTCTCCCTGGTGGAGAAGATGAAGGCGGCGATTCCGGGCTTGAGCCTGTCTACGGATATTTTGGTGGGATTTCCAGGAGAAACGGAGGAAGATGTGGAAGATACCTTGGATTTGATGAAAAAGGTCGGCTTTTCCTATTCCTTCATGTACCATTTCAACCCTCGGGAAGGGACGCCGGCTGCCAAGCTTCCGAACAGGATCCCTGAAAAGGTGAAAAAGGCCAGGTTGGCCAGAGTTATCGCCCTACAGAAAGAAATTACCCAAAATTCCCTTAGGGCAAGGCTGGGCGCTGAGGATGTCATCCTTCTGGAGGAATTCTCCCGAAAATCAGGGAAGGAGCTTTTGGGAAGGACAGCCCGGGACGAGATGGTGGTGCTTGCGGCGGATTCGTCAAGGCTGGGCAGTTTCGCCACGGTGAGGCTGACTGGGCTCTCAGGCAATACTTTCAAAGCCGAAGAGGGGGGCTCGTGCGATTCCGCGCCGCAGCCGTAGGGGTTCTGGCACGCCTCTGGCTTTTTTCCGTCCTCGCGAAACACATCGGGACTCCTTCGTTTCCCCTCTATCTCGAAGCCTACGCATTGGCCCTTGGGGTCCAAGATGCGCTCACCTTGTTCTCGGAATTCATTCCCAAGGCGGAGCAGCAGAAAAGACCTACGCTCTACAAGGCGGCGGGCGACCTCGCCTACGTGGCGGGCGTCTTTGAGGCCGGGGCGCGCAATTACGCCTTGGCCAGCCAGGCCTTTCCCGAATTGGGCTTGAAAGCCGCCCTTTGCCACCTTCTTTCCGGCGAGAGTCTAAAGGCCCTTACCCTTCTCGAGGCCCAGCCGGATTTTTTTGGCACAAAATCCATGGTCGAGGAAAAAAACCTCTTAAAGGCGTGGATAGCCTACGAGTCCAAGGATCCGAGGCGGGCGGTAAGCCTTCTCCTCCCTATGGTCCGACAGAGAGACTCGGATTCGCTGACCCGCAGGGCATTGTATGTATTATGGACCATAGGTATGGCAGTGGAGGAAGGGAGAGGAGCCCAGGAGGTCCTCCCGAAGGGGTATTCACCCCAGGAAGTGAAGGCCCTTCTAGTATCCAGATATCCAGGTTCGATTGAAACTGCCCTTGTGGAAGGTCAAGCGATCCCTAAGCCCTCGGTGCTCTTGTTCGCCGGCTTTGGGCAGGAAATCAACGCCACGCCTCCCGAGCCTTTGGAAAATACATCCCTTTCCCTGCCTTTGGCATCCCTGCCCGAGAACGATCCTCCCGCCTTTTCCCGGCTTCAGGTAGGTCTTTTTTCCAAAAGGGAAAATGCCGTAGCCCTCTCGGCGAAGCTCCTGGAAAACGGCTTTTCTGCCTCGACAGAGGAAAGGCCGGTTCAGGGTGAAAATATTCCGCGCTGGGCGGTGATTGTATTGACCGGTAAAGACTGGGCTACCACGGTGGCTCAGTTGACCGCTGGGGAAAGGACAAGGAGATCGCCATTCTCCGGCCCAACCTCGGTTACCACGTAGGTTTTTCGAGATTGGGACGGGGTAGCCGAGGTTGGAACATTGCGCAGCATATCGAGCACTTTAAGGTGTCCATAATATTTGACCATATAGATCCCTTCTTCCTTGTAGCCTTGATCCTCCAAGGTGTAAGCGCCTTCCTTAAAAAGCCAACGCTGTCCTGCCTCGCTGCTGTATTCACCCTGGATTGAGGAGTCGGCGCGATCTGATGAGCCCTCCGAGGTTGCGGGTTTTTCCTTAACGCGTTCGTATATGCCATTCCATGCTTCCCTGATTGGAAACTGATGAAATTGCTGGACTGCCGCTCGTACTCGGATTCTATCGACTCCCACCAAATCCACGGTAAGCAACCTTTGCATCCCAGACAGAAGGGCATTGTGTATTGGGGATCTCAATCCAGCGTAGGCGTGGGTTGATTCGCCCCATTGCCATCGTTGCTGGACCTCCCCGTCCTGAAGGAGGATTTCCCTCCTCTGAGGGGAAAAGTAGAGATGGACCGGCAAGCCCGTTTCGCCCGAGGTCCTAATCCACAATCCGCTCAGGTATTGTTCAAAATCCTTGGGATCTCCGGTGACAATGGATTCGATGAGATTCCGCTCTATGTTCGCACCAGGTATGGGTTGGGGTCTTTCGGGGACGAACCTCTCTGTCCGGGCGTTCCATGTATAACGGATACGGATTCTGTCCAGGGGCGATTCTTCCTTTGGATCGGCCAGGCTTAGGTCGATGGCTACAGTTTCGTCCGGGAGGGAGTCGACAATGGCGACATCCAAGCCGGCGACAGAAAATATAGTGCTGTAGGAACCATCAGCCTTGCCGGTCCTTCTGAACACGGTGAGGCTTTGATTATTCTCGGCGTCGATTCCAAAGCACAGGATCTCAAGCTTTCCATCCTTTAGAAGATCCCTAGTCTGTACGGCCAAGGTTGTCGCCTTGGTTACAGGAGTGGAGCCTCTCCAGACTCGATAATACATGCCTGTGGCGGGAATAATGTCGACGACGATAAGAAAAAGACCCCCGGGATCCCCATTTATCGGCCTTGCGACGACTAATTGCTCAAAGTCCAGGTCATCGTCGAGGTTGATATCCAGGGCTTCGAGGAATACTTCGTTGTACTCCGGGGGTATTCTCGCCCGGACTGTTTCTCTTTTTTGTTCGCTTCCTCCGCCCTCGGATTCGTTCGATATGGAAAAATCGAGGAGCCGTCCTGCCGCGGGGAGGGAGGATTCAAGGGCCTCTCGTCTCATCTTGGCGAAAAAGTACATGAATGCCATGAACGCAAGGATGAACGAGAGGACGCTGATGATCTTTATGGCTTTCTTCATTTCCTTGAACCAGGGTAGGTGTACCATGAGGCTTGGCCTTAAAACAAGGACCGGTCTTACCCAAGGCAACCGGCTGTGCTAGGATCAGGGGGAAAGGCAAAAGAGATGCAAAGAAAAACCCTGTCATCCATCCTCATCCCCGGGGTTTCGGCCTTGGTTCTGGGCATATCGGTAGCCCTCCTGTGGGTAGTGGTCTTGAGGGAGACTTCGAGGAAGGATTTACTTCTTGAATATGAGGCTTTCAGGGCTTCCAGCGCCGTGGCGGAGGAATACCGGAGAGACCGCTCTTTTTCTCCCTCGGATGACAATAGAATTTTAGGATTCGGCTTTTTCAGGATTGACGGCACAGGGATACAGATCTACGGAAGTGCTCCAGAATCTATTTCAATACCCAGCCAGTTTCAGAGCGACCGCCCGCCCGCGAGGAGTTCTAGAATCCAGGGTTCGGTGGAGAGTTATGTCTCCGCCCAGGGGAAGAGCATTGTTCTTATTCGGTATTCAGGAATGCAAAATCCCTTCAGACCCATGGGCATGAGACAGGGAATGGGGCGCAATCGCATGGGTCCTTCATTTTCCCCACCTTGGCAAACCAACCCCTGGCCTGTCAGTCCCCCCAGCGGCACGGACGCTCCGGCTCCATCCCTCATTGCGGGACTTTCCAGTCCCCACTTCATTTGGATCGAATATGGCGCAGGCGAGTATCGAGCTGAGCGGATACAAAGTTTCGTGGTGGCCGCGCTGGTCACCCTTGCCCTCCTCGCCTTCTATCTTCTATTCCTCCGCATGTCCAGGAGAAATGAAGCCCTCGCAGCCCAGGAACTCCAGTCAAGGGAACTGGTTCAACTTGGCGAGGCGGCCAGGACCCTGGTGCATGAAATCAAGAATCCCTTGGGAATAATGCGCATTCAAACGGCTCGGATCAGGAAGGGGCTGGGAGAGGATCTTAAGGGGCAGGTCGCCGCCGCGACGGCGGTGATCGACGGCGAAATCCGGCGGCTTTCGGATCTCGCGGACCGCATCAGGGAATTTTTAAAATCCAGCCCTGCCCGGCTTGAAGCCTTGGATCTCATGCCATTTCTCCAGGAGTTCAGCGCGCGCTACGCGAACCTGGAATCCTCTGGTATAGAATTCTCCGTTGAGGTGCCCGCGATCCAATCAGCCTTCGTTGAAGCGGACAGGGAAAAACTCGTGATAGTCTTGGACAATATTGTAGGGAACGCCATAGAGGCGGTCCAGGACATGCCCGAGGGAGAAAAAAAAGTCTTCCTTCGCCTTTTTGAAAAGGAAAAGTCATGGACGATTGGAGTGATCGATACCGGGAAGGGGATCCCTCCCGAGATCCAGGGCAGGGTGTTCACCCCCTTCTTCACCACAAAGGAAAAAGGCTCTGGGATAGGGCTATCCCTGGCGCGGAGATTTGCCGAATCCTTCGGGGCGGTTCTCGAACTTGAGACCCAAGGCAGCACGAAGGGGGCGGTCTTCCTTCTTCGGCTTCGCCCTGCAGCGCCGCAACACGGCGAGGATTATGTCCTACAGGGCGTGAAACACTGAAGCGATGCGGGCGAGGGCCTGGCGCAGCTCATCTTCGGAAATCACAAGGGGCGGAGCGAAGCGTATGATGTTGCCGTGGGTCTGCTTTGCCAGGACCCCCGCATCCTTGAGGGCCACACAGACCGCATAGGCATCGAATCCTTCTTTGAATACTACGGCGTTCAAGAGACCCTTGCCGCGCACCTGGCACAGCGGCCTGCAAGGCATCGCGGAGGCTGCTTCCCTAAATATTTTCCCCAGGGACATGGCCTTTTGATCCAATTTCTCTTCCTCGAGCACCTCAATGGCCGCCACGCCCACCGCGCAGGCCAGGGGATTGC
>VKGY01000172.1 GCA_008080685.1 Spirochaetota bacterium
TTAGTGAGGTTCTCGAATTTCATGTCTTCCGCGATTTGCTTGGGAACAAGATGATTGTGGTAATCGAAGATGGGCATATCCTTGGCGTACTGGTGGTATAGGATTTTGCCTGCTTCATTGTTGATCAGGAAATTCTCGGTGAGAAAACTTTTCATCTCCGTCGCTCCTTCATAGGTGATTGCGGTCGCGTAAGTCGCCGGCCGGGTCGAATTCCATCGCAGCAGGAAGCCCCGCTATTTCCAAATTTTCATCTTGCCTCACAAGGTCGAGCATATTCTCGGAGACCAGTATTTCATCCATGCACAAAGTATTGCGGATGCGCACTATCTTCGCTTCCTCGTAAGTCCTTGTATTGCAGGTTTTCACGCATGATTGGATGGCTTGCTTCTCATTCTTCAAAGTCATGGGAATCTTGATGCCCTCGGTGAAGGTCGATGTAAGGGTGTTGGGATAGGTCTGCTCAGGATCGAATTTATCCGCCGCCCTCCGGGTGGTGAAGTCGACCATCCCAAGGCCACCGCCGTAGCCATTGGATTTTTCCGTAATATCCAGCACGGCGACCTTACCTATTTTGGGTCCGCCCTTTATGTACGGCGAACTGTATCGCCCAACGATAGTCGTGTCGAATCCGGCGCCGCTTATGTCTTTCCCGATTTCATCGATGATGAGGACATCGAATTTATCGATGATGAAGCGAGCGGAAAGGCGTCTCGCCTCATCGAGCAACTCAGGTTCGCGGGCTTCGATACGCCCGGGGGCGAGGGCCTCCACAAGGGCAATCTCATGGTAGGCGTTCTCAACAATGCCAATCGCGGCAAGGAGGGGGATTTTCTTGATCGCTTGGAGGCCGATGTCTGCGATAAATTCTCCCATGCGTTCGGCACCGAGGTTGTGCACCAATTCAGCTTGCTTTTGCTTACCCAACCCTATGGCGACCATCTTCACAAGGCCGCTTTCATATCTTGCCCTAAAGGCCGGGTGCGGCTTAATCCTGTTTAGGATTACTATGCCGTCGGCGCCGAGGGCTGCTTCGTCGATGTATACGGGAAGGCCGAATTCCGGGCTCTTTCCAATTTCCCTAACTTCCATCGAGGAGACTATGGGCGCTCCGGCAGTTTCTTCCGTGACGCCTAGATGGGCCAGCAAGTCCTTCTGTCCCTCCGCGGTGGCGCCTCCATGGCTGCCCATGGCAGGCACTATGAAGGGTGCAAGGGCTTTGGCCTTCAAGAAAGCTACGACAGCCCCGACAAGCTCGGGAAGTTTTACGATGCCCCGGGAGCCTACCGCCAGGGCTATTCGGGAACCCTTGGGGAGGGTGGAGAAAATTTCCATGTGGGAAAGCGCATCGCGTGCCGCCGTGCCAGCATTCCCGATCTCAGACCTCGGAAATTTCTGCCTCACCATCACCATTCTTGGCAAGGGGACTTTCTCAAGCAGTTCGTCTACGGCGCTCATCAGCCTTTAGCCTGGGCTTTCTTTTTCGCCGAATAGAAGGACCACGCGATGGTCAGGACGGAAATCACAAGGAAGGTCGCAGAAATCGGTCGTTTCATGAGAACGCCCCAATCGTTGCGGGAAACGATGAGAGCACGGTTGAGGTTTTCCTCGGCCATGGGACCGAGGATAACCCCCAATACCATGGGAGCCCCCGGATATCCGCGCTTTCGCATGAAATATCCGATTATGCCGAAAGCGAAGGCCACGAGCACGTCGTAGAGGCTATTGCCCAAGGTGAACGCGCCGACTACGCAAAATACCGCGACAATGGGCATCAAGAGCGTAGGAGGTATGTCGAGGATCTTGGGCGAAATCTTTGCTGCTCCCAATCCAAGCC
The DNA here is from genome assembly GCA_008080685.1 of Spirochaetota bacterium. Lineage (GTDB taxonomy): Bacteria > Spirochaetota > Spirochaetia > Treponematales > Rectinemataceae > VKGY01. The sequence goes on from VKGY01000172.1 coordinate 1,835, forward strand.
CAAGCATCATGAATTGGATCACAAACATGCCTGCCAGGAGTGAATAGACTACCTGGGGCCTCTCGACGAAAAGCATCGGACCAGGCCTCACTCCGATGAGCAGGAGCCCTCCTAGCATGATCGCGGTAGTGACGTCTCCCGGTATGCCCAGGGTCAACATAGGAATCAATGCCCCGCCAGTGGTGCCGTTGTTCGCAGACTCGGGAGCCGCGACGCCTTCAAGTATTCCCGTGCCGAACAGATCTTTTTTCTTTGAAAGGTTCCTGACGATATCGTAGGCGAGGAAGCAGGCTATCGCGCCGCCTGTGCCGGGGATTATACCGATTATAGTACCAACGATCGCGCCGATGAGCATCGCAGGGAAAATAACTTTTATTTCCTTGGGAGTGAGCATGAAATTGCTGAGATCTTGTTTCACGATCTCATACTCCCCAGCTTTTTTGCCTTCCGAATCCTCAAAAAACTGGGAGAGCGCAAAAATTCCGATCAGGACAGGAAGCATGGCGAAACCGCCCATGACATAAGGGTTTCCAAAGGTGAAGCGCTCGATGCCCACTATCGTGTCTATTCCCACGGTGGAGATGAGGAGGCCGAAAAATCCGGATATCAGGCCTTTGACGATGTTCTTGGTGGAAGATCCCGCCATTATGGTGAGGCCGAAGATTGAGAGGGAAAAATACTCCGCAGCCTGGAATTTCAAGGCTACCTTCGCCAGCTGAGGAGCTATGAGGGCTAGGCAGAAGGTGGAGAAAAGTCCGCCAAAAAAAGAGCCGATGAGGGCGGTGGACAGAGCCTTTCCCGCTTGGCCTTTCTTGGTCAATGGGTATCCATCCAGAACAGTCGCCGAGGCCGCCGGAGCTCCGGGGGTATTTATCAGGACTGCGGAAATCGAACCGCCGTACATGCCGCCGCAATAAAGGCCGGCCATGACGAGGAGTGAAACTTCAGGAGGCAACTTGTACACCATAGGCAGAAGAAGGATGATTCCCATGGAAGAGGTAAGTCCCGGGATAGCGCCGATGATGATGCCGCCGATGATCGCCAGAGTCACGAAGAGAAATGTCAATGGATCAAATATGCTTAAAAAACCTTGCAGGAAAAGGGCCATCGAACGCCTCCGTCAAAAAAGTGTGAATCTTGGCAACAGGACTTGGAATCCGTGGTAGAACACGACATAGATGATGGCCGTGGTAACCACGCTTATGATGGCCGATCGCAGCCAACGCCGATAGCCGAAAAACCATATCGCGAAGAAAAGGAAGAAAGGAGTCAGCATCAAAAAGCCAAGGTAGAACATGCCGCGTATATAAATGAACACGACTACCCCGATCATGAGAGGCCGCTTGAGCATGTGCCAGGTGATCGGCTTTCCGGAATCCTTCCTCCGCGCCGTTCCGGATTTCAATTTCCATGGAATATTCTGAATGGAAAGCGCAAGGCCCAAGAAAAATAGCGCTATCGAGATTACCGTCGGATACCCACCGGGACCAATGCCCAAGGGGACGGTAGGCATCTTGCCAGCGGTGA
>VKGY01000004.1:0-23250 GCA_008080685.1 Spirochaetota bacterium
GGCGGGAACCATCGTGGAAGTCGGCAAGGGGATAAAAAACTGGAAGATCGGCCAGCGGGTGACCATGCCCTTTGTAGCAGGCTGCGGGCATTGTGGACCCTGCCTCACCGGCAACCAGCAGGTCTGCGACCATCAGTTCCAGCCTGGCTTTACGCATTGGGGATCCTTCGCCCAGTACGTTGCCATCCATTACGCTGACATGAATCTGGTCGCCCTCCCCGAGGGCATGGATTCCGTGTCCGCCGCCAGCCTTGGGTGCCGCTTCGCAACAGCCTTCCGCGCCCTTGAGGCCCAGGCAAGGGTCAGGGCTGGGGACTGGGTGGCCATCCACGGCTGCGGCGGCGTGGGCCTCTCGGGTGTGATGATCGCCAAGGCCATGGGAGCCCGGATCATCGCCGTGGACATCGACGTGGAAAAACTCGAGATGGCGAAGAGCCTCGGCGCTGATGCGGCTGTCAATGCCAAGGAAACCCCTGACCTCGTCTCGGCCATTAAGGACGCTACCCAGGGAGGTGCCCAGGTATCAATGGACGCCCTTGGCAGCAAAGCCACCTGCTTCAACTCCGTGGCCTGCCTTGCCAAGCGGGGCCGCCATGTCCAGGTGGGCCTCATGCTTGCCGACCACAGCAAGGCGCCGATCCCCATGGATCTTGTGGTAGCCCGTGAACTTGAAATCTATGGGAGCCACGGTATCCAGGCCCATCGCTACGACATACTCTTGGCTATGGTTTCCTCAGGCCGCCTTGACCCATCCCGCCTGGTCACCGACAGGTACGGCCTGGCCCAGGGCGTCGAATTCCTGATGCGCATGGACTCCTTCCCTGGCTCGGGAATCCGCGTCATCGACAAATTCTGACGCCCATGAGCGAAGCCCAGAAGGTATTGGTTTTTTCCCTCGACGAGCGACCCTTCGGCATCCCAGCAGACAAGGTAGTCCATGTATATCCCTCGGTGCTTCCCCTCCTCATCCCCTCGGCCCCGGAATCGATACCCGGGGTGGTGGACATTCATGGCCAGGTAATGCCCTTGGTGGACATGCGCAAGAAATGCGGACTCCCGAGCCGGCCTATAGGCTTGAGCGACCAGTTGGTCCAGATCAGCCTCGGGAACCGGAACCTCGCCCTATTGGTTGACCAGGTAGACGACATCGTAGAGATTGAAAACTCCGAAATCCTTGATCCCGAATCCCTCATCCCCGGAGTGGGACTTGTGCAAGGCCTCCTGCGCCACGGCCAAGCCCTCGGTCTTTTGTACCGCCTTGAAACCTTTTTCGCGGCTGAGTTTTCTTTCGAGCCCGGCGCATGAAAAAGCTCCTCCCCGAGGGCGAGGCCGAACAAATCGCGGAGATTTTCGCCTCCCGGTACGGATTCCGCCTCGCCCGAGGAGGAAGAGCCGACCTGGCCCTCGCCCTCGCCCAGGAGGCGAAATCGCACAACTTTTCTTGCGAAGCTCTCGCCGCAGCGATCCTTGATGGTTCGGCCCCGCCCGGGGCGGTGGAAAAAATCGCCGAAAAACTGACCATCGGGGAAACCTATTTCTTCCGCCACCCCGAGCAATTCAAAGCCGCCGAAGCCCTTTACCTTCAAAACCGGATTGCCCGGAAGCGTGAAATGGGGGATCGCACATTGAGAATCTGGAGTGCCGCATGCAGCACCGGGGAGGAGGCCTATTCCTTGGCGATGCTCGCGGTCCGCTCCATCCCCGATTCCAAGGATTGGAAGATCGAAATCCTTGGGACAGACCTGGCGCCCCGTTTTCTTGAAACCGCCAGGGAGGGCGAATACGGAGCCTGGTCCTTCCGAGGCGTTCCGGAGGAAATCAAGAGGGCTTTTTTCGAGGAAGACGCTACCCAAAGCCTGGCCCCAAATCCAAACCCCAGGCTGAGAGTCAAACAAGAGATCAAGGATCTGGTACGCTTTTCCCGCCTGAACCTTAAATCCCACCATTGGCTGGTTCCCAACCGCCCCTTGTCTGGCTTCGATATGGTTTTTTGCCGAAACGTCCTCATATATTTCGACCGGGAAGCGTCGGTGGAAATTTTATGGAAGATACGAAGCTATATGGCGAAAGATTCCTGCCTTGTCGTATCCCCTAGCGAACTCGCCTTGGTCCCCATTGACGTAGGCAAACAATTTCGGCACCAAGGCGCCTCGGTCTTTCTCGTGAATTCCGGCCATACGCACAAAAAGGTGGGAAAAAGCATGCCAGCGTCCGCGACGCCTGCGGCGCGCCGGCCTCGAAGAACCGTCGCTAAAGTCGAAGCCAAGGTTCAGGCGGCAAGCCCGGGACCTCCCCCGGATCCGAAATTTTATTATCTCGCCGCCCTTGAGGCCTTGGAAAAAGGCGATGACCCCCAAGCCCACGCGGCGCTGATCAGAACCCTGTACATGGATCCCGATTTTATCCCCGCCCACATAGCCCTTGGCAACGCCGCCGGCCAGGAAGGCAGGAAAAAAGACGCGGTTCGCCATCTTTCCATCGCCCTGGAGCTCCTTGCTTCGATGGAAGACAGCGCCCCGGTGCAGGAGAGCGGAGGAATGAGCGCAAAAGGCCTTCGCGACATGGTAGAATCCATTCTTGCGATGACAAGAGGCGGATAATCGCCCATAATGAAGAAGCAGGAGAATACCGAGAGCATGCAGCGACTGGATCCAACCGACCCCGCCACCCTCATGGTCCTGAAGGCGCGGACACGCGCACTGGCCGCTCCCTCGGATACCGGAAGTCCGGTGCAAGGGGCGTCGCGGATCCTCGTCTTCGAACTAGGAGGGCAAAGATTCGCCTTCCCGACGAATCAAGTCGACAGGGTCCTGCTTTCTCCCAAGATTTTCCCCCTGCCAGGCACGCCCGCCCATATCCTGGGCGTTGCCAACATCCTGGGAGAAATCCTGCCCATCCTGGATCTGCGCCCCCTTTTAGGCATGGAAGCCGCCCTCGCGGACGCGAATGCAAGGCTCCTCCTTCTTGAGCACGGAGCTGTCAAGCTGGGGCTCATGGCGGATTCAGTCGAAGGCATACTGGAATTCCCCGAATCAAGCTTCCATCCCACACCCCCAACCTTGCAAAGATCCCTCTCCCGCTACGCAACCCTGGTACTCTTGGATGGTACCGTATTGCTCGATAGAAATGCTCTTCTTGGCGACCAAAGCTTAGCCGCCGGAAGAGAGTGACCGTGGAGGCCCCTATGCTTCGAAAAATCAAGATCACCACGCGCCTGACTCTGGGATTCGGGACAATCCTCCTGCTTTTTTTTATATTCGGATTCCTGTCTTTATCCCAGCTCTCCGACTTCTCGGATACGACGACCGAACTCTACGAACACCCTTTCACAGTCACCAACTCCCTCTTGGACATGAAGATCCACCTTTTGGCGATCCAAAATTCCGTGATCACGCTTCGAGAGACAAAAGATAAAGCAGAGATCCAGCGCCTCAAGCAAACTATTGTATCCGACCAGAGATCCTTCGACTTCGCCATTGAATTGGTCAGGGAAAGATTCTTAGGCGACTCCTCCGAGGTGGCGAAGGTCATGGCCTCCACCGAACGCTGGAGGATAGCCAGGGACAAAGAAATCGAGCTCATCGAGGAGGGCGAGAAGGGGCCAGCCTTGGCGAAGGCCACCTCCGAGGTATTCGCCGCCCGGGATGAGGTGTTTACGCACATGGGAGAGGTAATGGATTATTCCATGGCTAAGGCGGCGGAATTCAGCCAGGAGGCCCAGACCGATGCAAAATCGTATATATACCTGATTGCGATCTTCCTCACCGCCACCCTGGCCTTAGGAACCCTTCTGGCAATATTTGTCATCCGCAGCATCGTGCGGCCTCTCAAAGCCATGGTCGCCGACCTGGAAGTGATAAGCCGGGGCGATCTCACCCTCGACGTGCCGCTATTGAAAGTCAACGACGAAATAGGCAGCGTGACCAAGTCTTTGAAGACCATGCTGAGGAATTTCAGGAACCAGATCAAGGAAACCATAGACGGAGTAACCCTCTTGGCCGCCTCGGCCAGCCAGATCACCGCCACTGGGGCCGAACTCGCCGCCGTAGCCTCCCAGACCGCCTCCTCCATCACCGAAACCACCGTGACTGCCGATGAGGTCAAGCAAACCGCCCATATAGCCATGGAGAGGACAAAAGAAGTGGCCGACGCGGCGGAGACCACTTACAGGATAAGCCAGGACGGGCTGCAGTCCATAGACGAGACCCTGGCGGGAATCAAGGCCATCAAGGTCCAAATGGAATCCATCGCCAAGAGCATAATAAGTCTGAACGAGCAAAGCCAATCCATTGGAGATATTATCGCCTCCGTGGAGGACATCGCCGAACAGTCCAACCTGCTGGCGGTCAACGCCGCCATTGAAGCGGCCAAGGCAGGGGACCAGGGCAGGGGCTTCGCCGTAGTGGCCAGGGAAATCCGATCTCTTGCGGAACAGTCCAAAGCCGCCACAAAGCAAGTCAAATCCATTTTGGGAGACATCCAGAGGGCGATGCAGACCACGGTCATGACCACCGAGCAGGGCAACAAGATCGCCGACGGGAATTACATGAAGTCCGAAGCGGTCTCCGCCGCCCTCCGAACCCTGGAGGACAGCATAGAAAACACCTCCCAGATGGCCCAGCAGATCATGGCGGCGAACCAGCAACAATTCACCGGCATCGACCAGGTGACCCTCGCCATGGAAAGCATCAAAGAGGCCTCCCGGCAAAACGTGGACGCCGCCCGCCAGTTGGAAGACGCGGCCAGAGGCATAGATTCCTTAAGCCAGAAGCTCAAGAGCCTCGTTGAGCGATACAAGGTTTGACAGGAATATGCCCACCCAGGACCAGGAAGCCTTTCTCGGGCAATTGAGGGAGATCTTCGCCCTCGAGGCGGGGGAGCATCTCCGCGCCCTTCAGGAGGGTCTTTTTTCCCTGGAAAAAGAACTACTGCCTGAGGAATCGCCCCTGATCCAGCCAATCTTTCGAGCCGCCCACAGCTTGAAGGGGGCGGCGAGGGCCGTAGATTTACTGGATATAGAGTCCATCTGCCATGCGGTGGAAAGCGTTTTTTCCTCCGTACAAAAAAAGGACCTCTCCCTAGGGCCCGCCCTCTTCGATTCTCTCAACAAGGCGATAGACAGGATCGACAGCCTGGTAAAAGGAGAAAAACTTTCCGCCCAAGCGATAAAGGACCTGGTGGCCGAGCTGGGCAAGAAAACCGAAAGCCCCAAGGCCCCGGCTGCGCAGCCGGCCCCCGTTCATCCGGGCCTCGATGCCGTGGAGATTGCGCCTAAGCCTGACAGCCTCAAGCCAGCCGCCACACTGCGCGTAAGCGCCGAACGCCTGGAGAAAATCTTGACCTCCACCGAGGAGCTCATTCCCCTCAAGCTCGCCTTTTCCCGCAATGTCGCGGCGTTCAAGGACCTGGCGGAGGAGTTCAAGTCCGCCATGGGTTCGATCCCCGTGGGACCTCTCCAAATCCACCTGGCGGACAAGCTAGACTCAGCCAAGGCATGGATTGGAAAATCCCAAGATGACCTAAGGGGCTTCAATGCAGTGGCGGAAAGCCTCATGGAGGATGCCCGCTACGCCCTCATGCTTCCTTGCGCCCATATCACCGCGGGCTTTCCAAAAATGATCCGCGATCTCTCCCGGGATCTTGGCAAGGACATTGGCTTTTCTGTTGAAGGCGAGACCCTGGAGCTGGAAAAAACGATCCTGGAGCGGATAAAGGACCCCTTAGTCCACCTCCTGCGCAATTGCGCGGACCACGGGATCGAAAGCCCCCATGAACGACAAGGTCGGGGAAAGTCGAGCCAGGGGAAAATTAGGTTGAGCGCCCAGCCCCTGGACGACGGCATGGTGGAATTTGTCATCGAAGACGACGGCAGAGGCGTGGACATTGAAAAAATCAGGAACTTCGCCGTTAAAACGGGAAATCTCAGCGTCACAGAAGCCCAGGCTGTCGAAAAATCCGCCCTCCTCGACCGGATATTTCTTCCCGGCTTTACCACCAGCCCCATGGTCACCGATATCTCCGGCCGAGGCATGGGACTTGCGATCGTCAAGGAAGCAGTCGAAGAACTGGGCGGAAGCATAAGCCTGGACACCGACCAAGGAAAGGGAAGCGTCTTCAGGCTGATCCTCCCCTCCTCAAGGGCGACCTTCCAGGGAATCGCTGTATCCCTGGGCACCCTCGCCTGCATAGTGCCCACCGCCAACGTGGTTAAAGTCCTCAGGGTCAAACAAATGGACATCCATTCCCACGCAGGCGCCGAAACCATCACCGTGGATGGAAAACCCCATCCCGTCCTTCCCTTGGGCGATCTCCTCGGCCTGCCAAGGAACATCCGGCCCGACACCCCTGCCTACCTCCAGATTCTTCTGACGGAATCGGGCGGCGCGAAGCTTGGGCTTCTGGTCGAGGCAGTCCTGGATGAGGAAGAAGTCCTCGTAAAGCCCCTTGGATCCTTTCTGGCCAAACTGAAGCACGTGCTCGGCGTAGCGCTCCTGGGCAACGGCGACATACTCCCCGTGCTCGATCTCCGAACCCTGGTCCGCGCCGGCCTTTCAGAGGCGCAAAGCCCTGGGAAATCCGCGGATTCCGGCCACAAGGCGCCGGAAAAGCAAAAATCCATCTTGGTAGTGGAGGATTCCATCACTTCCAGGACCCTCATCAAATCGATCCTCGAGTCGGCGGGGTACAAAGTAGACACAGCCAACGACGGCATAGAGGGACTTACCTCGCTCAAGGAAGGGAACTTCGACTTGCTTGTATCCGACGTTGAGATGCCAAGGCTGGATGGCTTTGGCCTCATAGAGGCACTCCGCGCAGATCCAAGGTTCCTGCGCCTGCCCGCCATCCTCGTAACCAGCTTGGAAACCAGGGAGCATAGGGAAAAGGGCGTCGCCGCAGGGGCCAACGCCTACATCGCCAAGAGCGATTTCGCCCAGTCGAATCTGCTCGAAACCATCCGGCGATTCATCTAGGAGAGCCAATGATCGATGTTGCGATCGTAGACGATTCAGCCGTGGGCAGAGAATTCCTAGCCCACCTCCTCCGCGAGGATCCCTCGATCCGCATCATGACTTCGCTTCCAAGCGGAAAGAGCGCGGTGGAGTTCCTGAAGGACCGGAAAAAAAACCGGCTTCCCCTCCCCCATGTCATGATCATGGACATCGTCATGCCCGGAATGGACGGATTTGAGGCAACCCGCGAAATCATGGGCTCCACGCCCATTCCCATCATCATCGCCAGTTCGACCATGGACCAGGCCAGCGCGGAAAAAACCTTCCAGGCCATGAGCGCAGGCGCCGTCGCGGCAGTACAGAAGCCACCCGGCTTTGCAAGCCCCGAATATTCCAAAAAGAGGGATGAGCTCATCAGGCTTGTAAAGTCCATGTCCAAGGTCCCGGTGATTCGCCGTTGGATAAAAAGCCCCTACCCTAGCTTTGCCTTGAACGCAGAAACCTGTGATAAAAAATTCCAGGAGCGCAAAGCCTCGGGCGGCTTCTCGGTCGTAGCCATCGGTGCCTCCACAGGAGGGCCTGCTGCCCTCCAGGCCCTCCTTGCAGACCTGCCCAAACCCTTTCCCCTACCCATCCTCGTCGTCCAGCACATCGCCTCAGGCTTTGTCCAAGCTATGGCCGACTGGATGGCCACCGTAACCGGCCAGGCCATGACCCTCGGCACGACAGGGGAAAAAGCCGAACCCGGCCGAGTCTACCTCGCGCCGGACAACCTCCACATGACCCTCGCGAAAGACGGAACCATCCGCCTCCTGGACAGGGAAAGCGAACATGGCCAAAAACCCTCCGTGAGCTGCCTTTTCGCTTCCGTCGCCGAAAACGCGGGAAACAAAGCCATAGGCATACTCCTCACCGGAATGGGCGAGGACGGAGCCGCCGAACTGGGATTGATGCGGAAAGCGGGAGCCCTGACCATAGCCCAGGACCGCGACTCATGCGTCGTCTACGGCATGCCGGGAATGGCCGAGAAATTGAGAAGCGCGGAATACTTTTTGTCCCCGAAGGAAATCGCTATACTGCTGATCCGTTGCGCAGGATTGGCAAATTTGGATGCAAAGAAGGGAGAACCATGAAAAAAGTGGAAATCCTCATCGTCGAAGACAGCCTCACCCAAGCCTTGCGGCTGAAATTCGTCCTAGAACAAGACGGATTCCAAACCCACCACGCCATCGACGCCCTCAAGGCCCTGGAAATCTTAAAGACCGTAAAGCCCACCCTCATCATCAGCGACGTCATGATGCCCAACATGGACGGCTATACCTTCTGCGCAACCGTAAAAGCCGATCCCGAATTGAATGAGATACCCGTCATCCTCGTGACCTCACTTTCGGACCCAACGGACGTCATATTGGCTTTGAAAGCCGGGGCAGACAACTTCCTCACCAAACCCTACGACGAACGTGCCCTCCTCTCACGGATCCGCCACATCCTGGCGAACCTTGAAATCCGCGGCCAGCATGGCGTGGAAATGGGCGTGGAAGTCTTTTTCGCAGGTAAACGGTATTTCCTGAACTCCTCGCGCATCCAAATGATAGACCTCCTCCTGTCCACATACGAAAGCGCGGTCCAGAAAAATCAGGAACTCCATACCACCAACCTCCAACTCCGGGAAGCCCTGGAAAACATCTCCATCCTCCAGAAAAACTACCTCCAGCTCCTGGAGACCAACGCGGATTCCATCTTCGTGATCGACGGCGAGAAAACCGTCCGGTATGCGAACCCCGCGGCCAACGCCCTCTTCGCCCCGGAAGGCTCCACCATGACCGACCAGCGCTTTCCCATAAACCTCGAAGATCGGGAACGGGGAGAAGTGGAGATAAGCGACAGGGCCGGCACCCCCGCTTTCCTGGATTTTAGGACCATGAAAACCGACTGGGACGGCAAAGTCATGGACCTGATCATCTTGCGGGATGTCACCCCGGAAGTGAGCCTCCGCAGAGAACTCCAGCAGCTGTCCCTCACCGACGACCTCACAAAGCTGTACAACCGCCGGGGATTCATGCTATTCGCCTCCCGTGCCGTCCTTCAGTCCAAGCGCCAGCGCCAAAGACTCTTCATCGTCTTCGCCGACCTGGACAACTTGAAGCGCCTGAACGACAGCCAGGGCCACCAGACCGGCGACTTCTACCTCGCTTCCGCCGCCGCCCTCCTTTCCTCCTCCTTCAGGGAAGTGGACACCGCAGCGAGGATGGGCGGCGACGAGTTCGCCGTCCTCGGCCTCATCAATGAAACCTGCATCCCCGAGAGTTTGGTGGAACGCTTCTTCGATAACATCAAGAAATTCAACGCTGAAAATCCAACCCTTCCCGAACCCCTCGCGGTCTCCATAGGCCTGGCGGTCTACGATCCGGCCGTTCCGGAACCGATCGAAGCGGCGATCGACAGGGCGGATGAGGAAATGTACAATAACAAAAAGGCGAAGAAAGCCGGGAGACAATGATGATCCAAAGACCCCACAGCGCCTTCCTGGAGAGGGAAAAGTCCCGGCTCCGGGAAATCATCGGAAGGCTATCCAAAAAGTACGACTACATCNCGGGGAATCTCCTACTTCGCGACCCCCGGGGAGACAAGAACCTCAGAACCCATGTGGGTCCAGCGCGGCTTTGTCTTCCGCGCCCAAAAAGAAGGAGCCGTGGCGGAATACGCCCTTCCGCATCTGGAACTTCAGGACCTGGGCCAGGCAGGCATCTCTGCTCTTGCCGACCAAATCTCAGGCAACCTGGACGCCCTTTTCTACCAGCCCGGGGTGATGCGATATCCTCCCATCCCCGACGAGGAGCTCAAGGCGGAATTCCACGGCTCGATCGATGAGGACCCCTTCGCGGCCGACCCGGAGACCCTGTTGTCCCGGTTATCCTCCCTGCGCGAAAAACTCACCGACGGAAAGCTGGTTGTCATGGCCCATTCCCGCTACGAATGCGTGGATGTCTCCAGGATATTCATCTCGCCTCGGCGCGAGCTGTTCCAAAGCTTCGCCTGGTCCCAGGCCTATCTCTTCGGGGTCGCGCGCTCAGGCCAGACCTCCAAGATGTCGTATCGGGCTGTCTCCGGGCGGAAAGGCCTCGAAATCCTGTCTACCCTCGAATCTTCCCTCGATTCCCTGCGCGAGGAACTCGCCTCTCTGACCAAGGCCATAAAGATCGAGCCTGGAGAGTACGAGGTCATTTTCGACCCCGACGTGGCCGGAACCCTCGCCCATGAAGCATTCGGACATGGGGTCGAGACCGACATGTTCCTCAAGGGAAGGGCCAAGGCCTCGGAATACCTGGGCAAGCGGGTCGGCTCCGACCTGGTCACCATGTACGACGGAGCGGCCGAAGTCGACCATTCCGGATCCTTCCTCTTCGACGACGAAGGCCGGTCGTCCACCAGGACCAAGATAATCGACAAGGGTATCCTCCTTGGCGGCATCTCTGATTCCCTCTCCGCCCTCGCCCTGGGCATCCCCCTTACCGGCAACGGTCGGCGCCAGGCCTTTTCCCACAAGGCCTATGCCCGGATGACCAATACCTACTTCGCCCCGGGGGCTTCCAGCCTGGAAGAAATGATCGGATCGGTAAAAAATGGCTGGTTCCTTTCAAGACTCAACGCTGGGATGGAAGATCCGCGGAACTGGGGCATCCAGCTGATCTGCATGGTAGGAAGGGAAATCGTGGACGGAAAATTCACAGGCCGCGTCGCCAGCCCTGTCATCTGCTCTGGCTATGTGCCTGATGTGCTCAAGGCCATCGACATGGTTTCCAGCGATTTTGCCTTGGCGGGATCGGGGGCCTGCGGCAAGGGCCACAAGGAATACGTCAAGGTTTCCTCAGGCGGCCCCTATGTCAAAACGAGGATGAGGTTAGGATGATGAAGGAAAAGATTCTGGCTACCCTGGCCGCCGCAGGGATTTCAGATTGGCGCCTGGTGCGTAGCGCCTTAAGGCGGGAAGAGCGGTATTTCGTAGGATCTGCGCTGGAGCAAGCCCGGAGCGTGGACGAGGAAAAGTATAGCCTTACGGTTTACGTCGATTCAGAATCGGAAGGTAAAAAGTACCGAGGCGAAGCCACCGTGAGCCTCCAGCCCAGCCTTTCATCCTCGGAGATCCAGCGAAAAATAAGCGTAGCCGCCATGGCGGCCTCAAAATCCAAGAACCCCTATTTTGAACTCCCCGGGCCTTCGGAATCCCCGACCTCCCTTCCCCCCTCGGGGTTTTCCATGCTGGGCCGCAGATCCAGGATCGAAATACCCAAGGCTTCCCTCTTCGCCGCCGAGAAAGACCTGGCCCCCCAGGCGCGGATCAACTCCCTTGAGCTCTTCGTCACCCAAGAAGAAAGGGAATTCCTCAATTCAAAGGGACAGGCCTTTGCTTCCTCGGGATGGAAAGGCTATTCGGAATTTTTCGTGGAGGCTGTTTCCCCTTCCGGCCCGGTCGAGCTTTTCGACGATGTGGAATTCTCCGAACCAGACGCCCTCCGTCTTGCCCAGGCCGTCGGGGACAGGCTAGCCCAAGTCGTCGACAGAACTCGGGCCAAACCCCTGCCCAATGTGGGCCGGATCCCAGTAATCCTGCGGGGCAAGGAAGCCGAGGAACTCTTCGGTTGGTTTTTCGACAACGCCACCACATCGATGGTCTTCATGAAGGCATCCACCTTCGCGTTGGGCGCGAATGTCCAGCTTCCCGCAAGCCCGTCCACCCAGTCTCCCGCGTCTTCGGTGCGGGATCCCCTTGAAATCTGGGCAGAGCCCTGCATTCCAGGCTTAGCCGCTTCCGCAGCCTTTGACCCCGACGGATACCCCCTGGAGCGCCGAAGAGTCCTAAAAGACGGGATCCTTGAAACCTTTACCGGTTCAATCCGCCACGCTGACTGGCTTGGCGTGCAAAGGACGGGAGCCTACAGCCTGTTCTCCGTGGCTCCTGGCCCGATGAAATTGGAGGCTATGCGCGCCAAGCCCCATCTCGAGCCCCTCCTGTTCTCGGATTTCCGTCTCGACACAGTCACGGGGGATTTCGGGGCGGAGATTCGCCTGGCGTATTGGTTCGACGGCAAGGAGAGAATTCCGGTGACCGGAGGATCCATCTCCGGTTCCATGGTGGAATTGCGCCCAACCATGGTTCGGAGCGCAGAAAGAGCTCTGGCCTCCCGGTCCCTGTGCCCTGTCGCGGTTCTCCTAGACAGGGTTTCGATCACCAGCGCGGTCTAGGCCACGCAGCCTAGACCCTTGGGAATTCAGGAAATCGCCTTCTTGAGGGCCTCGACCTTGTCGGTTCTTTCCCAGGAAAAGCCCTCCCGGCCAAAGTGGCCGTAGGCCGCCGTCGCCCGATAGATGGGATTTTTCAGGTGGAGGCTGTCGACGATTCCCTGGGGGCTCAAGTCGAACACCTTGGCCACGGCGCGGGATATGGCATTTTCATCCACCGAGGCTGTGCCAAAGGTCTCCACCAGGATCGAAACAGGCTCGGGAACTCCTATCGCGTAGGCGAGTTGGAGCTCGCAGCGGCTGGCTAGACCTGCCGCGACGATGTTCTTGGCCACATAACGCGCCATGTAGGCAGCGGATCGGTCTACTTTGGAAGGATCCTTACCGGAGAATGCTCCCCCACCATGCCTGCCCATGCCGCCATAGCTGTCCACGATGATCTTCCTGCCCGTAAGGCCCGTGTCCCCCGCGGGGCCGCCAATGACAAAGCGCCCGGTAGGGTTGATGTAGAAGACCGTGTGTCCGTCTAAAAGCCCCGTGGGATCCAACACCGGCTTGATTATCTTCTCTATCAAGGTTTCCTTGAGCTCTCCGTACGGAATTTCATCATGCTGGTGGGAGAGGACGACAGCGGAAATCCGCACTGGCTTGTGTCCGTCGTATTCCACGGTAACTTGGCTCTTGGCGTCCGGTCTCAGCCAAGATATTTCCTTCGCCTTCCTCGCTCTCGAGGCTTCCTTGAGGATCGTGTGGGCGAGGATGATCGGCGAGGGCATGAGCTCCTGGGTTTCGTCGCAGGCGAAACCGAACATCATGCCTTGGTCGCCTGCGCCTTGCTTGCCCTCGTATTCCTTGAGGCCATGGCCTTCCACGCCCTGGGCGATGTCGGGCGACTGGCTGTGGATGGAGTTCAGCACCGCCATGGACGCATAGTCCAAGCCATAGGCGGGGTCGTCGTAGCCAATCTCCTTGACCACGCGGCGCGCCAATTCTTGGATGTCCACATAGGTTCGGGTGGTGATCTCTCCGCCCACAAGGACGAGTCCCGTGGTGGCGTAGCATTCGCAGGCCACCCTGGAGTGCCTGTCTTTCTCCAGGCAGGCATCAAGCACGGCATCGGAGATTTGGTCGCAGATCTTGTCGGGATGTCCTTCCGAGACAGACTCGGAGGTGAAGGGGCGCAATGCGGGTGTCATGTAAACCCTCTTTAGCGTGAATTTCTTACCCGCCCGCAATTCGGCAAACTCGGCGGGACCCAGGGCCGGCTGAAAAACTTTCCCGCCCCAAGCTTGGGGCGTAGTGTAATCATAGGCCGGAAATTAGTCAATCGCGCAAGGAAAACGGGGGTTTTATATACGATAATGAACAAAAACAGAGGCCTTTCGGCCTCCGCTAAAGTTCAACGTCTCGCCCCTTGGGCCCTAGGCCATGACGGGAACCTTCTTCTTGCCCATCACGTCAGTTTCGAGCATCTTGTAGCACTTGGTGGGGCACTTCTGGACGCAGACTCCGCAGGAGGTGCATTTGGAGTACTCTGTCACCGGGATGCCGTTGACCATGGAGATGCACTTTTCTGGGCAGGACTTCACGCAGATTTCGCACTTTATGCAGCCGACCTTGCAGGTCTTTATAACGTTGGCCTTGAGCACGTTCCTGTTGGAGCACAGCACCACCGAACCCTTGCGATCCCGGGGAACCATGGTGAATAGCCTCTGAGGGCATTCTTCGGCGCACATGCCGCAGCCGGTGCAGTTGTCGAAATCAACATGGGGAAGTCCGTCTTCTCCCATGGCCAAGGCGTCGAACTTGCATACCACAACGCAGTCGCCCAAGCCCTGGCAACCCCAGGTGCAGGCTTTCACGCTTCCTGTGGACAGCTTCGCCGCCCTGCAGGTCTGGATCCCCACGTACTCGCCCTTGGAGAGCGCGACTTCCCTGGTTCCTTGGCAGAGGAGCACCGAAACAAGGTCCTCTCCCGCTGCGTCCACTCCCATGAGCTTGGAAACCGCCTCGGTAGTCGAGGCCCCGCCGGCGGTGCACTTGTTTGTCGCAGCCCTTCCCGTGGCGACCGCTTCGGCATAACCGTCGCAGCCAGGGAATCCGCAGCCGCCACAGTTGGCCCCCGGAAGGGCCGCCCGCACTTCATCTATCTTGGGATCCCTCTCCACATGGAATTTCTTCTGGAAGAACCCTAGGGCCAGTCCAAGGACGAAAGCGAGGATGATGGAAAACACGATAGTGATGATGATGGTCAGCATAATCCTTCCCCTATTTGATCAGCCCGGAAAAGCCCATGAAAGCCATGCCGATGAGAGCCGTCGCGATAAACAGAATGGGGGTGCCCTGCAGGAATTTCGGAACCGGGCTTGTCTTCATCCTGTCCCGGATACCCGCCAGGAGCACCATGGCCAAGAGATAGCCCAATGATACACCCACGGAGTACACAATGGACTGGATAAAGCTGTATTTGTAGGTGATGTTCTCGAAGGTGACAGCGAGGATGGCGCAGTTCGTGGTTATCAGGGGTAGGTAGATGCCCATGGCGGCGTAAAGGCCCGGGATGTTCTTTTTTAGGTAGAACTCCACCAACTGCACGAGGCTCGCTATAACCAGGATGAAAACGAGGATCTGTAGAAACTGGAGCTGGAGGGGCACCAGGACGAAATGGTAAAGCGGCCAGGTGGCGGCGGTGGCGAGAACCGTCACGAAGGTCACGGCGAAGCCCATGCCCACGGACTGCCCCACGTCGTTGGTCATGCCGACATAGGAGCAGAGGGCCAGGAAGCGCATTAAGACGACGTTATTGACTAGAAGCGCTACCAGGAAAATCTTCATCAAATCCATTATGCACGCTCCTTCATGGACTTCTGCATTCGGTCCTTAAGCCAGATGTTGAAGGATATGAAAAGGCCGAACACCAGGAAGCCGCCGGGGGGCAGTATGAAGAAAAGGATCGGCTGGTAGGCCGCAGGCATTACGGGGAGACCTGCGAATGTTCCGTTTCCCAGCACTTCACGGAAGGCTGCGATGCCCACCATGACCCAGGTGTAGCCCAAACCCATTCCCAGGGAGTCGAAGATGACCGGCAGGAGGGGTTGTTTTGAAGAGAAAGCCTCCACCCTGCCCATGATGATGCAATTCACAACGATCAAGGGTATGAACACGCCCATGGACGCCGACAGATCGGGGAAATACGCTTTCATCACCAAGTCGACCATGGTGGTGAAGGCGGCGATGATGATAATGAATATGGGAATTCGAACCGAGGACGGGATCGCTTTCCGAAACACGGAGATTACGACTTCTGAGAATAAGAGAACGAAGGTCATGGCCAGACCCATGCCGATGCCGTTAGATACGCTGGACGTGACCGCCAAGGCCGAGCAGAGGCCGATCATGAGCATGAGAAGAGGGTTTTCGTAGATGATGCCCTGCTTGAAGGTTTTCCAGAGTTTGTTCATGTCAGTTCCCTCCCGCCGCGGCGCCTTCCTGGGGGGTTGGCGATAGGGTTGCGCTTTCCAGCCAAAGCGCTGCTTTGTCCACGACGGTTTTTACTATCTTGGTCAAGGCCACGGAGGTGATGGTGGAGGCGGTTATTGCAGCAACGTCACCCTTCACCACAAAGCCATCGGTGACATACTTCCCTTCGAACTGCCCGGGAAACGTGGTTTTCTCGGCTTTATTCACGTAATAGCCGGGGTTCTTGGCGTTTGCGCCCAATCCAGGAGTGTCGTTGAGTTCAAGGATCCTCACTCCCGCTATGCTGCGGTTCAGCGCGAGGCCTACCAAGAGTACTGCCTTGCCGCCGTAGCTCGGGCCTGAGGCCTTGACCGCCACGCCTATGGGGGCTCCGCCGCCCTTGACGAGTATGGCGTTGGTGAAGGCAATGTCGAGGTTATCGCTCTTGAGGCTTTCGGTCACGTCTTCAAACTCTTCGGCCTCGAGAAAAACGTCCTTGAGGGAAGCGGTCAGGGCGATCTGCTCCTGGGCTTCTATCCTCGGTTTTGTAATCGAATACACCACCGCCAGGCTGGCGCAGGCCGCCGCGGCGAAGATGGCGAGCACTACGCCAAGTCGCACTATGCCTTTCATTTGCCGGCCTCCTTGGAGGGTTTCACCTGCTTGGCCGGGAGAACGAAGCCGTACTTCTTTACCCTCATTTTATTGAGGAAGGGCGTCGCAATATTCATGATGAGGATGGCGTAGGTCACTCCTTCGGGGAATCCTCCGAATTTTCTGATCACGGCGGTGAGAAGTCCGATGCCGAAGCCGAATATTGCCATTCCCGTGGGGGTGAGTGGTCGGGTCGAGTAGTCGGTGGCCATGAAGAAGGCGCCGAACACGATGCCGCCTGAAAGGACGGAGAACAGGGGATCCATGCCCAAGGCCCAGGAGAAAAGGAAGGTGGAGGCAAGGACGCTGGCGGGCACTATCCACTGAACCACGCCGATGGCAACCAGGAAAAGTCCGCCGATGAGGATGAGGAGGATCGAGCTTTCGCCTATGCAGCCTGAACGGTAGCCCAGGAAAAGCTGGCGGAAGAACTCGCCCGGAGAGCCTGATCCGAAGTAGGCGGCGATATCGCCCAGGGCTTGGCCCTGCTTCAGTAAACCAAGGGGAGTCGCGGTGGACGCTGCGTCAGCGGCGGCCGCGAGGCCTTGGGGCATGGTCCAGGTGGTTATCGCCGCCGGAAAGCTCATGAGAAGGAAGGCGCGGCCGATCAATGCGGGATTGAAGGGATTGGCCCCCAATCCGCCGAAGAACTCCTTGCCTACGATAATGGCGAAAACTGAACCCAGGGCTGCCATGTACAGGGGCGTGCCGGGCGGAAGAATGAGGGCCAGGAGCAGGCCTGTCACGATGGCGGAGAAATCCCCCACCGTCGCGGTAGCATTGATCGCCTTGCGGAAAAGAAACTCAGCGGCCACCGCCGATCCCACGGACACCAGGATCAAGGCCAGGGCGGAGAGCCCGTAGAGGTAGACGCCGTAGCCGGCGGCGGGGACGAGGGCGATCACCACCGTGAGCATGATCTTTGATGTGCTCACCGGCGTGAAGGAATGGGGGCTCGAAGAGAGCAACATGCCTTTAGCGGGCATTCTGGGCCTCCTTTTGCTTCATGGCGCGAAGGATCTGCTTGCCAACCCGGAATCTCTGGACCAGCTGGCGGTGGGCGGGGCAGACGAAGGAACAGGTGCCACATTCGATGCAGTCGAGGAGTCCGATCTTTTCCGCATCCTTGTAGTCCCCAGCCTCGACGGCCGCGGCCAATAGTGCGGGAGAAAGTCGGCAAGAGCAGGCGCGCATGCAGCGCCCGCAGCGGATGCAGGTTTCCTCGTCGTAGTACTTGGCCTCCTCCTCGTTCATGAGAAGGACGCCGGAGGTGTTCTTTTGAACCGGTATCTGATAGCTGGGAACCGCTACGCCCATCATCGGGCCACCATAGATTACACGCCGCAAAGCCTCGTCGTCCGCCACGGCATACCCTTTGGTCAAAATATCAGCCACCAAGGTGCCTATGGGAGCGATGAGATTAGCTGGCTTTTTACAAGCCCCGCCGGTTACGGTAAGCCCACGCTCAATCAAGGGCTTGCCTTCCCTGAAAGCTTCGACCATGGCGCAGAGGGTTCCGATATTTTGCACCACGCAGCCTACGTCCATGGGCAGTCCGCCGGAGGGAACCTCCTTGCCGGTGATGGCGGTGATGAGCATCTTCTCGCCGCCCTGGGGGTACTTGGTCTTCAAGAGTTCTACACGGATCTTCATCCCCGCCCTGGTCCTTGGACTTGAAGCGATGGCCTTTTCCAACAGAGGCACGGCGTGGGCTTTGTTTTCCTCCACCGCGATTACCCCTTCCGGGGCATTCACGATCTTCATGGTGATGGCCACGCCTTCCACCACATCCTCGGGCCTTTCAACCATGGTTCTTTCATCTATGGTAAGAAATGGCTCGCACTCCGCGCCATTGGCGATGACCACGGAAATGGGCTTTGAGGGCGCCAGCTTGACGTGGGTGGGAAATCCCGCGCCTCCCATGCCCACAATCCCCGCGGCTCTCACTCGGGCCAAGGCTTCTTCCTTGGAACAGGCAAAGGGATCAAGAGGAGGAAGGAATTCCGTCGAATCTTCGGGATTGGACTCCAGCGAGGCTTCGATGACGATGCAGGGACCGTCGGTGTTGTTCGACTGGGTCCGGGGTTCGATCTTTTTCACCAGCCCTGCGATAGAGGCATGGACGGGAACTGTCATCCTTCCTTCGGCGTCGGCGATCTTCTGCCCACGCTTCACCTGGTCTCCAACCTTGACCAAGACTTGGAGCGGAGCCCCGAAGTGCTGGTTCACCGGAATAACGACCTGGGTTACGTCGAGCAGGCGTTCGGTGGCTATGGAACTTGAACGCTCTTTTCTCTCGGGCGGATGTGCACCGCCCTTAAAGGTCTTTACTGCCATGGCGGAAAAAATCTCCTTTGCAGGTAAAACCGCTTTCGAACGTGTCCTTGCCTTGCCTATAGGAATGCGGGACACGATGAACAGGTGGGTTAACGGCGGATTTTAACCCGGAATTTCGCCAACGGTCAAGCTCCAGATCGTCGAAAGATATCGATAAATCATTATCGTAAAAGCGATAAATAAAAAACAGCCGCTCTGGGCTTCCTGCCCAAACGCGGCTATCTCGTTGTAAAGAATAGATCTATTTTCTGCGTTTACTTTCTGCCTCTGAACATCACCCTAACCTGCTTGTAAAGGCCTTCTCCCTCGCTCTTCGTCTCTATGTCGACAATATCGTTGAGCGTGGTGTGGACTATCCTCCGCTCGAAGGGATTCATAGGTTCAAGAAGGATCGATCTTCCCGTCCTTCGCACCTGTTCGGCGGATTCGTAGGCGATGCGAACCAAGGATTCCTCCCGGCGGATCCGGTAATTTTCCGAATCAAGGATCACCTTGATATCGTCCCGTCCCAGGGTTCCGGCAAAGACATTAGCCAAAAGCTGAAGCGCGTCGATGTTCTTCCCTTTTTTCCCAATGATCATGGAGGTATTGTCGGTCTCGATTTTGAGGCCTATCTTCTTCTCTTCCCGGAACAAAACGGAGACCTTCGCAGGATATCCCATTTTCCCCACCACTTCGGCGGCCCACTGGGTTATCTTCGTCTCGAATTCATCCATGGGAAGCTTTTCAGCCTCCGTAAGGGAGGACTTCACCGCCCTTTCTTCCGTGCCCTTGCCTCGGCCAGGGGCACGGGACTTCTCTGCCTTGGCCAGGGCTTCGGCGTCGCTTATGCCAGCCCCGGCGGCAGGATAGCCGGCGGCAGGATTGCCGGCGGTGTGGACCCGAATCTTTACCTTCCCCTTCTTAAACAATCCCCCGGATTGGGTTTCAAGAATCTCGACATCGAATTGGTCGGTTTCGAGTCCCAGCTGGGAGGCGGCGAGCTCGATGGCTTCCCTTTCCGTCTTTCCCTCGAATTCATATATCATCTCATACTCCTAAAGAGAGGTATTCTTCAGCGCTTACCGCCAGTCTTGTCCTTGGAGGAAGTCGAAGCCTCGCCGGCCTTCTTCTCCAGCCAATTCTTTACCTTGTCGCCCAGACCTTCCTGGCTCTGCGGGCTCGACGCCTTAGCGCCCGAGGACTTTACACTCGTCCTTCCCGCGGTCTTCATTCTCGAACCGTTGGAAGCTCCCGAGGCAGGGCTCGCGAAACTGGGCTGCGGACCGCTTGAGGCCACCTTGAGCTTGTGCTTCTTGAGCATATCGTTGATCACGATCTGCTGGAGGATGGTGAGCACGTTGGACACGATCCAGTAAAGCAAGAGCCCAGAGGGGACATCGTACAAGACGAAAAAGAACATGATGGGCATGCCGTACATCATCAGCTTCATCTGGTTGGCATTCTGGCCGCTCTGGGGCGTCTGAGTGAATTTGCCATACAAAAGCTGGCTGGCCAGGTAGATGATAGGCAAGGCTCTGATGTCGCTCCACCCTAATAGAGGAAGCTTGAAGGCGCCGAAATTGATCACGCTTTCAGGAAGGGAAAGGTCGAAGATCCATCCTGGGATAAAACTGGCCCCTCTCAAGTCGAAATGGTTGTTGAAAAGATTGTACATGGCTATGAAGAGGGGAAACTGGATCAGCATGGGTAGGCAGCCGGACATGGGGTTGTAGTTTTCCCTTTTGTAGAACTCCGCCATCTCCTGGTTAAGCTTCTGGGGATTACCCTTGTACTTGGCCTGGAGCTCCTGGATCTTGGGCTGAAGCTCTTGCATGCGCGCGGTGGAAATGGATCCCTTCTTGGTCAAGGGGAAGAAGAGTACCTTTATAAGAATCGTTACCAGTATGATGGCTACGCCGTAGTTGGGTATGACTTTATAGAAGACATTCAGGAAGAACTTGAGGATGGTTTCAAGCCACCCAAGGATGTTGGAGCTTTCCGTAGCGTCCTCAAGCTTCATCCCTGCCAATCCGAAGGAATTCTTGTCCGCGTACTCGTATCTGGCCAGCTGCGAAGACGTCTTGGGACCGAAATAGAAGTAATACTTGTCCGTCTGGCTCGAAGCGGAGATCGCCGGCCGGGACAAATAGAGGGTATTGGTCTGGTTGATGGAAGGGTCTTGGTTCTGAATGAAGCTGAATCCCTGGGAAGCGGTTTCAGGAATGGCGATCAGGGCGAAGTACTTGCCCACGATGGATCCCCACGATGCGGAATCCTTGATCGACTGAAGATTCCCGACCTTGGGCATCTCGGTTTTCTTCTTGCCGTTGGCCTGAAGGATGTATTTCCTATAGTCCGCATTCTTAGGCAGGTGGTCGAACCGAGGACCTATCTGCGGTCCCACAGAGAGGGTGTAGGCGGTGCCGTTGGAATTCAGGGGCAACTGCCTGCCGTTTTCGGTCTCTAGGGTGATCGCCACGCCGAACATGTATTCGCCGGGCCTGAAGGTGAAAACCTTCTTATAGGTAAAAGGCATCATCTCCCCGGAGTCCGCTGTCTTGGCGAAGAAGGTCCTGGAGAACTGGATTGTTTTTCTGTCGTTGTCCAGCCAGGAAACGTTCATAAGCTCTTTGACCGGGGCGGATTCCGCGGGGCCGAAGGAAAGGGCTATGCCGTTGGAACCCTTGGCGCCAGGCACAATCATGTCCACATAGCCGTTCATGTCTTTATGGTTCTTCAACTTGAGGGAGACTATCTCCCCGCCTGCGTTGCTGAGTTCCACGGAAAGGAGATCCGTTTCGATAACATAGCGGGCCTCGGCGACGGGAGCCTGGACAAGCTGAGCGGGTTCGGGCGCCTCTGCAGGCTTGGGAGCGGTAAGATTCCCTGCCACGACAGTGCCGGTCGGAATCGGCGCAGCGGTTGAAACCGTCTGCGATTGCGCCATAGGAGCCTCGGCTTGCGGTATCGGCGGAAACAGCATGTTCTGGATCATGAAGCCTACGCCGACGATGGCGGTGGACAACACTACCGCGAGGATAGTGCGCTTGCTCTCTTCTTGTGTTTTAGAACCGTTATCAAATATGCTCATGGTAATGGATCAAAGCCTCCCGGATTTCTAGGGTGACAACGTAAAATCCTCTTGGCGGCGAGATACCCGCCCCTCAAGGGACCGTACTTTAATATCGCTTCGTAGGAATAGGCGGAACAGGTCGGAGAAAATCTGCAGGACGGCGGAAAAAGAGGCGAGATCAGGGTTTGGTAAACCCGTATGAGCGCGAGAAAGGGAAAGGAAAGCAGCGTCCGTACGACATTCATCGCAATAATCCCGCCTTGCGGAGAAGGAAAAGCAGGGACCGAGAGCATTCCTCGAAATCGGCTATTTCGGGGTAGAGAACCACGGCCACGTCATAGCCTTCATTGAACCGATGCTTATTCAAACGCCAGGCTTCCCTGGCAATCCGCTTCGCTCTGTTGCGCTGTATGGCGCCCTGAAAAGACCGCACTGTGACAAAAACAACCCGCTTTCCCTGCCCCTGGGGGTTCTTCGCTACGCGCATCACCATCCCTTTGCAGGAAAACCGGGTGCCGGTGCGGAAAATCCGGTCTATTTCCGATTTCGCCCGAACTTTCTCGGACTTTGGAAAATCCAGTCTCTGGGTTACCATTTCCCCATCCGGGGATCGCCCGTCAATACTTCTTGTTCTCGTCGGCGACGGTCAGCTTGATTCTGCCCTTGGCTCTTCTTCTCTTGAGGACGAGACAACTTCCTGTTCCTCTTGGTTCTGCTGGGCTGATAGGTGCGCTTCATGGCTATGTGCTCCTTGTCCTATGGGCGACGGCACCAGATGCCAACGAATCTTGGATCCTTGGCGAAATGTGCCGGTCGATTTCCGGTATAGCCCACAACGGCAAGGGCGTGGGCAGGTGCGTGAGTATAGAATATACCCGGCGCTTTGGTCAATTGGAGTTTGGGTAGTTCTTTATCTTGGCGAACCGAGCCCGCAGTTCCTCTGGCAAAGAGGTTCCCTGGATTGACTCAAGGGAAACTGGTACTTCTTCGCTGATCTCTTGAAGACCCGCTGGTTCGCCCGCCTTATTCGGTTCCTCGGACAAGCGGAACGCCATGCCCCGTATCCCTAGGCTGGGAAACTTTTTAGAAATTTCTGCCACAATTCTATTTTGTTGCATTAATAGAAGTTGTATCCATCCTTGATGCTCAGTTTCCACCAACAGGATACCATGCTTGATATCCCTGGGGTAGGAATGTTCGCCAAGCCGGGGACCGGCGATATTTTTCCAAGCTTGTGAAAAGCCGCGGTACTCTCCTCCAGCGGAGGCAACCTCCCTATCGAAGAAGCCCGCCAGGATTTCAGAAGCGCTCTTGATTCTCGAATCCGCCATTTTTCACCTTGTACACAATCGTATCCCCCGAAACGTATTCGGTCCATGGCTCCTCGGGAAGAAATGTAAAGATAGCCTGGGCGCCATCGCCTTTTCCGGGAAGAAGCTCCAAGAAACGGCCGCGGCGGCCTACATCCAATTCCAGCAACACATCGTCCAGAAGAAGAACAGGCCACCGCGGCGCCGAAGCCTGGCCCTTTACCGTCTCGGCGTAAACCTTTGC
>VKGY01000004.1:23264-41564 GCA_008080685.1 Spirochaetota bacterium
GGATGACACGCAACACCAGGGAGACAAGGCGCAGTTGCCCTGTGGACGCGGTATCCGTAAAAGAAACCTTGCCCGCGGCAAAACTCCACC
Source organism: Spirochaetota bacterium (assembly GCA_008080685.1). Taxonomy (GTDB): domain Bacteria; phylum Spirochaetota; class Spirochaetia; order Treponematales; family Rectinemataceae; genus VKGY01. Next base: position 23,355 of record VKGY01000004.1, read on the forward strand.
TATCCCGATGCGGACCCGACCTCGAGGTTCCAAATGCCAGTTCCGCCTCTCTCTTCTCGGCCAACAGGCCAACAACCCCCGGAAGATCCATGTCCAAAGGCCAGCTGGGCGCGTAGGCAAGCTCAACCCTTGAACCAAGGCGGGAAACATACTCGAAAAGGGAGGGAAAATGAACCTGAAAAAGATTGCGTATCTTGATTCGGGAGTCCATGAGGGCTAGTCCGTACCGGGCAAATTGTGGATCAAGGGCGTCCAGGACCTCCCAAGCCCTTTCTTTTAATGCTGCATTCCTCTGCTTCAAAGCCTTTTTATAGGACCTCAGGGTTTCGATGTAGGAAAGAAAAACCACTGCGGGATTGTGGTGGACCAAGTCTTTTCTATCCCTGAGGGGTTTGCCATTGAGCCGTATGTCCTTCGCTCCGCCATCGAAGCGCAAGGAAATCTCCTCATCCGGCATGATCCCGCCAGGGCTGTCATTCCACAGCGCGCTTAGGCCAAAACTTTTTTCACCTTTCCTGGGAACGAGGACATCCGAAAGCCCTCTAAAAGAGGCTCCATAGCAGAGGTAATACAGGGCTTCGAGAAAATTGGTCTTCCCCTGTCCGTTTTCACCCACAAGGAAGATCCTTTCACCGTCAAGATCAAGTTCCGCGTCGACCAGGTTCCGAAAAGAAGCAAAACGAGCGCACGTGAAGGACATTACTCTATCTGCATCGGCATGACGATGTGGAAGGCGTCCCCCGTCGGAGAGGGCTTGAGGGTGATAGCCCTGGAGGGATCGCTAAATTCCACCAGGAGGTTATCGTCTTCCAAAACCTTGAGGGGCTCTTCGACATACCGGTAATTCAAGGCGATGATGGCGTCTTCCCCTTCAAACTCAAAATCCAGTTCTTCTCTCGCAGCGCCGATGTCGGTTTCCTCGGAAGAGAGCACCAGTTTAGAATCCGAAAGGTTGAAGTACGTTCTGTTTGATTTTTGTTCCACGAAGATCGAGACTCGTTTGAGCGCTTCCTGAAGCTCCGTCTTTTTGACCCTGAAGAATTTGTTTTGGTTTTGGGGTATCACTTTCTGGTAGTTGGGGAATTGTCCCTCGATGAGGACGCTGGTGAGGGTTTTAGAGAAGAACTTAAAGAATACGAACTTCTCCTTGATGGCCAGAGAGACAGACCCTTCCTCGGGGAGATGCTTTATCAAAAGTGAAAGCGCTTTAGTGGGTATGATCACGGGCTTGAAATCAGGAATTCCCCCCTGAAAGCTCTTTTTTACATACGCAAGCCTACGGCCGTCTGTTGAAACCATGACAAGGGAGCCTTCCTGGGTTTTTTCCATATAGACTCCATTCATGAAAAATCTCGTTTCATCCGTGGAGACCGAGAATATGGTCTGGAGGATCATCTTTTTGAATTCCCCTGAGGGAACATCGAAATACGCACTCTTTTCCGCCACAGGTATTTCAGGGAATTTTTCCCCCGACAGCGTCTTGAGTTGAAACCTTACCTTCTTGGCCTTAGGCCTCAGTACGACCCTACCCTCGTCTTGCTCAAAGCTTACCTCTCCTTCCGGCAAGGACATAAGAATTCCCATGAGTTTATCGCAAAATACAGTGAGGGAACCGGGCTCTATCCCATCGATGGGTATTGAGCTTTCAAACCCAACTTTCACATCCGTGGCTCGGATGGTGAGTTTTGAATCCGAGGCTTCGATATAGACGTTCGACATGATGGAAAGGGCGTTTTTTGTGTTGATGATCTCTTGGGCAAAGGAAATTTCTCTCAAAAGACTCATCTTGTCGCAAGTAAACTTCATCGGTTCCCCCTGATTGCTTTGAGCTCGAGACGCTCATTCTATCAAATCGCCTTGGGTATTGAAACAGCGTCGGAACGAAAAAATACATTCCTACGGTTTCTAATGTATATATAATAAAGAGTAGTATTAGTAATAGTAACAACATATATGTGGAAAACCGATTCAATTATATATAAAATAATCAAATACCCCCTGTGCAAAACCGGTAGACAACATGTGACATTTTTCCACACTTTCCCCAGGGTCGGAAGGTATCAACCGAGGCAGCCTGATTGTCCACATCTTCTGCCCCTCTTGTTCAAGTGCTTTCCCTTTCTTTTGAATCCCGAATCAATCTTTGGATCGAGGCGTCGAAAATGGGATCGAATTTGCAGAGCTGCTCGATTTTTTGGCAGGAATGCATGACGGTCGTATGGTCCCGACCTCCAAACTCAATACCGATCTCCGTGGTCGAATACTCGGTCACCTCTCGGATGACAAACATGGATACCTGTCGCGCCAAGGCGATGTTTTTACTCCGCTTCTTTCCCTTGAGGTCAGAAAGCGACAGCTTGTAATGGTCGGCCACCATTCTGATGATGGAGTCGACGGTGATAGCCGAATGGCGTTTGGTGTTGAATATCTCCTTGAGAAGGTTTTTGGCGATCTCCAGGGTCAGCTCCTTGTGCACCAAATCCGAATAGGCGGTAAGCCGAGTAAGGCAGCCTTCCAGGTCCCTCACGTTGGAGGAGACATTGGTGGCCACGAGATTAAGGATCTCGTCGGATACGGGGTTCTTTTTGTCCGACTGAAGCATTTTTTGCTTAAGGATGGCTACGCGGGTTTCGTACATCGGAGGCTGGACGTCGACCACTAAGCCCTTGTCGAAGCGGCTTTTCAACCTATCCGAAAAATCCTTCAGTTCCTTTACGTGACGGTCGAGGGTAAAGACCATCTGTCGCTCCGAATCGTACAAGGCGTTGAAGGTGTGGAAAAGCTCTTCCTGGACCGATGGTTTGTTTTGGAAGAAATGGATATCGTCGATCAGGAGGACGTCGGCGTTGCGGTATTTGTTCTTGAACTCATGGGTTGCCCTGTCGCGGATTATCTGGATGAATTCGTTGGTGAACTCTTCCGCGGTGATGCAAATTATTTTTTTTTCCGGCATTGACGTATGGATTGAGTTCCCTATTGCGTGCATGAGGTGTGTCTTTCCGAGTCCCACGCCTCCATAGATCAACAGGGGGTTGTAAATCCTGGCGGGGCTTTCCGCCACGGCCTCGGAGGCGTTGAAGGTGAATCGGTTGTTGTCCCCCACCACAAAATTGTCGAAACGGTAGGCTGGTCGCAGGTGGGGGTGGGGCTTTCGATCCTCCACCCTGATGCCCTGGATCCGCGCCTGGGAAACCCGCATCTGCACTATTGACGCGGCCTGCGCCAAAGGAGGAGGGGCCAAGGCCTCCTTAGCTTCTCCTGGCACCGGCCCTTCCTGCTTTAGGAGGACGGCTGGGTTCGGATTTTTTTTCACCGAAACATCAAGGTCGATATCCAGGGCGGTAAGATCCCGGATCATGGTCTTCATGAAACCATGGTATTTTCTATTGAACTGATCCCGTAAAAATGCGTTAGGCGCTGAAACGGTAAGGACATTTCCATCAAAGGAGAAATAGCCCAAACGGAACCACATGAGGAACTCTTGTTCGGGTATATCCTTGCGCGCCCTTTCAAGCGCTTCGTCCCAAATGATGGAACCATCGAAATCTGCCATCGAAACCTTTGAATCCTTGGACCGGGAGGGATGTTTCCACAAGTTTTCCACAGCGTCCGCCTATAGATGTATATCTCCCCCTGCGATTCACGCAAGAGGTGAAGTACGTTTTTCCATATTAAAATCGCTCCTCTTGTATAGTAAACAAACACGAATAACAATATAATTATATATTGTAAAAGACATTGATTAAAACACCCTATATGCGCCTCGTTGGCAGACCATTAAAAAGGCTTTATGGCGTATGAGATTATCGCTTTAGGTCACATCTTATCCCCAAAGTTTCCACAGGTTTTCCACAACCTTGCTTTGGGGCAGAATCATGGAGGTCCCACCCGATCGCTTTACTATTTTTGGCCAGACCGATATAATCGATTGGATACGGATAAGCATAGTCTTTCCGCGCGCCGTCAATCTTTTCCATCCAGGATAGGTATGGATTCAACGTATTCAGCGAATAGCATTCAGGTTCTTAAGGGGCTCGAGGCGGTGCGCAAACGCCCGGGCATGTATATAGGTTCCACCGGCTTGGATGGGCTCCACCACTTGGTCTATGAAGTGGTGGACAATGCCATCGACGAAGCCCTCATGGGCTATTGTACGGACATCCTCGTAGTCTTGGAACGCAATGATATAGTCAGGGTCGAGGACAATGGCCGCGGAATCCCCGTGGGGATTCATCCCACAGAGGGAATCTCGGCCCTCGAACTGGTAATGACCAAGCTCCACGCGGGCGGAAAGTTCGACAAGAAGAACTACAAGGTTTCCGGCGGCCTCCATGGTGTCGGCGTCTCAGTGGTGAACGCCCTCTCCACCTGGATGGATGTCCATGTCCACCTTGACGGGGAGCTCCATTTCCAGCGCTACGAAAAGGGAATTCCCGCCGCCCCTGTGGCCAAGGTTGGGACCACGGACAAGCGGGGCACCACGGTGCGCTTTCAGGCCGACTCCACCATCTTCGAGGAGCTTGGATACAGCTTCGACGTCCTGTCCACCCGCCTCAGGGAGCTGGCTTTCCTCAACAAGGGCGTTAAGATAATCTTGGTAGACGAGCGCCTCTCCAACCCCAAGTCCGTGGAGTTTAAGTTTGAAGGGGGTTTGAGGCAGTTCGTCGAATACCTGAATAAAAACAAGTCGGTCCTCCACAAGGATGTGGTCTATTTCCATGGTTCCCGGGACGACGTGGAAGTCGAAGTAGGGCTTCAATACAACGACAGCTTCAACGAAGCCGTTTTTTCCTTCGTAAACGGCATCAATACGAGGGAAGGGGGAACCCACCTTTTGGGCTTCCGCTCCGCCTTGTCCCGCACGATTAATGAGTTTTTCAAGAAGTCCAAGTATACCAAGAAATTGGACGAGTCCCTCTCCACCGACGACGTCACAGAGGGCCTCACCGCCGTCCTTTCAGTAAAGGTCCTTGAACCCCAGTTCGAGGGGCAGACCAAGGGCAAGCTGGGCAATTCGGAAGTTCGGGGCATTGTTGATGGCTACTGTGCCGACCAGCTCGACCTTTTTTTCCAGAAGTATCCCGACACCATCAACTCGATCTTGGAAAAATGCGTATTGGCCGCCAAGGCCAGGATTGCCGCGCGACAGGCTCGGGAACTTACCCGTAGAAAAAACCTCCTGGATTCCGCCAGCCTTCCAGGGAAGCTCGCGGATTGCCAAGAAAAAGATCCCACCAAGTGCGAGATTTTTATTGTAGAGGGAGACTCGGCAGGCGGATCGGCGAAAATGGGGCGAAACCGTGTCCATCAGGCCATCCTTCCCCTCTGGGGCAAGATGCTCAACGTTGAAAAGACCAGGATCGACAAGGTCATCGGCAACGACAAGCTTCAGCCCATCATAGCAAGCCTGGGGGCGAGCATAGGTCCGGAGTTCGACGTAACCAAGCTTCGCTATCATAAAGTCATCATCATGGCCGACGCCGATGTGGACGGATCTCATATCAGAACCCTCCTTCTCACCTTCTTCTACCGCTACATGACGCCCTTGCTGGAGCGCGGACATGTCTACTTGGCCATGCCGCCGCTATACAAGATTTCTTGGGACAAGGAAGTGCATTACGCCTACGACGACGCGGAAAAGGAAAAGGTTTTCGCCGCTTCCCCCAAGGACCCCGGAAAGATAGCCGTACAGCGCTACAAGGGCTTGGGGGAGATGAATCCCGAGCAGCTTTGGGAAACCACCATGGATCCCGAGCGGCGCAATATCATCCGGATTACCATGGAAGACGCAGTCCAAGCGGAAGAGATTTTTACCACCCTCATGGGAGAGCAGGTAGAGCCTCGGCGTCAATTCATAGAGGAGAACGCCTTGGCGGTCTCCAACCTCGACGTGTAGGAATCCATAGCGATGGCAGATACTGGAAGAGTGATTAACGTTCCCATAGAAGACGAAGTCAAGACCGACTACCTTACCTACGCCATGTCAGTCATCGTGGCCCGCGCCCTTCCGGACGTTAGGGACGGCCTCAAGCCCGTGCATAGGCGCCTGCTTTTCGCCATGGACGAGCTTGGCCTGCGGTACAATGCGGCCACGAAAAAAAGCGCCCGCATCACCGGCGACGCCATGGGAAAGTACCATCCCCACGGGGATCTTTCCCTTTACGACGCATTGGTCCGCATGGCCCAGGATTTTTCCCTGCGCTACCCCCTGGTGTACGGCCAGGGCAACTTCGGATCCATTGACGGGGATCCACCCGCGGCGAGCCGCTATACCGAAGCCAAGCTTTCCCGGCTGGGTGAGGAAATGCTGGCCGACCTGGACAAAGATACCGTCGAATACGGTCCCAACTACGACGAATCGCTTAAAGAACCCCTCGTCCTTCCTTCCGCCTTTCCCAACCTTTTGGTGAACGGATCCTCGGGAATCGCCGTAGGAATGGCCACCAACATGGCTCCCCACAATCTCGGCGAGGTCAGCGAGGCGATAAAGGCGTACATCGACAATCCCGAGATCGAAATTGAAGAGCTCATGCGGTATATAAAGGGTCCGGATTTTCCCACGGGCGGCATCATTTTCGGCCGCGAGGGCATCAAGGACGCATACCGAACCGGGCGAGGAAGGGTGATCGTCAGAGGCAAATTCATCCTCGAGACGCTCAAGAACGGCAAGGAACAGATTGTCTTCACCGAGATCCCCTACGCCCTCAATAAGACAACCCTCATTACCCGGATCGCCGACCTGGTCAGGGACAAGATCCTGGACGGGGTTTCCGACCTCCGGGATGAGAGCGACAGGGATGGCTTGCGCATCGTAATAGAACTCAAGAAGGGCGCGATTCCCAAGTTAGTCTTAAATCGGCTCTTCACCCACACGCCCCTGCAGTCCACCTTCGGAGTAATCAATCTCGCCCTCGTGTCAGGAAGGCCTAAATGCTTATCATTAAAAGAATTAATACATTATTTTGTCAAGCATAGGGTCGAGGTTGTAACCAGAAGGTCGGCTTACGAGCTCCGGAAAGCCGAAGACCGGGCCCATATACTGCGCGGCTTGGTGATCGCACTCGAGAACATCGACGAAGTGGTGGCGATCATAAAATCTTCGAAAAATATCGAAGAAGCAAGGCATAACCTAGAGCGTCGGTTCCAACTGTCGGAGGTCCAGGCCCAGGCCATAGTCGACATGCGGCTTGGCCGCCTTACAGGCCTGGAAACCGAAAAGCTCCTGGCCGAATTGGCGGAAATCGAAACAAGGATTGCCTACCTCAAGGATCTGCTTTCAAGCGAAGCCAAGATCCTCGCTGTTGTTAGGACTGAAACTGTCGATATAGCAAAGAAATACGGCGATGCCCGAAGAACAGAGATCGTCACGGACAATGTCGAAGCCATCAACATCGAAGATCTCATCAAACCCGAGGAGATGGCGATACTCATATCCAACAAGGGTTTCATCAAGAGGGTTTCGGTTCATCTTTATCGTTCCCAGGGCCGGGGCGGAAAAGGTTCCAACTCTTCCAACCTCATTGAGGATGACTTCATTGAACAGCTTTTCGTCGCCAATACCCATGATTACTTGTTGTTCATCTCAACCGCGGGAAAGGCCTACTGGATCAAGGTCCACGAAATCCCCGAATCCTCCCGGCAGGCGAGGGGAGCACATATCAAGAGCCTTCTTGCGATTTCTCCCAACGAAGAAATCACCACCATCATTGATTTCAAGCAGTTTTCACAGACCCAATACCTTCTCATGGGCACCTTGCGCGGCGTAGTGAAAAAGGTCGCCCTCTCGGACTTTGTGAATGCCCGGACAAGGGGCATCATCGCCATACACTTGGATGAAGGCGACCATTTGGTTTCCGCCTGCCTCACCGGCGGCCTCGATGAGGCCATGCTTATCACCAGAATGGGCCAGGCATTGAGGATCCACGAGGAGCAGGTGAGGGTTATGGGCCGGGCTTCCCGGGGTGTCAGGGGGATACTCCTTTCGAATAAAGACGAACTTGCGGCCATGCTGCGGGTAAATCCGGAACAGACAATGCTCATTTCCACCACCAACGGGTACGGAAAGCGCGTTGAATACGACAATTTCTCTTCCCATGGCCGCGGAACCAGGGGGCAGATGATCTATGTCCCCGACGATGTCTCAGGCGAGGTCGTGGACGCGGTTTCCATCCACGACGACGATGAGGCGATGATCATCACCTCAACCGGCAAGACCATAAAAATCGATGCGAATACCGTGCGGATACTTGGGAAGAACGCCCGGGGAGTACGCATCGTGAACATCGCCCCTCCCGACCTGGTCATTGGACTCGATAGGGTGATAAAGGAAGAAGCAACCCCGGAACCCCCTCAGGACCTCTCTCGGGAAAACCCGGAAGAGCCCACAGTTCCCTCGGCAGGATAGACGCGGCAGGATAGACGCTGCATAAGAGTCGTCGCGTGATATCAAGAAAAGCCCCAAACCCAAAAAGGGCGCCCGTTCAGGGCGCCCTTTTTGTTTCACGTGAAACAATGTTTACGTTATTGGATCCTTTTCATCGAATAGCTGGTGAAATCCTTGAGAAGGGCGAGGCAGCGGCCATTGGATCCTTGAAGAAGCGAACCCTCAAGGCGGTCTATGCTTTCATAGGTGCGCTTGGCGTATTCCTTAATCTTTTTCTTGATTTGGCTGTCTATGCCATGGCGCAGCATGAGGTTTCGGATAAAATCCACGTCCTGAAGGCAAATGCTCTCTTTCCCGAAGATCCCGTCAAATTTCAGCCGATCTAATCCGGATAACTTCGGATAAAGGGCTATCATTAGGGGAGTTTTCTTTCCTTCTCGGATATCCGATCCAATAGGCTTTCCAAGGCTCGCTTCATCGCCAAAAATCCCCAACATATCGTCTTGGAGTTGAAAAAGAAGGCCCAAGTTGCCGCCAATGTCTTCAAGGAAGGGAATCGCATCGCTTCTCCCGGCCAAGATCGCCCCGGCGCATAAGGGGAGGGTAATGGTATACCGTGCAGTCTTATATGTGTAGACTGTGAGAATTTCTTCCAGGGTTGGGAAACGGCCATGGGCTCCAATGCGTATATCAGCCATCTGTGCGAGGCAGACATCCACAAGTTCCTGGGAAAAGAGGGCGAAAAGAGAGGACTTGGCAACGGAGATCTTGCCGAGGAGTTGCCAGGCTAGAAAATAGCAGATATCTCCTGCGCAAATGCCGAGGGAGACGCCGGTTTTCTGGCTTAAAGAGGCATTTCCATGGATTTCTCTTTCTCTTGCTTCGAATTGCTTGTGGATCGTAGGCTGGCCGCGGCGTACCTCGTCGTCATCCATGATATCGTCGTGGACCAGAAGTCCTGCCTGGAATAGCTCCAAGGCGAGGGCGAGGTGGATCTGGTCTTTGCTGAAGACCTCTTCAACTGATTGGGAGAATAGGTCGAATCCTAGACGCGATAGAATTCCTCGAAGCATCTTGCCGTTGGAGGCATAGCCCTTCAGGGAAGAAAAAATGTAACTTTTTTCTACATCAATACTTGCAGATAAAAGAAATGCTTTGGGGAAGTAATCCCACAAAGCATCTTTTAAGATTTTTCTTGTTTGCCCGGCGTAGCTGGAAAAATCGGATAAGCCTTCCATGTAAAAACTATACCATGGGACTGGAGACTTCCGCCATTGAATGTTTTATGCTACGTAGGCTTCAAGCCTTTCCATCACTTCGGGAATGGAGATCTTCTTGAGTGCGGCCTTTTCTATCTGACGAATCCTTTCCTTGGTCAGGTGCATTCGATCGCCAATTTCCTTGAGGCTCATGGGGCGTCGTCCATTGATACCGAAGCGATATTCTATAACCTGTCGTTCCTTGATGCTGAGAGATGAGAGGACAGCGTTGAGGTCTTCCTTGAGATTAAGCTCCGAGGCGTAGTTTTCGGGGCTTTGGTAAGCGGAGTTCTCTAAAAAATCACCTAGGACGGAGGCATTTCTCTCATCGTATACAGGGCTATCCAAGGAAACCAAGTCCCTGGAGACGGCGATGATGTCGGCGACATGGTCGGGATCCATATTGAGATAGGCTGCGACTTCGCGAATTTCCGCGTCTTCGGAGATGCCTTCAAAACTTTTCCTGGCCTTTTCGATCTGGACAAGTTCATTCGCCCTGTTGAGGGGAAGCCGTATCATTCTGCTCTTTTCGCAGATGGCCTTGAGGATCGCTTGGCGGATCCACCAGACGGCGTAGGAGATGAAATGGTAGCCCTTGGTCACATCGTAGCGCTCAATGGCGTTCATGAGTCCAATATTTCCCTCGGAAATCACGTCGGAAAGGGGGACTCCCTGGTTTTGATACTTCTTGGCGACATTGACTACAAACCTAAGGTTTGACTTAACGAGCATGTCTTTCGCGAATTTCTCGCCATTCGCGGCGCGTTTTGCATAATCGTTTTCCTGGTCTCTGGTAAGGAGAGGAATCCGGTTTATTTCCTTTAGATATATGGAAAGGACGTTCTCGTCTGAGGAATCGGTCAAATTGGAACTGGCAAGCTGTCGTTTATTCATTTCACAACTCCTTAATGCTTATTATTATGCAGGTAGCATGCCAAAAGAAGAAGATTACGCAATGTTTTTTAACAGCTCTTTAATTCTATATGTTATATACAATAAAGAATATATCAAATATATGTTGATCCTTGGGGGACGTAGGGTTGGAAGTGTGTCGAACGACCATGTGTGTAAAAAAGAGCCGTTGGCACAATTTCACGCGTATTATGTGTGGAAAAGAAACAGTTATATACCCTATGACCGGAGAGTGGCTATATTTCCCTCAAGCCCTGGACTCTCCCGCAACACCGGGAAAAGGAAAGTCCTGAGCCGCAGGAGCATCGGCGCGTCAAGTCCGCCCGCGTTGCGGGGGATGTGGTGTCACATGCGCCCTGTCTTCCAAAGGAAGCGCGAACCAGCCTGGAAGCGGTGCCGGAAAAACCGAAATCTGGAAACCGGGGTTTGAACGTCCGAAAGGCGAAGAGTTTTTCCCCACAGTCTCCGGATTGGAATTCCTCGGAATTCTTGAGGATCTTCCATCCGTCAAGCAGAATTTTAAGTATGGCTTCGCGCTCTGAAAAGGATTCGAACTTTCGTCCAGGCCGTTTCACCAAGTATGTGGACATTTGAATGCTCATGAAGGCATATAAATCGTCCAATTCCGCCGTAGGTTGCCTAGGCATGCCATACTCGTTGATATTTCGGAGATACACGCGCCGGGCGAAACCCCTTCTTCTTATTTTTTGGGCGCTAGCCAGGCTTTTGATGGCCAATTCTTTTTGATCCAGGCGCAACAAGGCCACGGATAGCCAGTAAAGCGCTTTTGAAAGCTCCTCGGAACAGGCCGGAGGTATGGTGTCCACAGCTTCCCTTAGGGTGGTCAAGGCTATGTCCGGTCTGTGATTTGCAAGGGCCTTAAGTCCCTTCTGCACAAGGGTGGCGCGGTCTAGTCTTTGCTGCATCGTATATAACTCGTTGTAAAAGAATATAACAATCCCTTATCGGCTCGGCAAGGAACGAGGCGCAACCAGGAGTACGAGGGAGCGGGGCGCAAGCAGGCAGGTATTGGTGGGGAGAGGGCCAAGATAGGGAGGTTCGCAGTGGATGTCCTGAGGCGACTGGGCGCCGGTATCTATGGTTTTCTGCCACGCATAACCTCGGGGATGGGGAGGAATGGTGAAATTGAGGATATGGTGCGATGCGTTGAACATTATGTAGAAGTCGTCGTCCACCCGTTCGCCGTGGGATTCCGCCTTCGATCCGTCCATCATGGCGGCCAGGGCGTGGTGGAGGGCTAGCCAGTCGGGATATTGCCCCTTTTCGTCGTACCAGGTGATATCGGGAACATCGTTCGCATCGTTGTCAAAGCCGGTGTAGAATTCGGGGCGGCGGAAGACGGGATGAAGCTTGCGGAGCTTGATAAGTTCGCCACAGAATCGGCGGATGTCGCCATGCTTTTCCAGAAGTTCCCAGTTGTACCAGGAAATCTCATTGTCCTGGCAATAGGCATTGTTGTTCCCGCCTTGGGTTCGGCAAAACTCGTCTCCACCCAGGATCATCGGAGTCCCTATGGAAAGCAGAAGGGTGGCGAGGAAATTCTTGACGTGCCGATTCCGGCGGGATTGGATCTGGGGGTCTTCGCTGGGTCCTTCGACGCCGAAATTCATAGACCAATTGGAGTTCGAACCGTCTCGGTTTTCTTCTCCGTTGGCCTTGTTGTGCTTTTTTGCATAAGAGACGAGGTCGTTGAGGGTAAATCCATCGTGGGCGGTGATAAAATTGATGGAATGAAAGGGTTTTCGGCCATCTCTAAGGTAGAGATCGCTGGAGCCCGTGATCCTTGTCGCCAGGTGGACAGCCGAGCCGTTTTCGCCTTTCCAAAAACGGCGGACATCATCCCGGTACTTGTCGTTCCATTCAGCCCAGCGGCCCCCCGGGAAGGATCCGACCTGATACGCGCCTCCGGCGTCCCAGGCTTCGGCGATAATTTTTGTTTCCCTAAGGATGGGGTCTTCGGCGATTGTCTCTATGACGGGCGGATTTTCCAATAGGGCGCCGGAGGCGTCGCGGCCTAGGATCGAACCGAGGTCGAAGCGGAATCCGTCCACGTGCATGTGGACCACCCAGTAGCGTAGGCAATCCATTATGAGGGATCTCATGACTGGATGGTTGCAGTTGAGTGTGTTTCCGCAGCCCGAATAATTGCGGTAGAACCGCTTGTCTTCGTCGAGAATATAGTAGATCGAATTGTCCAAGCCTCTGAAGCTGAAGGTCGGTCCCAGTTCATTGCCTTCCGCCGTATGGTTGAAAACCACATCCAATATCACTTCCAAGCCCGCTGTGTGGAGCTCCCTCACCATGCGCTTGAATTCCTTGGCCGGGCGGGAATGGTCCATGGTGGATGGCCGCGCTTCTTCAGCCGTGGCATAACTGGCCTTTGGGGCGAAAAAGGCGAGGGGAGAGTAGCCCCAATAATTGCTCAAGATGTTCCCGGTGGCGGGATTGCGCCTGAACCGCTCGGAAGGATCGAATTCGTGGATGGGAAGGAATTCCAGGCTCGTCACGCCCAGATCCTTGAAATATTCGATCATCTCGGCCACTCCGCCATAGGTGCCGGGGCTCGAAACCCGGGGATGTCGCTTGGTTAGTCCTCGGACGTGGGTTTCGTAAATGATGCAATCCTTGAGAGGATAGTTTAAGGGCGCATCCCCGCGCCAATCGAAATCATCGCATACCACCACGCATTTTGGACAGGAACCCTCGTCGGTCAGGGCCTTGGCGTAAGGATCAATAAGGAGTTTCCCAGGATCGAACCTGTGGCCCGCGGCGGGGTCGAAAGGCCCGTCGGCCCGCCATAGATAGAGGGCGTTCTCCCCAATGCCCGGGCCAGCAAGAAGGCAATGCCAGACATCGCCGGTCTTGTTGTTGATCGGGTCGAGAGGAATTTCCAAGTACGGCTCTGTTGCCTTTGCGCTGTCGAAGAGGCAAAGGAGGAGCAGGGTGGCGTGGCGGCTGAAAATGGCGAAGTTGACGCCTTCTCCGGCGCCGACGATCGTCGCCCCAAGGTGAAGGGGGTTTCCGGCTTCAATCCTAATCGTCGGCGCTGAGAGGGTCACGCTAATCTTTGATTTTCTTGAAGGCGACTACGGCGTTCTGGCCGCCGAAGCCCATGGAATTCTTAAGGAAAGCCCTGACCGGAAGGTGGACTCCGACGTTGGGCACGTAATCGAGATCGCAGGCTGGGTCGGGATTTTCGTAGTTGATGGTGGGATGGATCCACTCTTCGTCCATCCCCAGGATCGAGGCGATGGATTCTATCGCTCCCGCTGCGCCTATGCAGTGCCCGGTCATAGACTTGAGGCTCGAAACCTTCAGCTTGTCAGCCCAGGAGCCGAAGGCCGCCCTGATGGCCCTGGTCTCTATGGGGTCGTTGAGGGGGGTTGAGGTGCCGTGGGCGCTGACATAATCGATATCTTCAGGGGAAAGGCCTCCATCCTTCATCGCCAGAACCATCGCCTTGGCGACTCCTCGGCCCTCGGGGTCGGGGGCGGTGACGTGGTGGGCGTCGCAGGTCTGGCCGAAGCCGGCTACCTCGCCGTAGATTTTTGCTCCCCTGGCCTTGGCATGTTCATATTCCTCAAGAATGAGGACTCCCGCGCCTTCGGCCATGACAAAACCGTCCCTGTCTCGGTCAAAGGGCCTTGATGCCTTCTCTGGGGTTTCATTTTGCGTCGAGAGGGCTTGGATATTTATGAAGCTGGACATGCACATGCGGACTATGCTCGCTTCCGCGCCGCCTGAGAAGAGAATATCCGCGTGTCCTTCTCGAATGAGCCTCATGCCTTGGCCGATGGCGTCGGTGGCGGCCGCGCAGGCCGTGACGATGCATAGGCATGGGCCGGTGAGGCCAAAATTCATGGCTATCTGGGCTGGGCCGAAATTCGCAAGGCCTTTGGCGACGGTAAGGGGAGGAACTCGGGATGGACCTCGTTCCGACAAGCGGATCACCGCGTCCTCGATGCTTTGGGAACCGCCTTGTCCTGTGCCCAGGCAGACACCAATCCTCTCCTTGTCCAAAGCCTCCAGGTTCAAGCCGGAAGAATCCAGCGCTTCCTTGGCGGCATAGACCGCGAATTGGGCATAGCGGTCCATCTTCTTCGCTTCCTTCGCGTCCAGGCGCAAGCTAGGCTCGAAGTCTTTCACTTCGCCGGCGATTTTAACCGCCAGGTCGGAAGTATCGATGAGGGTGATAGGACCGACTCCCGAACGTCCGGCGCGTACGGAGTTCCAGAAGGTAGGAATATCGTTGCCTAGTGGGCTTACGATTCCGAGACCCGTGATGACGACTCTTCTCTGTGCCATATTACATCCCCATTCCGCCGTCGACTTGAAGCACGACGCCGGTCAAATAACTGGAGAGGGGAGAGCAGAGGAAAAGGGCTGCGTTCGCCACTTCCTCCGCTGAACCCACTCGGCCCAAAGGAATCGAATCCTTGAGCTTTGCCTTGAAATCTTCGGGTATCTTATCAGTCATGGAGGTTTCGATAAAGCCGGGGGCGAGGGCGTTGACCCGGAGGTTCCTGGAGGAAACTTCCCGGGCAAGGCTCTTGGTAAAGCCGATAAGGCCGGCCTTGGACGCGGAGTAGTTGGTCTGGCCGCCGTTTCCGATGATCCCCACCACCGAGGATACGTTGAGAATGCATCCGTCCTTCTGTTTGAGCATGGGGCGGAGCGCGGCACGGGACAGAAGGAAAGCGCTTTTGAGGTTGGTATCGAGGACGGCGTCCCAGTCTTCGGTTTTCATCCGCATGAGAAGTCCGTCCCTGGTGATCCCGGCGTTGTTGACGAG
The DNA here is from genome assembly GCA_008080685.1 of Spirochaetota bacterium. GTDB lineage: Bacteria > Spirochaetota > Spirochaetia > Treponematales > Rectinemataceae > VKGY01. Next base: position 38,722 of record VKGY01000004.1, read on the forward strand.
AATATCGATCTTCCCCTCCTTGGCGAGGATGGAGCCGATGGCTGCTTCTATGGAGGCTTCATTCGCCACATCGCAGGAGATCCATGCAATGTTTTTTTCCGGGGCGCTTCGTGAGAGGGCGTAGACTGTTGCGCCTTCCGCGGCGAACCGGGCAGCGATCGCTGCGCCGATTCCTCGGGAAGCGCCGGTTACGATGGCTATCTTCCCTTTGAGCAATTGATCCATGGTAGTTACTCCTTCGGTGTTTACAGCGAAATGCTTACCAGGGCGTCGAGGGTTCCGCCGGGGAGGCAGGGGATCGCTGACCCAGAGGCTTTCCAGAGCCCGGTCAGCACCGTGCCCGGGCCGGTTTCCAGGCAACGGTCGAATTTGTCAGCGGTTATGGCGGTTTCTTCGGCGATCCAGCGGACCGGGCTGACAATCTGGGCAGCGGCGAGAAGCTTCGCTTCCGCTCCCGAGGTTATTTTTTGTCCTGTCACATTGGAATAAATGGCCTTTTTGGGATCGCTGAACCGCACCGATCCAAGGAGGGCTTCGAACTCCTCCTTGGCCGGCTGCATTATTGGAGAATGAAAGGCTCCGGAAACCTTGAGGCGTACCACGCGCTTGGCTCCGGCGGATTTCAGCTTTTCCTCGGCTATCGCCACTTCGGCCTCGGTGCCGGATATGACGCATTGAACCGGACTGTTAAAATTGGCCACCCATACTTGGGTAAGGCCGGCTTCGGCGATCACGGCTTCGATCTTTTCGGGCGCGAGGAAAAGTACGGCGCTCATGGTTGATCCGCCCGACCTGCTCCCTGCCAGGTCCATGAGCCTGCCCCTTTCGGCGACGAGGCGGAACATGTCGAAGTGGGAGAGGATTCCAGCTTCGGCCAAGGCTGGCCATTCGCCAACGGAAAAACCCGCGAAGCCTTCGGGAGCGATGCCGTGCTCAATGGCGCTCAATGCCGCCGCCGACCCGGCTAAGGCAACGGCAATCTGGGTGTTTTTTGTGATTTTCAGGGTTTCCTCGTCGCTTTCGAAGAGGAGTGCCCGCATGTCCATGCCCGAAGCATCCGACGCTTCCTGAAAACGGCGTCGCACCACCGCGCTGGTTTCGTAAAAATCCTTGGCCATTCCGGGGTACTGGGCTCCCTGGCCTGGAAAAAGGAAACAGGTTTTCAAAAGACCGCCTCCTGCGATAGGGATAGCCGAAGGGAAGCTTCGACTCCATAGATCCATAATTTACAAATTTCGAATAAATGTAAAGACGCCCCTGGCTGGCCTAGGGAGCGCCGCAAATGTACACTAGGCCCATGCCTAGCGAAACAACCATGGCCATAGTAGAACTCCTGCGGGCGATTCCTCCTGGCAAGGTGGCCAGCTATGGCGTCGTGGCCGGCATGTCGGGAGTCTTCTCCGGACCCAGGGGAGCCCGTCAGGTGGCGCGGATTCTCTCTTCCATGTCCCGGGCCTATGAGCTTCCTTGGTGGAGGGTCGTAAGGAAGGATGGGCGGATAGCCCTTCCGGAGGGAGAGGGTAGATGGTTGCAGCGTCAGCTTTTGGAAGCCGAAGGGGTGGAATTCTTGGAGCCGGACAGGGTGGATATGCATCGCTTCGGGATAGGGTGATGTGGGTTTACCTGCAGCTTGCGGGAAATTGGTGGATCTGCCCCTACGTGAAGATGATGGGCGGGGGAAGGGCTTTGTGGCCTTGGGCCTGGAGTTCTTCGGTGAGGCCGGGATGGAGAAGGATGCTTCGGATAACGACGGTTTCCACGTCCTTTCTTAGCCTAAAGCGGTCGATGCCCTGGGCTAGGCGAATTCCGAGTCCCAAGGCTCGGAATTCGCTTCGGACGAAAAAAAACCGGATTTCCAGCCAGGTCTTGCCCCGAACGGCTGTGGGGATGCCGAGAGATAGGGCGAGGGGGATTCCGGTTTCATCGCAAATGTAGTGGATTACGCTTCCCTCTTCCTTGGCTTTGGCCAAAGCCCCGATGGATTCGGCCTCCCAGAGGGCGAGGGCGGGGGGAAGCCATTCCATGGCCTCGGCGGCCGCCCGATCGATGGGGTCTGAGAAGTCGAAGGGGAGGTCTTCAAGGCATCCTTCATGAACGACCCATTCTTCTTCCAAGATTTCTCCGAAATCCTCCGGTTCAGGGCCAAGCCTGGCCAGGCCGATGGATTCCCTCATTTGGTCCATCCAATCGGTCACATAGCGCCGCAGGCTATTGTTCTTAAATTCCTTGAATTGCGTTTCCTCCAGCGGGTGTTCCGCGAGCACCTTCCTGAAGGCTTTGAAAACTCCCTTGCCGCGGGACAAGGCTTTCAGCAATTCGCTCCGCAGGGGAATATTGTTGACCTTGGCGCAGAAGTTTTCCATTATCCGAAAGCCGTCCGCTGGGCTCCAGGGGGGCGGCGGGGCTACATACTCGTTTTTTTCGCTTTCTTCAATTTCCTCCGTGGAGAGCAATGCGCCGGTTCTTAAGTCTATCGCCCGGGATTTGGTTTGGTCTTCCATGGCAAAGACTATGCGTTCGAGAATTGCGTCGTTGAGTTCGAATAGCTGAGGCTCGGGATTCATCCCTGGCATTCTACTCCAGGTGTTCCGACAAAAGTAAGGCGTTGCCGGGCGAATGGTTGTGCGAAGCGCTTTGCCCCCGCTATACTCGGAGCCAGTATGAACGCCAATTTGCATCTCCATTCCCGGTTTTCCGACGGAAGCCAGTGGCCGGAAGAGATCGCCTTGGCGGCGGCGCGGCAAAAGCTCGAGATGGCAGCCTTGACGGATCACGACACTCTTGGGGGAACCGAGAGGTTTCTCGCCGAATGCGCGAAGCTTGGCATCCAGGGCATAACCGGC
>VKGY01000173.1 GCA_008080685.1 Spirochaetota bacterium
TTGTGGACGGCCAGGAAAATCCGTTTTCTCTCATCGCGACCAACAAATTCTATGAACAGCAAAAATTCGTCTCCCAGACCGACCATGTGTACTCGGCTGTACCGGTCTACTATTCCAAGGCGAAGTGGAACAAACTCCCCTCTGATGTGCAGAAGCTCGTGAAGGACACGATTTACGATCTTCGGCTCTGGCAGCGCGAACGTGGCCGTCAGATGCAGAAGGAATACATCGCGGAAATTTCCAGGAAATCCCAGGTCTCAATCCTCACTCTGGCACAGAAGGCAGAATTCCAGAAAGCCGCGGCTGGAGCCTACGCATGGGCAAAGAAAGAATTCGGAAAGACCTATGAAAATCTCCTGGACGAAGTCCTCGCCGCGGCCAAATAATCGGCAAGGATAAAGAAACTAACGTTCAAAACCCGAAGCGGCGAAAGGCGCACCCTTTGGCCGCTTCGGGCGCCTGGGTTCGGCTCACAGTCCCCGACCCCAGGCTGTAGGAGCAGTGCATGACAAAGAAAAATATTAGGCTTTCCTTGGGAAAATTGGAAATGGTTGTCCTCAGCGTGCTCGGCGTTTCCATAACCGTCATCATGTTCGGCAATGCCGCATCCCGCTATTTGTTCAATAAAACCTTCGTGTGGGCCGAAGAAATAATCCGCATCATTTTCGTGTGGTCAATGTTCGTCGCGGTAACGACATCGTTCCTCAGGAACGACCACATTGGCTTTGACGGAATCGCGAAGAAAAAAGGTTTGCCCAACCTTGTCTATAAGGTCATGTACGCCCTGTGTCTTGTCGCAGTCGGTGGGATCCTCAGCTTCTACGGCTTCAAGTACACGATGCTCACCGGATCTGTTCCTTTGGCGGGCACAAATCTTCCTGCGGGCATCTTGATGTGGCCGGGTATTTTGGCCGGGGCGGTATGGGTAGGGCTTGGGATCTACAAGTTCACCTTGATCTTATCCAATACCAGGAAAGAGGAGGGGGCGCGATGAGCACCTTGATCCTCTACCTCGCCCTATTCGGACTCCTATTCACTGTCGGCGTCCCGGTAGTCTTGTCCCTCGCCGCGGCTGCGGTGGTCATGCTTCTGGCCAATGGCCTTGACCTATTGATTTTCGCCCAAAAGTTCATGGTTTCCATGGACAACTACGGCCTTACCGCCATGCTCTTTTTTATCCTGGCCGGAGAAATCATGAATGGAGGTGGCATGACCCGGCGCATTGTCGCCGCGGTTTCCAAGCTGGTGAAGGGAATCCCCGGAGGCTTGGCCATCATCACATTGGTATCCTGCGCCCTGTTCGCCGCGATCAATGGATCGGCGATAGCAACCGCCATTGCCATCGGATCCATCATGTACCCCGCCATGGTGAAACAAGGCTACTCCCCCGCTTTTTCTGCCGCCACGATCGCCGCCGGAGGCATCATCGGTCCAATCATCCCGCCTTCAATCCCAATGATAGTCTATGGCTCGACTACCGGCGATTCGGTCGCGGCGCTTTTTACCGGAGGCTTCCTTTTGGGAATCCTTATGACCTTGGGCGAGGTTGTGGTAGCCTACTTGGTATCGAAGAAGCGGGGATACGGCGTCAATGTGCCGGAGATAGATTTCGGCAATACCAAGGGAATCGCCTGGGCCTTGATCTTCCCCGTCCTCATCATGGTTTTGATAACAGCGGGCATAATGACGCCCACTGAAACATCGGCGATGGCTGTCATGTATGCTTGGGTTGTAGGCGCCTTCATCTACAAGGAATTCAAATTCAGGGATTTCCCTGCCATGGTGGTCCGGGCGATGAAGAGTTCAGGCGCTGTCATGGCCATCGTAGGTGCGGCCACCGCGGTGGCATGGGTACTTACCTATGCGCGAATTCCCCAGCAGGTCACAGAACTCATGGTATCGACAATCAGCGCTCCCTCGGTATTCCTCATCATCACTTTCCTCATCCTTTTCATCGTTGGCATGATCATGGACCTGACGCCGGCTATCCTGATCCTTACCCCAATATTTGTGGGACCGGTCGCGGCCTTTCATATCGATCCAATATTCTTCGGGGTATTCTTCTGCGCCACTCTTACCGCAGGACTCATCACCCCCCCTGTGGGCACCCTGATTTATATCGGCTGCTCAATGTCGAACAGATCGCTAACGGAAGTGGTAAAAGAACTGATTCCTTTTATATTCGCCGTCTACGCGGCTCTTTTCGCGGCGGTCATCTTCCCTGAAATCATTACCTTCATTCCTAAGAACATCCTACATCTCTACGGCGGCTGACCTATGACGAAAAAATTGAATGGTACAGAGACAGGCGCCCAGATCCTTGCGGTCGACATCGGCACCACTTCGGTGAGGGCCTTTGTCTTCGATGCGGAGGGGACAATCTTGGGCAAGGCCCAGGTGGCCTATCCAACGAAACGACCCAAGCCATATTTCGAAGAACAGGACCCGGATCTGGTCAAGGCTTCCACCTTCGCGGCCATACGATCCCTCTTTGAATCCGGCCAGGCGAAGCCGGAAAGCATACGCGGGATCTCGTTTTCTTCCCAAATGTACAGTCTCATCGCCTTGGACGAGGCCGGCATGCCCCTGACCAACAGCATCCTCTGGTCGGACGGCCGAGCGGAGCGGCAAGCCCTGCGTTTAAAGGAGGCCTTCGGTCCTCTCGGCCTCTACCGGTTCACTGGATGCCCCATGAATTCGATTTATCCGATCGCGAAAATAGCCTGGCTCCGCGAGGAAGAGCCTTTGGTATTCCGCCACGCCGCGCGCTTTGTCAGCATAAAGGAATATGTGGCCAAGGATATCATTGGCCGCTGGGCTGTGGATTACTCCATGGCCTCGGCTTCCGGTCTTTTTGACGTCGCCGCCCACAGATGGCACGGACCTGCGCTGGAGGCGGTCGGCATCGCCGAGGCCAATCTCTCGACTCCGGTTTCGGGCACCTGCACTTTCACCCTTATAGATAATTCTCCCTTGGCGGATCTCGGACTTTCCAAGGTTCTGCCCATATTCTTGGGCGCCGGAGACGGACCTTTGGCTAACCTTGGGTCAGGTGCCGTGGAGGTCGGGGCCATCAATATCGATTTGGGAACCTCAGGGGCCGCGCGGTGCACCACCGGCGCAGCGGTGGTGGACGAAACAGCGAGCCTGTGGTGCTTCTGCCTGGATGAGACGCGGTGGGCCTACGGCGGCATTGTTACCAACGTCGGCAACGCCTACCAATGGCTCGCTTCCTCGGTAGCGGAGGTTTCGGGGATGAGCCCCGAGGCAGCCTTCGAATTCCTCAACGCTAAGGCCAAAGCCATCGAGCCCGGCTCCAAGGGACTGCTTTTCATGCCTTATCTGCGGAAAGCGGTAGCCTACGACTTGAAGACAATTATCGAGCTCATGGACAGAAGGGGCCCCACCCTGGCCCACATAGTGCTCACAGGCGGGCTTTCCCGCTCGCTGGTGGTCCCGGATATCCTGGCTGACGTCCTTGGCAGGGAAATCCGCATCCCCAGCCAGAATGAAGGTTCCATAGCCGGGGCGGCGATCCTTGGGTTCATGGGCCTTGGCATGGAGGCTTGGTTCGGCGACGGGAACGCCGGTGCCTCGGTCTATCCTGACCGCGGTCGCTCCGCGATTTATGCGGAACACTATAGAAACTACACAGCCCTCGTAGAACGGCTTAGAGGGTTCGGCGCGCCGGGGAGGGAAAACCCATGAGGATCCTCATCACTTCCAAATCCTTCGGCCGCTGCGCGCCGGAAGTCCTGGATTTCCTGAGAGCAAAGGGATTCGAACTGACGCGGGGCTCCAAGCCTACCATGACCGCGGAAGAAATTGCCCGGGAAGTGCCGGGCTTCGACGCCCTCATCGTGGGCAACGATACTATAGACAGAAGGGTCATCGACGCAGGAACCTGCCTGAAACTCATCCACATGAACGGCACCGGAGTCGATGGCATCGACGTAGGATACGCGAGCGAAAAAGGCATTTTCGTAGCCAACGCCCCGGGAGCCAACAGAAACGCCGTGGCCGAACTCGCCGTAGCGCTCATGCTCGTCTCTGCCCGATCCATCGACCGCCATATCGACCTTATGCAGAAGGGCGGGTGGGAACGCAGGGCCGGCATGGAGGTAAGCGGAAAAACCGTAGGCATCCTGGGACTGGGCAACATCGGCAAGCGGGTGGTGGAGTTGCTCTCGGGCTTCGGGGTATGCGTCGTAGCCTACGATCCCGAGCCCGACATCCCCTGGGCTGAGTCCCACAGGGTAAAACTTGCGGAATCCGTGGACGAGATCCTCCCTGTGGTGGATTTCATCGTCCTCGCCCTCCCCTATACGCCCCAGACACGGTACATACTCTCCTCAGCCAGAATAAAGCTCATGAAGCCTCAGGCGCGCATCATCAACACCGCCCGGGGAGGCCTGATCGATGAAACTGCGCTCTGCGAAGCTCTGAAAGCAGGCGAAATCGGGGGAGCCGCCCTGGACGCCTTCGAAGCAGAACCCCCTCCCATGGATTCGCCCTTAAGGACTGCAGGATTGACCCTGACGCCCCATATGGCGGCGACCACGGTGGAAACCGCATCCTCTGTGTCCTGGATCATCGCCCACAACCTGGTGGATATACTCCTGGGCAAAAATGCGGAAAAAGCATTGAATCGTTCCCAACATCACCCTTTTCGACGCCCAGGGAAACATCGACGAAGCGAAAACCCTATGGCACATGAATTGGATGTTTTCCAAGGGAGTGGACGGACTCTTTCTCACAGGCTCCTACGGAGCGGGCCCCCTTATGACCAACGAAGAGAGGATTTCGATTTTCCGCCTGGCGAAAAAAGCCGCCGCAGGCTTCAAGGGCAAGATCCTTCTCCCCCACGTAGGCTGCATCGACACAAAAAACACCGTCGCCTTGGCCAAAGCGGCCCAGGAGATAGGCGTGGACGCCATAGGCGCCGTGCCTCCTTTCTACTACAAGCACACCGACGATGTCGTGGTGGAATACTACAAGGCGATCATCGATGCGGTTTCCATCCCTGTCTACGCCTACAACAATCCTGAAACCTCCCGCTACACCTTCAACCTCAAGACCATCCAAAAGCTTAAGGATTACGGCCTGGCGGGCATGAAGGACAGCCCTCTTGCCATAGGCTTTGTCTCCCAAGTCGCCTATCTGGCCCAGGAAGCCCAGGCCAAGGGCGCGAAGCCCTTCCAGGTCATCATCGGAACCTCCACCGGTTGGCTTCCCCTCTATTTCATGGGCGTCGAGGCTATGATAGCCGGCATGAACAACTGGGCGCCGGAAATCACCACCGAGATGGTGCGCGCCACCTTTGCGGGCGATTTCGACCGGGCGCGGAAAGCCTACCTGGTCATGATGGACCTTTCGGCCAAGCTGCATTTCACCGACTCAACAATCGCCAGCCACATGGCCCTCTACGCCCGGGGCTTCGATGCCGGATTCCCCCGGAAGCCCATGTTCCTCCCTGCGTTCTCGGACCCAAAATACGGGGAGATCAGGTCGATGATAGGCGATGCCTTCGCGAAACTCGGCCTTCCCTTCGAGACCGGCGGGTTTTCACTCGTCTAAAATCATGCAATAACGTCGATTCCCCCCGGCAGTCCAGCGCCGCGGGGGATTCGAGGTTGTGCCTACGGCCGGAGGTCCCTATAATAGAGGAGCAATGTTGATGCAGCAGATTTTAGAAAAATACAACAGCCTCAGGAAATCCGAAACCAAGGTGGCGGATTGCATCCTCGAGCATCCCGAGGCGGCTATCCATTTTTCCGTAAGCGAGTTGGCGGACTTGGCGGGGGTGAGCGATCCTACGGTGATCCGGTTCTGCCGAAACCTCGGCTTCAAGGGCTTTCAAGATTTCAAGATCAACCTCGCCCAGAGCATAATTCCGGAGATCCGCAATATCCACGAATCGGTCAATCGGGACGAAAACGCCCCCGACCTGGTGAAAAAAGTATTCGAAGCCAACACCGCCGCGATTTCCAGCACATTGGGAACACTGGACTTCAAGGCCATAGAGTCATCGATACAGGAATTGGCCAGGGCGAATAGCATCATATTCTTCGGCCTGGGAAATTCTGCGGTAGTTGCGAAGGACGCCTACCATAAGTTCTTCCGAATCGGCATACCCTGCCAATGGTTCGAGGACAGCCACATGGCCATGATGGCGGCTTCGATCCTCAAACAGGGAGACGTAATGGTGGTTATTTCCCATTCCGGATCCACCACCGACATCGTTGACGCCCTCGACGTGGCCACCAAGGCCGGCGCGACGACCATCGCCATTGTCAGCCACAGCAAATCCCCTGTTTCCGGCAAGGCGGGGTACACGCTCTGCGTGGCATCCGCGGAGACCGGATACCGCTTCGAACCAATGGCCTCCCGGATCGCCCAGCTCAGCGTGATCGACGTCCTTTCCGTGGGGGTTTCCCTTGTCCATAGCGAATCCTACCTTGGCAATTTGGACAAGTCCCGCAAGGCCCTAGTACGAAAACGCTATTGATTCAGAATCCCAACTGCTCTCCCACGATCACCACCGTAAAGTCCGAGAGGGCGGGCTTCCGCTTGAGGATTTGATAGATTCGGCAGCTTCTCATGGGGCTGTCGCAATCCATGCACTGCCCTGTCTTGGTGCAGGGATTCGGCCTAGCCAGGCGCTTGTTGTTCAAGGGGCCGGCAATGTCCTCAAGGCGTATGAAAGCCTCTTCCAAGTCGCAGACTATCTTATTCGCTCCTGCCACGGCAATAACCTTCCTTGGTCCGAAGCACAAGGCCCCTGTCCTGTTGCCATTGGCGTCCACGTTGACGATGTAGCCTTCCTGGGTGATGGCGTTCAGTCCCGATACGAAAAGATCGCAGGTGAGCTGGGCACGGAGGATGTCGAGTTTTTCTTCTGCTCCCAATCCCGGCTTATTGTGGTCAAGCACAAGGGCTCCCTTTTCTCCCGCTTTGTCCGCGAGCCCCAAGACCTTGGAGGTCATCGAGCCGCCGAAGCCTACCTTCATCCCCTTGCCGACATAGCCCATCACATAGGCGGCCGCTTCTTCCTTGGTTTTGACAAAAACGGCTTCGAAATCGTTCTTTTTAAGCGCGTCCCTAACCCTCTCGGCCCTGGCCTCGTAATACCACATCTCAAGTTCTGTCATGCTTTCCTCCGATGGATCATTGTGCAATGGGAAAAAGCAAGATGCAAGGTTTGCCCCGGAATAACTTCAGGAGTCTTCCCGCAGCGAACTCCCCGGATAGCCCATGCTGGCTGAAATGCCTTGCGCCGCCCGGAGGACCTGCACCGCGACCTTTGGGGCGCTTAGGTCGGGACGGCTCTCCAGCACCCAGGATGTGCTGATGGATG
>VKGY01000174.1 GCA_008080685.1 Spirochaetota bacterium
GAAGGGGACTTGATGAAATACCGCTACCTAGGACGAACGGGAATCCTTGTTTCGGAATTTACACTGGGAACGATGAGTTTCGGAGCCCCGGGATGGGGTTGTGACCGCAAGGAAGCGTCATCGATTCTCCTGGACTACATCGATGCGGGCGGAAACCTTGTCGATACCGCCGATGTCTACGCGAAGGGCGAAGCGGAATCCATAATAGGCGAAGCCTTGGATTCGGCCCGGCGTGAAAAAATCCTTTTAGCCACCAAATGTGGATTTCCCTTCGGAGACCCCGTGGGTGGCCTTGGATCCTCGCGCAAACATATTGTCGCATCCGTCGAGGGAAGCCTGAAGCGGCTCAAGACCGACTACATCGACATTTTCTACCTGCATCGCTCCGATCCTACGACCCCTATCGAAGAAGTGCTGGAAACCCTGGAAATACTTATGAGACAAGGGAAAATCCTGCACTCCGCGTTCAGCAACCTTCCCGCGTGGCGCCTCGCCCTAGCGGATCAGGCTGCCAAAAGCCGTTTCTCCGCGGGTTTTGCATGCGGACAGTACCTGTACAATTTAGCGGACCGTTCCTGCGAACAGGAGATAATTCCCGCGATGCGGCACCAGGGTATTGGATTCTTAGCCTGGAGCCCTCTGGCGGGAGGGTTGTTGACCGGCAAGTATCAAGGAAAGGCCGAAGTCCCCGCCGGCTCCAGGTTTGATTTTCGGAAGGGGCTGGACGTACCCCGCTTCTGGAATGAAAGGAGCATGGGAATCGCCCTTGAATTGGCTCAGGCTGCCCAGGAAGCCGGCGCCTCGCCGACGAGGCTGGCTTTGGCCTGGCTCCTCTCCAAGGACTACATATCCTCGGTCATCCTAGGACCGCGGACCAGGGCCCACCTGGCTGACAGCCTTGCGATGGATTTTCCCAACCAGCCAAGAATTACCTCTGGGGCTTCATAGAAGAGACCAACGCTCAATTCTCAGCCAGGGGCAGGCTTTTCCCTGGCGCGCAGATCGTGTAGGGAGGCTTGTATGGTGTACCGCTCCCACGTACGTGCGATCCAAAGCCGCGCGCGCAGTCTTTTCGAAACTTTCGGCTTCCCCCTCTCGGACAAGGAACTCAATTCCATCGCAGTGGCGGATTTCGGCCTCTCGGATCCCGAGAGGGAAGGGGCGCAGATTTTCCTAATCAGGTATTGCCCGAGCATTGGCATCCGCCCGTGGGGTCAGATCCGGGCAAGGAAGAGATACTTCGAGGATATTGGGGAAAAGTCCTCTACTTTGAAGACCGTGGCGAAGAAAGCCTGCGAGAGGGCGACCTGCGCTTTGTTTTAGACGACTCGGGAATTCCTCCTGGGAAATCCCAAACCTACACATGCCATCATCGCCTGGATCTAGACCCAGGGGTCCAGATCATAGCATCTCCCGGCACCAAGCATTGGCTCAAAGGCGGTCCGGAAGGAGGCTGTGTCGTGAGCTTCTCCACCTGCGTGCGGGATATCCTCGATCAGTTCACAGATCCGAATATCGTGCGGACAACGCAAATTCTGGAGGATTAGGCGGCGGAGCTTTGGCGCAACATATTTCAGGCGGCTCCGCCTCTGACCTATTTCAATCCGAAAAGATGTTCCTCGATGAATTTCCACGTGAGCATGTAATCGCCCTTGGCCAGAACCTGGTCGAATCCCGCTTTTTCCATCTCTTCCAACCTGGCAAGGAGCTTGGCGGTGAGCCGATTGTTGATCTCGAACATACCCTTGATATCCCAGCGGGTGGGGGAGGTATCGGAGGTGACATAGTCGTCATAGCCGTATTTCCTTAAGTAGTAGAGGAATTCAGCGTAGGCGAGGATATGCTTGGAGCCGGCGAAATAGTCCCAATCCCATTTTGCATCGTTGTCATTGATGTGGACGTAGTAGGGGAACCCCGAGTCGTGCAGGAGGGCGAGTTCTTCCGCAGGGTTCATTCCGCCGTACATTGAATGGCCGAAATCCAGGGTCACGCCAAGACCCGGAAGGCCGATTTGTTCGATGAGCAGCACGGTCTTAGCCGCGTTGTTGAGGAAACAGGTTCCCCTGGTCTCGCTGGGCTTGTATTCGATGTACAAGGTGATATCAGGCCTGTGCAGGGCGGCTTCCCTGAAGGTTTCCTTCAGGTATCCCCGCGCCGACCGCGGCGGCGAAGTCCTTCGCCTCTTTGATGAAACGCACCGCCTTGTCCCTCACGGTCTTATCCGAAGAGGTAAGGCCTCCGTTCCTGAATTCGGGCTCCGCCTTGACGTTCACATTGATCGCCGAGATGCCAAGATTGTACTTGGCCATGTGGGCCTTGACTTGGGCTGGATCGTTGACCTCATAAGGATAGACGCACTCCAAGCCTTGCATTCCGGGGATTTCCGCGGCCATCTGGAATTTCTTCTCCAGATCGACTGCTTGGTTGTACTCGTGGAACCTGTCCTTGGTCTTGCTTAAAAACGAAGAAATTACAGCGTACTTAATCATCGGGCTCTCCTTGTATTGGCATTCGCGTAAGCGTTTTCTATCACCGACTTTCCCCGCAGGTAGGAACCTTCAACCTCGTTGGGGGATGGGCAAGCGATCTCTAGGTCGAAGGAACCTCTGTACCCTGAATCCACTAACCCTGCCATCACACTCTCCCAGGGTATGGAACCCTCGCCGGGAGGAAGGGCTAGATTCTCGGTTCCGAAATTGTCTTTCAGGTGGGTTCCGTAGATCCTTCCCGCGAGCTTTGCGGGCAGGAGGGCTATAGCTTCCTTCGAGGACCAGGCATGGCCTGTATCGAAGTTGAATCCTATCGTGGAATTTCCCGTTTCGCCCGCGAAACGCAAGAGCCCTTCGGTGCCTCCCAGAAGGGATCCGGGAACTATCTCCAGGGCAAGCCGCAAACCCGCGCCTTCAACTATGGCGGCGTAGCGCAGGAGGCGGCTACACAGCCCATCCCATAAGCGGCGCCAGCTTTCGGGGTTGACCGAGGCCTTCGATGGAAGTTGGAAGGGCGCAAGGGGTAGGGTGACTGTCGTGCAGGAGGGAAAGGCGGAGCAGATTTCCGCCACGGCCTTCATCTCCTCGTAGCCCGCATCGGAGAGGAGTTCCCTTTCTTCGCGGGTCGTATAAAGTAGAAAATGGGCGACGAATTGCGTGGCCGTCATGCCAAGGCCTGAAGCCCTTTCGCGGAGAAGGAAAACCTCGTCAGTCCACTCGCCCAGGCATTCACTATGGAACACTTCCAGTTGGAATCCCTGGAATCCCGACTCGGCGAGCCAATCGAGGCCCTTGATATAGTCGCGAACCGTGAAATCCGTGGTGAATCTTGAAAAAAAGTACGCCGGGGACACTCCGTACATCTTTACTCCAAATATTGAATGCAATATTACTATTGCTAGGGATAATGTAGAATACAAATCCCAGCCTGTCAATTGAAGTTGCAAGGAGCTGCATGCATGGCAAACCGAAAAGTGATCATCGCCGTTGCGCCGGTAGCCCATATGGAGAAGAAAATTCCCCAAGGAGCCGAAAATCCTGTTTTGGTGGAAGACATCGCAGAGCAGGTGATCGCCTGCGCCAAGGCCGGCGCATCTTTGGCCCACCTCCATGTGCGGGATGAAACAGGCCGGCAAATAGGAGACCTGGGTTGTTTTTCCAAAACCATAGACCTGATACGAGTCCATTCCGACATAGTGCTTCAAGGATCGACCGGAGGCCTTTCCACCTTGAGTCTCGAAGAAAGGTCCGTATCGGTCGACGAGCCCCGGGTCCAGATGGCCTCTCTCAACATGGGCTCCACGAATTTTGGGGAGGGGGTTTATATCAATACCTGGCCTGACATCAGGTATTGGGCGGGGAAGATGCGCAAGGCCAAGGTTGTGCCGGAATTGGAGATTTTCGACCTTTCGATGATAGAAAGCGTTCTCCAATTGGCTGACGAAGGCGTCCTGGACAAGCCCTTGCATTTCAACTTTTCCCTGGGTTTCAAGGGTGCCTTGTCCGCCACCGCGGACAACATATTCAGGCTCAAGCAAGCCTTGCCCGCAGGATCAAGCTGGAGCTTCATCCACGAAGGTATGAAGGATTTTTCCCTATTGGCTACGGCGGTGGGTTGCGGCGCATCAGGCATCAGGGTGGGGTACGAGGATGGATTCTATCTCGGTCCTGGTGAAATCGGCACGAATGCCCAACTGGTTGCCAAGGCTGCCCAACTGGTCAGGGAAATGGGGTTTGAGGTGGCCAGTTGCCAAGATGCCCAGCAGATCCTGGGGATCAAAAAATAGGAAGGTCGAGGCTTTCAAGGAGATAATTCCGCGTCGTCAGGTGGTGGCGTATGATTAAGTTCTGCGCCGCCTCCGGATCCCGGGCACGGAAAGCCTTGAGGATTTCCCTATGCTCGGGGAGTGTCGCCTCGGGACGGCGTATGAGGCCCTTCACATAGCTGCGGTGTATGCAGCCTAGGTTCCTGTCCAAGTCATCCAATATGGGGTTCTGGGCGAATTCTATCATAGCTTCGTGAAACCGCTTGTCCACTGCGAGATAATGCTCCGTCTCCTCGGCGTTGAAGGGGATCGAGAGATCTCGGCCGTCGTATTCGTCGAAGGCCGCGCAGATAAGCTCGTAGGCCATCGACTCCGCGCCCCTTTGTCCGCGCTCCACACAGAGCCGGGCGGCGATTCCCTCCAATCCCGCCCTCACGGCGAAGACGTGGGCCATTTCCTCGTTGGGCCGCTCAGGAACGAAAAGTCCATCCGACTCCCGGTTCGAGCCGGAGCGCCGCTCCAGGAATCGTTCGCCTAGGAGTCGCGCCGAGGCCTCGTTGACCGGGGTGAGGGAGACGCCTAGGTCGGCTGCGAGGGTTTTCCGGTCTATCCTCGTCCCTTGGGGGATTTTGCCTTCGATGATGAGGAGCTTGATCCTGCGGTACACCTCGTCGGCGACGATGGTGGATTCGATGCGGCTCATGATTTCTCCTGTACGCTTTGCACAAGCCTGTCCCTCGAGTCCAACAGATGGTGCCGCATCGCCGCCTCGGCCGCCGGGCTATCCTTGCGTGAGATGGCCGCGACGATGGGGACATGTTCCTGGTAGCTCTGCCCGGCAGGTTTCAGGAGCCCGCCCTGGTTGCATATGAAGACAATATTGAAGGCGGAAATTATCCTGTACAGGGCCTCGTTTCCCGACATCCTAGCTATGGCGAGATGGAAGTCGTAATCCGCCCTTCGAACCTCCCGGGCTGATTCCGAATCGACTAAGCGCTTATACGAGGCAAGCAAGGCTTGGAGTTCCTCCACCTCCTCGGGGGATGCGTGGAGGGCCGCGCCCTCGGCGCTGAGAGGCTCAAGCTTCACCCTGATATCGTAGAGATCCAAAAGTTCGGTGGAATCAAGAGCGCGAATCCTCGCTCCTCTCCTGGGCAGCAATTCCGAGATGGGATGCAAGCTGATCCTGTTTGAGTTTTTCACCGGGAACCAGGATACCTTGAAGGATCATCGTCCTGATTTCACGATATACTTTTTCCGATAGGTCGGCGTATTCTATTTTCAACATTTTTCTACACTATAGCGAAAAAGAGTGTATGTCAATATTTTGCATGCAAAAATCAAAACTTCTCTTGACAGAAGGCCTGCCTCGTGCTAATTTTTTTATGAATTTTGCATGCAAAATAAAATTTAAGGATAATAGGCATGAAAAACCGGATCGAGAGGCTTGAAGCCTTGGCTCGAGAACTCCGTTTCCACATTGTCGACATGGTATACAAGGCACAGTCGGGCCATTGCGGAGGATCCCTCTCCTCCGCCGATATTGTGACCGCCCTCTATTTCGACATCATGAACCTCGATCCCGCCAATCCCCGATGGCCGGGAAGGGATCGTTTTGTACTCTCCAAAGGCCACGCCTGCCCAGTCCAGTACGGAGCCCTGGCCATGAAGGGATATTTTCCCATCCAGGAACTCGGCACCCTGAGGAGGCTTCATTCCCGGCTTCAGGGGCATCCGGTGGCGGGTAAGCTTCCTGGCATAGAGATAACCACAGGCTCCCTGGGAGTCGGTTTTTGCGAAGGAATCGGCATGGCCTTGGACGCCAAGCTTCGGAAGGAAGCATGGAGGATGTGGATTCTGCTGGGGGATGGAGAATTAGACGAAGGTTCTGTGTGGGAAGCCGCACAGGCTGGGGCGAAATACAGCTTGGACACGGTGACGGCCATCGTCGATCGCAACGGCTTGCAAAATGATGGATTCTGCGACGACATCATGCCCATGCGCTCGGTGGCGGAAAAATTCCGAGCCTTTGGGTGGAATACCCTTGAGATCGACGGCCACGATATGGCCGCCGTCGTCGCCGCCCTGGAGGAAGCTAAGAAAATTCATGGAGTTCCCACCTGCATCGTGGCGAATACCGTAAAGGGCAAGGGGGTCTCATTTATGGAAAACAAGAGGGACTGGCACGGAAAGCCGCCCAACGAGGCCCAGTACGCCATCGCTGTTGCGGAATTGAAAGCGGAGGCTGTGCGATGAATCTTCCAAAAGCGACACACCCCACCCGGAGGGAGTTCTCAGAAAGAATGGCCCAGAGGGGCCAGGGGTCGGATTTCGCGGTCTTCGAGTCTGATATAGGGTATTCCACATACTCCTACCTCTTCGGGGACAAGTTTCCGGAACGGTATTTCAACCTCGGCATCGCCGAGGTCTCCACCATGGCGGCGGCGGCGGGGATGGCCAGCTCAGGCCGCCCTGTCTTTGTCTGCGGTTACGGTGTTTTCCTCACCATGCGCGCATTGGAGATAGTGAGGTCCTTTGTTTGTTATCCCAACCTGGACGTAAAAATCCTATCCTCCCACGGCGGCGTTACCGCCGCCATAGACGGCGTCACCCACCAGGCGACGGAAGACATAGCCTTCATGACAACCCTGCCCAACATGAAAGTCCTTTGCCCCTGCGACGGTGTTTCCGCTCAGGCGGCCTTCGACCTCGCCTTGGACCATCCCGGCCCGGTTTTCACCCGTCTCATGAGGGATCCCCTCTATTCGCTCTATCCAGAAGGCGCAGAATTCCGGCTTGGTGGCTCGCATACTGTGAGGGAAGGTGGGGACATCACCTTGGCAGCGTATGGGGATATGGTTTTCGAGACCCTGGAGGCCGCGGATCGACTCGAGGCGGAAGGCATCACGGCTAAGGTAATGGATTTGTACTCCCTCAAGCCCTTGGATTTTGAGGGGATAGAGGCAGCGGCGATGGCCACGGGGGCACTCCTTGTCATAGAGAACCACCAGGAACGCAACGGCATCGGCGCCTTTGTCGGCGATGCCCTGGCTCGGAAAGGGCTCTGCCTGCCCTTCGACCATATCGGCCTAAAGGATACAGGCCTACGGCCTTTGTGCTTCGAACATTGTTGAAACCGCGCACAGCCTTGTGGCGGAAAAGAGAGGAAGGCGACCATGAAAGTGTACATAACCAGGAAGATTCCCGAAGCAGGCATGGAAATGCTTGCAGGCCGCTTCGATCTGGAGGTCAATCCCCACGACAGGCCGCTGAGCCGGGTCGAATTGCTTGAAAAAGTTTCGGATGCGGACGGTGTGATCTGTCTTCTCACCGATAGGATCGATGGAGAGGTCTTTGATTCCGCGCCTCGCTGCAAGGGATTCGCCAACTTCGCTGTGGGTTTTGACAACTTGGATGTGCCCGAAGCCACGAAAAGGAAAATCCCTCTTTCCAATACTCCCGATGTGCTAACCACCGCGACCGCCGAGATGGCGTGGGCCCTGCTTTTCGCCGCGGCACGGAGGGTTGTCGAATCCGACAAGGTCATGCGTTCTGGTGCATGGAAAGGTTGGGGCCCCCTGCAGTTCATCGGCCAGGAGCTCACTGCCTGCAGTTCATCGGCCAGGAGCTCACTGGAGCAACCCTGGGCGTGGTAGGCTCCGGGCGCATCGGCAGGGAATTCGCCCGAAAGGCGCGGGGATTCGACATGAAGGTGCTCTATGTGGACGAATATCCCAGCAAAACACTGGAAGACGAACTTGGAGCCCGAAGGGTGTCCATGGACGAACTCCTTGGGTCTTCGGATTTCATATCCCTCCATGTGCCTCTCATGGCCTCCACCCGCCACTTGATAGATGAAGTGGCCTTAAGAAAAATGAAAAAATCGGCCATCCTCATAAATACATCCCGGGGTCCCGTGGTGGACGAAGCTGCCTTGGTCAAGGCATTGCAAGAGGGAGTGATCGCCGCGGCGGGTTTGGATGTATACGAGGCGGAGCCGAAGGCCGCTCCCGGTTTGGCTGAACTTCCCAATGTGGTTATGACGCCCCATACGGCCAGCGCCACAGCCACCTCTAGAAACGGAATGGCCGTCAAGGCCGCAACCAATGTCATCGCCATGCTTCAAGGGCAAAGAGCCCCTGATTGCCTTAATCCAGAAATTTACCAATAAATTATTCTTGACTCGCTGTATTCTGACATATATGCTATCCTCCGCATTCTCCGAATCGCGTGAAGATTCCTTCGGCCAGGGCGCCATGGAACCGCGATCGAGGTTTTAGGCCGCTTGTGCGGCTTATAGCCGAGGGCTGGGTGGGAAACCCCCCAACCTCCCGCATTTGGAAAGGAGACCTCTATGAAATCCTCAGCGATCCGTACCCTCCTGTCTCTCTTTGTGTGTCTGTCCCTGCCCTTAGCCCTCGGTGCGCAGAACAGCCAAACCACCCCCTCGGGCTCTCCCCGGATAAAGCTCGCCACCACCACTAGCACCGAGCAATCGGGACTCCTTGCGTACATGCTACCCGTGTTCGAGCAAAAAACCGGCTACAAGGTTGATGTCATCGCCGTGGGAACCGGGGCTTCTTTGAAAATCGCCCAGAACGGTGATTGCGACGTAGTCCTGGTCCACGCCCGATCCCTGGAGGACGCCTTCATGGCCGCTGGCTGGGGAATCGAACGCAGGGACGTGATGTACAACGATTTTATCATCCTTGGACCTAAAAGCGATCCTGCGGGGATACGCACTCTAAAAAATTCAAAGGACAGCTTTTCCTCCCTTGCGGCGAAAAAAGCGGTTTTTGTATCACGAGGGGACAACTCCGGAACCCACGTGAAGGAAAAGGATTTGTGGAAGCTCGCGGGAATCGTTCCATCCGGCGCCTGGTACAAGGAAGCGGGCCAGGGCATGTCGCAGGTCATCATCATGGCCGAGCAGCTGGGTGGCTACACTCTTTCGGATAGGGCTACATGGCTTGCGGTAAAGAATTCAGCGCCCCGCCTTTCCATCCTTTTCGAAGGAGACAAGGAACTCCTCAATCCCTATGGGATCATTGCGGTTAATCCTGGCAAATGGCCCCATGTAAACGCCCAAGGATCCAAGGCTCTCATGGACTTTTTCACCAATGCCGAAGGCAGGGCTTTGATCGAATCCTTCAAGATAGGAGGCGATCAATGCTTCTTCCTTCTGTAGGATCATGACAGAGGCGATCGCGCTCCTTTTGGCCGGGGATGGAGAAACCTGGGCAATCATTGGCCGAAGCATCTCCTTTTCTTTCTTCGCAACCCTATTCTCACTCTTTCCCGGCATACCCTTGGGCATCCTTCTTGCATGGAGGCCCAGCCGAGGACGGCGCCTTGCCGCTTCACTGGTGCACGCGATCTCCGCCCTTCCTACTGTGGTGATAGGATTGTTCGCCTATTCCTTCCTTTCCCGATCCGGTCCTCTGGGAGGGCTCGGATTCCTCTATGCTCCTGCGGGAGTGGTTATCGGGCAATTCTTTCTAGCCACCCCCTTGGTGGTTTCCGTCACCTACGCGGGGCTCTCTCGGCTTGACGGCAGATTCTTCGAAACCATGGAGACCTTCAGCGCCTCCATGCCCTACAGGCTGTTCCGCACAGTCCTCGAGGCTAGGACCGCCATACTTTCGGCGATTGTCCTCGCTTTTGGGAGGGTGATCGGCGAAGTGGGAGTATCGATGATGCTGGGGGGTAATATTAAGGGATCCACGAGGACAATGACCACAGCCATAGCCCTGGACGCGGCCAAGGGCGAATTCCAACGCGCCCTGTCACTGGGATTCATGCTTTTTCTCATCGCAATCCTGGTGAACATCGCGGTGAACGGATTGGGTTCCCATGAGCGTTGAAAGCCTTTATTCCCTTCAGGACTTTGAATTTTCCTACGCTCCGAACCAGAGGGGAATCCTATCTGTCCCTTCGCTGGCCATTAATGCGGGGCTCTGCCTTGCCTTGGCGGGGCCGAACGGCTCCGGAAAAACAACACTCCTAAAACTATTGAACAACCTCATCCCCTTGGG
>VKGY01000175.1 GCA_008080685.1 Spirochaetota bacterium
TGAGGAGCTGTGCCCCGACTGTCCCCGAGACCTTTTGGACAAGGCGCTTTCCATACTGCGCAGCCTGGATCCCCAGGGCACAGGCACCTCCGACTACCTTGAGAGTCTCCTTGCCCAAGCCAAGCTCTCCAGCCACATGCCGCAAGGAACCATTGAGGTTCTTTCAAACCACCTGGAAGCTCTGGAGAAGGGTCGCTTCGCCGACATCCGAAAAACGCTGCAGATTAAAGACACCCAATTCCAGGCTATCCTCGATTTTATAAAAACCTTGACCCCCTTTCCAGGAAGGCTTTTTTCCACGGAAAAAACACGCTATGTCATACCCGACTTGGCGATAAGGATAGTGGATGGCGAGTTCGTTATAGAATTGAACGACGAGATCATCCCCGTCCTGGGAATAAATCCCTTTTTCGCCGAGCTCTCGGGCAAGAAGGGGGCGGATCGAGCCCAAAAGGCCACCAACGCCTTCGTGCGGGACAATATAGAAAAGGCGAAGTTTTTTATTAGCAGCATCCAGCAGAGGAACCAGACCCTTCTCAACGTCGCCAAGGCGATCATCAAATACCAGCGGGAATTTTTCTCCCAAGGGCCCAAGGTCATGCAGCCCTTGACCCTCAAGGATATAGCCCAGGAAATTGGGGTTCATGAAACCACCGTTTCAAGGATCGCCAACGGAAAGTATGTGCAAACCGATTGGGGCATCTTCGAACTCAAGCGATTTTTCACCAACGCGGTGGCGTCCACCGCTACCAGTTCCGAGGTTCACTCCAAAGAGGGCGTAAAGGCGGTGTTGCGGGAGATCCTTGAATCGGGAGAAATCCAGACAGCCACCCTGTCCGACAGGGAGTTAGTGGATATCCTCGCCCGGCGCGGCATCAAGATCGCCCGCCGGACGGTGGCAAAATATCGCGGCGAGCTTTCGTTGGATTCGTCCTTCGGCCGCCGAAAACATTAAAGGCGCGAGAATACTCGCGAGTACCGGGAGGTGCACATGAAAGTTGATGTCCGTTCCGTACATTTCGAGCTCAGCGAAGCAAGCAAGAACTATCTCACCACAAAAATCGAACGGATCGGATACGCCAAGGACATGATCGTCGATCTCCTTTTTGTCTTCACCAAGGATGCGAAAAAATATAGCCTGGAAGTCACCGCAAACTTCCGATGGGGAATCCAAGCCCATCTGGAGGAAAGCGCCTTTGAGATAAATCCGGGCATAGACGTGCTGATAGACAGGCTGGACCATAAAATCGCCAAGGAAAAACAGAAAATCCAAGAGAAGAAATGACGCTCGGGAGGTAATATCCGCCGATTTACCTCCCGCTTGCTTCTATAGTACACTGTCACCGTGTCAGGAAACGAACCTAGCGGATTCACCGTCCTCGATCTCATCAGCCTTGATCTCAAGGAGCAGAACGCCCTTGGCTTGCGCTGCATCGCCGGGCGGGCGGGCTTGGGCAGGCCGATCAAGGTTCCGGATCTCAACAGGCCGGGGCTCGCTCTTGCGGGTTTCTACGAATCCTTCGCCTGGAACAGGCTGCAGATTTTTGGCCGCGGAGAAAGCTCCTACCTGGAAAAGCTCGCCGCAGAAGGTTCCTTCGCCTCTATCGACCTGCTCTTTTCCTACGAGGTACCCTGCTGCATCTTCACCAGTTCCCTGGTTCCCTCCCAAACCTTCCAGGAAGCAGCGGAACGAGCGGGCTGCCCCGTCCTCTGTACAGACCTCAACTCCAGCGAGTTTTCAGGGCGGGTCATCCGCGTGCTTTCCGATATTTTCGCCCCTAAGACAACCATCCACGGCGTCCTGGTGGAAGTTTTCGGCATAGGGATTCTGCTCATCGGGGATTCAGGAGTGGGGAAAAGCGAAACCGCCTTGGAGCTTATAGAGCGAGGCCACAGGCTTGTCGCGGACGATGTCGTTGAGATCCGCTGCGTCAACGGTTCAATCCTTATGGGCCAGGGAGCCAACAAGGTGATAGGCCACCATATGGAAATCCGAGGCTTGGGGATCATCAACGTAACCCATCTCTTCGGCGTAGGTGCCATCAGGGACAAAAAACAAATTCAACTGGTCTGCCAACTGGAAGACTGGAATCCCGACAAGGTCTACGACAGGATCGGCATGGACGAGTTGACCATGGATGTCCTTGGAGTAAAGGTTCCCAAGCTGGAAATTCCGGTCAAGCCCGGAAGAAACATTCCCATCATCGTGGAAACCGCCTCGATGAACGAACGGCTCAAGAAGATGGGCTACCATTCTGCCAAGGAATTCAACCAAAACGTGATGCGCTGGCTTGAAAGCGAAAACGCCAGGGCTCTATACTATCAAGAACAGGGCTGGAATCCACGCCCGCCCATCCGCGATGATCGCCCAAACCGCGGTGAAATTCACCTCAAGGATTTTTCTTGAAAAAGCGGGCAACAAGATCAACGCCAAGTCGATCATGGGCATCATCACCCTTGCGGCGAGTTTCGGCTCAAAGATCAAGATCATCACCGAGGGGCCGGATGAGGCGGAAGCCGCCCAGGCTATCGCAGCCCTCTTCAACTCCGGCTTCAACGAGGAATTGGGCTGAGGCCAGAATCCAAGGCCTCTTGCGCTTTTTCCCGATTGATGTGAAAATACTTAACATAAGGATAGTATTTTAAGGATTCATGAAGCGATGAAGGACTTGACGCCCCGCCAGCGGGAAATCCTCGATTTTCTCACCAACTTCATCGAGGCGAATTCCTACCCCCCCACGGTGCGGGAAACCGCCAAGGCCTTCTCCATCTCCATAAAGGGCGCCTACGACCACATGAAGGCTCTGGAAAAGAAAGGCGTGATCCGTTTCCAGGAAAACCGTTCCCGCACGTTGGAAATCATCAAGAGAGAGGTGGAGGACAAGAGCTTCGTGGAGCTGCCCATCCTTGGCACGATCGCCGCGGGAACCCCCGTCTTTGCGGATGAAAACCTGGAAGGCACCATCCGCGTGGCGGCGGAGCACCTCAAGTCAGGCCAGCATTTCGCCTTGAGGATCCGCGGCGACTCGATGCGGGACGCGGGGATCAACTCCGGAGACATCGCGATAATAGAGCAGCGTCAGACCGCAGAGAACGGCGACATAATAGCCGCCCTCATCGAGGATTCAGCCACATTGAAGCGTTTTTACAAAGAGAACAATAGGATTAGGCTCCAGGCGGAAAATCCCGACTACGCTCCCATCTTCACCAAGGATCTCAAGATCCTGGGCAGGCTCAAGGCAATTTTCAGGAGCTATTGAAGCCATGGCTACTTCCAATTCAGGCGAATGGTTCCTCCTTGTGGGCCCGGAGTCGGGCACCAGGGATCTCTTTATCCAAGACCTCAAGAAGCGCTACGCCGCCAAGGATGGCTTGCCTCCGGAGTATCATCGGTTTTACGCCGCGGACGCAAATCCTGATGATGTGGTGGGCCTCCTTCTAAACGGCTCTCTCTTTGCCGCAAGGAAGATCGTGGAATTTCGAGGCGTCGAAAGCCTAGGTTCGAAGGAATCCCAAAAGCCTTTTCTTGACTATCTTGCCGCTCCAAGCGAAACGGACATTCTTCTTTTAGTCTCGGATTCCTACTCAGTCTCCAAGGCCTTCGAAGACGCGGCGGGATCGGCCAGGAAAAAGGTGTTTTGGGAACTCAAGGAATCGGACAAGCCCGGGTGGGTTTCCTCGAGGCTCAAGAGGGAAGGGATTTACATCGACTCCCAGGGCATCGAAAGCTTTCTGGAATTGGTGGAAAACGAAACCTCCGCCATGGAGGCGGCATGCCTGTGCCTCGCGTCCTGCTTTCCTCCTGATTCCCGGCTTGACGCCGACGCGGTGGAAGCGGCCTTGGGGAAATCCCGCAGGGAAGACGCCTTCAGCGTCTTCGACCGGATAGCGGAAAGCGACCTGGGTTCGGCCCTTTCTGTTTTGGATACGGTGCTCTCCGACCGACAGGGAGACCCCCAGGGCATCATTGCCGCCTTAGTGTGGAGTTTCAGGAAACTTGCGAGGCTGAGCGAGCGCCAGGAAGGAGGATCCAGTCCAGAGGAGGCTTTCAAGGCCGAATGGATAAGTTCCAGGACAGCCCAAAGGAAGTTCCGCGCCGCCATGAGGCGGCATTCCTCCAAGGACTGCTCTCGAATACTCCGCGCGATTTCCGAAACCGAGGGAGTCTTGAGGTCCGGGTATCCGGCGAGCCTTCAGCGGAGCTTCCTCCACCTCCTACTCCAGTCCATCATGGGCAAACCCAGGGCAGGTCTCATCTTGTCGGGATGGAAGGAAGAAGAGTACTATTTCTCCGACTAATTTCAAAGGATCGACGATGTCCAACAGTATTCGCAGGATTGAACTCCAGGGCAGGACAATACACCTGGTGGGAACGGCCCACATTTCCCGGGAAAGCGTCAACGAGGTTACCCAAATCATCCAGGAAGTAAAGCCTGGAAGGGTGTGCGTGGAAATAGACGCCAACCGGTACCAGGCGATGTCCCAAGGCTCCAAATGGGAAAACCTCGACATTGGGAAAGTATTGAAGGAAGGAAAGGGATTTTTTCTTCTTGCCAACCTTGCCCTTTCGGGATTCCAAAAACGCATGGGCGAAGGTATCGGCATCAAACCTGGCGAGGAGATGCTGGCGGCGATCCAGGCCGCCCAGATGGAAAACATCCCTTGGTCGCTCTGCGACCGGGATGTCCAGGTAACCCTGAAACGCGCCTGGGCCAAATCGAATTTCTGGAATCGGGCAAAACTCATGGCCAGCCTGGTGGGTTCGGCCTTCTCCAATGAAAAGCTCACGGAAAGCGAGATCGAAAAGCTCAAGGAACAGAACGAGCTGGAACAAATGATGGCGGAATTGGCGGATTACCTGCCCTCGGTCAAGGAAGTCCTGATAGATGAACGGGATCGGTATTTGGCTTCCAAGATATTCGAATCCCCTGAAGCCGAGATCGTGGCGGTGGTAGGCGCGGGGCACATGGCGGGGATAGAAACCTGGCTGGGAAGGCTGGCCTCCGGAGCCGCGAAGCCCGATGTTTCGGATATCGACTCGGTGCCCCCGCCCTCTCCTTGGGCCAAATATGCGGGATGGATAATTCCTCTCATCATCGTCGCCTTTATAATCCTAGGCTTTTTTCGTTCCGGGACCGAGGCATCCTTGAGCATGCTCTTGCGCTGGGTGCTGTTAAACGGTTCATTGGCAGCCATCGGCTCGGCGCTCTGCCTGGCCCATCCGGCGACGATCGCCGTGTCCTTCCTGTTGGCTCCCATCGCCACCTTGAATCCCTTGGTAGGCATTGGCCTTTTCGCCGGGGTAGCCGAAGCCTACTTAAGAAAGCCCACGGTTCATGATTTCGAGCGTCTTTCCGAGGATATCACCAGCCCCAAGGGCTTTTACAAGAACCGGGTAACCCATGTGCTTCTGGTTTTTTTCCTCTCTAGCATGGGCGGCATGATAGGGAACTTCATCGCCCTGCCCCTTCTGGCAGGCGGCGCCATCGGATAATGGCGGCGCCATCGGATAATGGCGGCGCCATCGGATAATGGCATCTCGAAAAGCGCGGGCATAAGCTGTTTTTTCCTGGATAGGACATCCTTGAGCATGTAGATGCCCTTCTGCGGAGAAGGGAAGTTGACGTAGGAATACAAATCCTGGGCTGCATCCAAAAAGAGGACGCTCTGGAGCCGCGTGATGTCCGTGGCCATGAGTGCCGCCAAGTAGGTTCCCGTTTCGGCCCGCAAGGTGGCCAAGCCCACGAGCACCTCTTGCGCCCTGTCCATGATCTCCGAAGTGCTGGTCAGCTCGATTTGGCTCACCGAAAGCTTTTTCCCCGCCGATTCGTATTCCTTCCTGTCCACCCTCACCATCTTATCGATGGGAAGGCGCACTGCCTCCGATGCCGAGGTCATGATATCGTTGCCGATTGCCTCGATGGAAAGATCGGTGATGCTTGCCAAATAGTCGGCTACATCCCGGTCGACCTCCGTGGTAGTGGCGGACCGGAGGATCAAGGTGTCGGAGAGAATGCCGCAAAGAAGAATCGAGGCCATTTGCCTGGAGAGAGGGGTCCTGGTTTCCCGGAACATGGAAGCCACTATGGTGGAGGTCGAGCCAACCACCTTGTTGATGAAGGTGATCGGGTAGGGAGTGGAGAAGGACCCCAGCCTGTGGTGGTCGATCACCTCGAGAATGCGATAATGGTCGATTCCTTCCACGGCCTGGGAGAACTCGTTGTGGTCGACCATGATCACTTCTACGTTGGGATCCTTGATGAGGTCTCCCTCGGTGATAAGCCCCACGACTTTATTGTCGTCGTCCACCACCGGCACTGCCCGGGAGGGCGAGGCAGCCAGAGCGTGCTTGGCAGTCTTTATCCAATCCCTCCTGTCCAGGGGCTTGATGCCTTCGTCTGCCACGGTGATAACCGGAGCGGAATA
>VKGY01000176.1 GCA_008080685.1 Spirochaetota bacterium
TTCTTGATGAAGAAAGCCTAGAACCCAAAAATATTACCCTACGAGTCATACTAACATTTATTAGACTTATAAAATGAAATCGATAACGGTGTTTTAGACTGCCAATGTAAGAGCAGCGTTGGAGAGATCGTTCTCGCAAATCCTGTTGATTCCATCACATCGAAAATCCTGAATTATCCTGTCAACATATTAGACCGATCCAGGTTTTGGGTCAGGACAGGATGTCCGCGGGACTGATGACGCCTGAGGGGCCACGGTTGAGGACGTGGGTGTAGATCATGGTTGTCTTGACGTCGCTGTGGCCGAGGAGTTCCTGGATGGTGCGGATGTCGTAGCCGCCTTCAAGGAGGTGGGTGGCGAAGGAGTGGCGGAAAGTATGGCAAGAGACGGGTTTACAGATGCCTGACCTGAGTGCCGCTTCGTGGACTGCCCTTTGGAGGACCGAGGGGTCCATGTGGTGCCGGCCTTCCTGGCCGGTGGCTGGGTTTTTCCACCTTCGTTCTTGGGGAAAGAGCCATTGCCAGGAGAATTGGGCTTCGGCGTTGGAATATTTCCTGTCTAGGGCGCCGGGCAACTGGACGCGGCCCCAGCCCCCGGCAACGTCCTGGGTGTGGATCTTCTTGACGTGCTCGATATGGGTCAAGAGAGGAACCTTTTGGGTTGAGGGGAGCATGGTGGTTCGGTCTTTGCCGCCCTTGCCGTTTCGGACGAGGATTTCGTTCCTCTCGAAGTCGATGTCTTGAATGCGGAGTTCGAGGCATTCATTGAGGCGCAAACCCGCGCCGTATAGAAGGTTTGCGGCGATAAGATAGGCGCCCCGGAGGTGGGAGAGCAGGAGTTTAACTTCAGTTTTGCTCATCACCACAGGAAGGCGAAGGGGCTTTTTGGCGTGGATGACAGCACCTATGTCCTCGGGTGGGTTTTTCAGGACATGGCGGTGCAGGAACAGGATGGCGGCAAGGGCTTGGTTTTGGGTGGAAGCGCTTACTTTGTCCTTTGTGGCAAGGTCGCTCAGGAATCTGTTGATTTCTTTGTCGTGGCAACGAGATTCATCGGCGCTGGGATTAGCCTTGAGGTAGGCGGCGCACCAGTGCCGGTAGGCTTCGACTGTACGCTTGCTGTAGTGGCGGGCGGCCAGTTCTTCGCCCAGGCGACTTAGAAGTTTAAGATGGATTTGGGGATTCATGGCCAAGTTTATGGCTGGAGCCTTGTCCAGGGCATTATGGAACAATTCGGCAGGTCCTATCATGTCGCCCCGGCGCGAGGGCGATGTGGCGGATAGGTCCGAGGCGTTGTTGAAGAGGCCTGTGGAGTAGAGACGTGCCAGGAGGACGGCGGATGAGTCGGGGTTGTCGGGAAGGAGCCATTGGCGCAGATCGGGATCCCAGCGCCGGCCGCGGATGCCCTTTATGGTGGAGATGAGGAGGGGGGCGTCGGGGCCGAGAGGGAGGCTGAGGGAGAGAGCAATGTATCCCGGGCGAGGGGATGGGTGGATGGCGATTTGCATACGATGTTTCTGTTTTGTTTCCGCTTTTATGTTTTGTTTCCGCTTTTATTACGCGCTGGGCGCGTCGGATTGATTCAAAGAGAAGGAGTAGGTGGGTGATACGAGGACTCTTTTCGCCGAAACAGAATAAAAGTCTTTCGCGTATCCTTTGTAATGATTTTGCTTGCCACGCTGCGCGATCATTCTACATCACCGGGGCGGCAAGTCAATCGTAAAGTTATTCGAATGAGCGCGCCGCCCCGGGTTGGAGGGAGGATCAGCCTAGGGGGAGGACCTTTACGATCCTGGTGAAGATGGTGGTGGGGGCGGCACCCTTGTCCTTGTTTTCTTCCCTGAGGCGGGCGGAAAGCTCGGGGTCTGAAACGTATTCCACGATGCTGCGGGCGCCCTTGTTGCGCTCCAGCTTGTCCGCCGCGGCGGAGTTGTAGATGTAGGCGGTCACAACAGCGAAGCGGCGTTCCTTGAGATTGACGCCCGTCTGATTCGGGGCCAGGCCGAACATGAGATAGAGCCTGTCCTTGGTCACTCCAGGAATGACTACGGCGGCGTTGGGACTCCCGTCGGCGTTGACCGTGGCTACGGAGATGGCGCACTGCCGGGCTTCCAAAGCCTTCCAGAGATCTTCGCCTGCAAGGGAACTCTTGGTGTAGTAGTTGCCCGTGGAGGCCTTCGAGATGGAGTCGGCAGCGCCCTGGGCGCTGAGGCCGAGGACGGCGATGCAGAGGACGGCGGCGAGTACGAGGATTCTTCTCATGGATTCCTTCCTTGTCTCCCGGGGGGGCGGGTGTAGTGGGCTCTTGGATAAAAGCCATTGATGGAAGGGTATTCTATATAATTATATCGAAACTGGCAAGCAAAATCGCCGAATGGTCAATCGCTTAAAGGCCCTACTCGTCCAGGAAGGCCATGTCCTCGGGGCGGGCCAGGATGTGGGGCGCGCCCTTGCCGAGGATCCTGTCTATGTCTTCCGACCGCTTGCCCGCCACGGCGGCAATCTCCGCCGAGGAAAGACAGGATAGAATCTTGGCTGTCTTGTTCACCAGGACCACGGAGTCGCGGCTGAAGTCCCCCGAGACAGAGAGGACTCCGCGGGGTAAAAGGGAGTTGTGGTTGCGGATGGCCGCCAGAGCCCCTTCGTCGATCTGAACCTCTCCGTGAGGCTGGGAGTTCTTGAGCCAACGGATGCGGTTCTTCAAGGCGCCTGCGGCGTCGAAGAGGGTGCCCAGGGCTTCGCCGGAGGCCACCCGGGCGATTATCCGGGGTTCGCGGCCATGGGCTATCACCACCCTGCAACCCGCGTCCCGGGCAATGGCCACGGCGGCGAGCTTAGTCTTCATGCCACCGGTGGAGAATTCGGAGCCTCTGCCCCCTGCGGCGGCGAGGTGTTCGCTGGATAGCTCCTTAACGTAGGGGATGCGCTTGGCTTCGGGATTTTCCCTGGGGTCGGAGTCGTAGAGACTGTCCACGTCGGAGAGGATGAGGAGGAGTTCGGCGTCGATCTTGCTGGCCACGTAGGCCGAAAGGCGGTCGTTGTCGCCGAAGGCGTTGCCGATTTCCGCCGTGGAAAGGGAGTCGTTTTCGTTGAAAACCGGGATGATGCGGTCCGCCAGAAGGGTTTCCACGGTGGCGCGGAGATTGAGGTATGAGGCGCGGTCGTCCCAGGCATCCCGGGTCACCAGGAGTTGGGCGGCGGTGAGGCCGTAGACGCCAAAGGCGCGTCGGTATTCTTCCATTAAGATAGGCTGGCCTATGGCGGCACAGGCCTGGCGCATCCGAACCTCTGTGACGCGCTTGGCAAGGCCGAGCTCCCGGGCGCCCATGCCAATGGCTCCGGAGGTGACCAGGATGATCTGCTTGCCCGCCTTGAGGAGGTCGGCGAACTGCGCGGCCACGTGGTGGATGTAGGCGCTGTCGACGCCGCCGGCGGAAGGATTGGAGGCGGTGGGCGCTGAACCGGCGTCTTCGGATTCGGCGTAGGAACGGGCTAAGCGGAGGGCGGCTCCCTTTGGGCGGGCTATGGTGGCTGTTCCTATCTTGACTACGATGCGGGTTGCCTTGGCCAGGGCTTCCCTGGCCTCCTGGGCGGCGCGTACTTCAGCGGCGGATTCGGCACTGGATTCGGGCTGTTGGGTTTCAGTCATGGGGGAGTTCCTTGTGGGTGAAAGCCCTGAGGCCCGCGGAGTAGTCCTCCACGATGTGGCCCGAGCCCTCCAGGATCCATTTGTAAGTGAGGAGGCCCTTGAGGCCCATGGGACCCCGGGCGTGGAGCTTGCCGGTGGAGATGCCCACCTCCGCGCCCAGGCCGTAGCGGTAGCCGTCGGCGAAGCGGGTGGAGGCGTTGTGGTAGACTGAGGCGGAATCCACCCTAAGCTGGAAGAGGGCGGCGGCCTCGAGGGATCGGCAGACGATGGCGTCCGTGTGCCCCGAGCCGAAGCGGTTGATGTGGTCTATGGCTTCCTTAAGGGAATCCACAATCTTCACCCCCATGCGCATGTCCAGGTATTCCACCGACCAGTCGCCGTCGGCCTTGGCCTCGACTGCGGGGAAAGAGGCTTGGAGGATCTCGAGGGCCCGGGGGCAGGCTTCAAGGGCGACGCCAGCGGAAAGGAGGGCGGCGGCCAGGCTGGGCAGGTGGGTTCCGGCGAAATCCTTATGGACCAGGAGGATCTCGGCGGTGTTGCAGGCCGCGGGGTAGTTGGTCTTGGAGTCGAGGACGATGCGAGTCGTCATGGCGGGGTCGGCGTCATTGTGGACGTAGACGTGGCAGACGCCGTCGGAGTGGCCCAGGACGGGGATCTTGCTGGTGGCTTGGATCCGGGTTACAAATTCCTTGGAACCCCGGGGAATCACAAGATCCACGTAGCGGTCCAGGGCGAGGAGTTCGCCGATTTCTTCCCTGGATGCAAGGGCGACCAGCCAGTCCTGGGGAAGGCCCGCCGAAATTCCGGCTTCAAGGATTATCTGGGACAGGAGGCGGTTGCTCTCCTTGGCCTCCGATCCGCCCTTGAGGACGATGGCGTTGCCGCTCTTGGCGGCCAGACAGGACATCTGGACCAGGGCGTCGGGGCGGCTCTCGAAGATCATGGCCACCAGGCCAATGGGACAGGAGAGACGGCGCAGGACAAGGCCCTGATCGAGCTCGCGGGCCTCGAGGACGCGGCCCGCGGGATCGGGGATGGAGCGCAGGGCTCGGATGCCCGCCAGGGCTTCGTCGAACTTGACCCCTTCGAAGTAAAGGCGCTTCAGGAGAGGGACCGGAAGGTTGGAAGCCTTGGCAGCGCCTATGTCCGCGCGGTTCGCCGCT
>VKGY01000177.1:0-3278 GCA_008080685.1 Spirochaetota bacterium
GATCATCCCTTTTAGGGTCCTCTTTCCCACCATTTCCTGATCTTCCTCCAAGAGCTCCTTCCACGGCACCCTTTTCCTGTCCTTTGTACCATCGGATTCAAGCCAAAGGTATTTCTTCAAGAGCAGCTTAACCGCAACCTGTCCCGACAGCGCCACGCCAGAAAAACC
This sequence comes from Spirochaetota bacterium, assembly GCA_008080685.1. GTDB lineage: Bacteria > Spirochaetota > Spirochaetia > Treponematales > Rectinemataceae > VKGY01. Next base: position 169 of record VKGY01000177.1, read on the forward strand.
CGGCGCGAGGAAGGCTAGTAAGATCGAGATGACGAGAGTGAAGATCGTGTGGAAAAAAAGCACGAAGGAAAAGCCAATGTTGTCAAGGAAAAGGGTCAGGGAGGCCTTGGCGTTGGATATCACGCCCTTTCTCCTTCTGGCCATGAGGGGCAAGAAATACTGCTCGGCGATCAATGCGACGAGGCACACCCAAAACAAGAGGCTTGCGAGGAACAGGCCGATAAAGCTCTTCTGCATGAGGTAGAAGGGAATCGCTATCACAATGGCGAACCAGAGGAGAAGGTTCAAAGCGCCCACGGCCAATCCAGGGATCGCGGCCATGGGAAAGCGGGCGAAGACTTCCTTAAAACCGAGGGTGCGGTAATCGGCCACCTCCGCCATAGAGAGGCTGGTCAAGGAGTGCCAGAGCGAGAAGGCCAGGATGCCCACCCCAGTTGCGGCAAAGAGAAGAAGGTTGTCCACGCCGGCTGAAAGAGGGAGGAAGGCGAAAAGGAAAAAAATGGCCAGATACCCCAGATTCAACCCGGCCAAGGAAAAAAGATTGTCCCAGCCGTCGAAGAAAGCCTTTTTAATGAAAAAACCCGTCATGATCTGTCTATACTACATGCTTGACCTTTGGGCAAGTCCACAGGTATTGTTTGGATGGAAACGTCGCCGGACCCCGGAGAGACGGGCCGNNNCCGCCGCTATTCGCCGGCGGGTATCATTGTGGTTAAAGGGGTACGGCAGTGAAAGACCAGTACCACTTCCCGCTTGAAAACTTCATGCCTAAAGAAAGGTTCGAGCGCATCAAGGCCTTCTCGGCGGACAAGGAAACCCCTTGTCTTGTCATCGACTTGGACGTAATCAAAAAGAATTACGAAGATCTCAGGAAGCATCTTCCCTTCACCAAGGTCTACTACGCAGTGAAGGCCAACCCGGACGACGCGGTGGTCTCCCTCCTCAAGGATCTGGGTTCCAGCTTCGATGTGGCCACACGGTATGAATTAGACCAGCTTCTGCGCCTAGGAGTCTCGCCGGACAGGATGAGCTTTGGCAACACAATCAAGAAAGAAAAGGATATCGCCTATTTTTATGAAAAAGGGGTGCGCCTTTTTGTCACCGATTCGATCACCGACCTGGATAAAATTTCCCGCGTGGCCCCCGGCTCCAAGGTGTTTTTCCGACTCCTCACTGAAGGACTCGGCGCGGATTGGCCCCTTTCCAAGAAATTCGGCTCCCACCCCGACCTCGCCCGCCAACTCATCAAGACTGCGGTGAGATTCGGCTTGGTTCCCTATGGGATTTCCTTCCATCCCGGGAGCCAGCAGCGCGACGTGGGCCAATGGTCCAGCGCCCTTACCACAGTCTCCCAGCTATTCACCTGGGCCAGGGACGACCTCAAAGTCGATTTGAAAATGATCAACATGGGAGGAGGTTTCCCGGCCAACTATATCGAGCCTACTGATACCCTCGCCCAATACGCCGAGGATATCAAGCGCTTCCTGGACAACTGCTTCAAGAACGAGTGGCCCGAGGAGATCATCATTGAACCTGGACGGTCCATGGCCGGAGACGCGGGAGTCATCGTTGCGGAAATAGTCAATATCGCCAAGAAATCGGTGCATGAAAGGTATCCCTGGGTTTTCTTGGACATTGGAAAGTTCGGTGGCCTGATCGAAACCTTGGACGAGGCGATCAAGTACCCAATCTACTTTGAAGGCCGCGGAAACCCCGTGGATGTGATACTCGCGGGGCCGACTTGCGATTCCATGGATATTTTGTATGAAAAGACCACCTACCTCATGCCGGACACGACAAGGATTGGCGAACGGGTTTATATACTCACCACCGGGGCCTACACCCAGAGCTACTCGTCTATATACTTCAATGGGTTCCCGCCCTTGACCTCTTACATTTTAAAATAAGGAAACGAAGCGGGTAAGCGGAAAGGGAAGCCCCTTCCCGCCTACCCCAAACCCCCATGAAAAAGAATTACGGTTCACTGCCTACTAAGATTCTCGGCATCCTCACCTTCGCGGCCGTGACAAGCCTGATCGTCCTCGTCATCGCAAGCGCCCTTAACGGTAATCCTGGCACTATTCAAGCATCACCCCTACCCGACAAGGTCCAAAAACAAACCCAAACCCCAGTTCAAACCCAGGCCCAAACTCCGTTGGCTCGGCCATGGGTCAGGTTCGCCACCTGGAATGTGCGGGACTGCGCCGCCACCGAAGCCGCCACAGGCGAACGCCTTTCCTTTCATGATTCCATCGCGCAAACCATCATGGAAGAGGAAATCGACATTATCGTATTTCAGGAAATACAGGCAGACTCGGGTTCGGGGGGAGACATCGCCCTGCTTTCCGTCGCCTTGGCTAAAGCCGGCTGGGCAATGCCGTATACCGCCGTAGTAGACGCCAAGGGCAGCGATGACCTGGCCATCTTCTCCCGATTCAAGATCCTCGACCAGGGACTGGTGCTCGCCCCCACCTCCCCTTCCCTTTGGCCTAGACCAGGCATATATTCGCAGATCCATGTGAGGGAGTCGACCCTTGATGTGTACGGATTCCACTTCAAGGCCATGTCGGACACCGCGTCATTGAAGGCGAGACTGGCTCAGGCTGAGGCCTTGGCGGAGCATCTTACGCAAACATACGGAGCCCTTCTCGCCACCACCCATATCATCGTAGCGGGTGATCTCAACACTACAGGAAAAGAAGATTTGGAAGGCCCCGGCTCAACCCTATCAATCCTCGCCCTCCTAAACGATGGAACCAAGGTCAACGACTTCCTTCCCGCTAACTTTGAGTACCTGGAGGGATCGCCTACCTTTGTTGATTCCCGGTATTCTAGCGTACTGGACCATGTGGTGGTTTCTCCAAGCCTTCAGGCAGGCCTATCCAAAAAAAACGTGAAAACTGTCGAAGGGAAAACCGGGAAGAGTTCGATACCCGCCTCGGACCACCGCATGGTGGTATTGGAGATTCCGCCCCTTCCCGGAAGGTGAACAGCGTCCTATTGTGAAAAGCGTCCTATTTTAAGGCGAGCTTTCGCGCAGTGGAGAAAATCGCGTCGAGGAGCGCGGCCATGCTCTCCTCCTCCACACTCGAGAACGCAACGCGCAAATA
>VKGY01000177.1:3295-4513 GCA_008080685.1 Spirochaetota bacterium
CATTGAGATTGTTCCTATCCCAAGGCCGTCAAGCAATTCCAGTCTCAAGGTTTCGGCTGAGATCCCCTTGCAAAGGAAGCTCATAAAATATCCGGAATTGAAGGGAAGGATTTCTAGACACTCCGGGAGAGGATGGGACTTGAAATACGATTTCATCGCTTCGTACCTTCCCTTGAGCACATCGCGATAATGCTTTTTCTGATCTTCGTAGCCGGGATACAGAAGCGCCTTGAGCAACAGATGCTGGGCAAGGCCTGAGGAACTGGAGACTGACGACCGGATGATTCCCATCATCTTCTTGACCATTGCATCGTACTGGGACGCCGAGAGTCCCTTGCCTCCGAAGGAGACGAAACCGGTGCGGAAGCCCCAGACATAGTCTTCCTTCGTGGGCCCATCCGCCTTGACCGCCAGGATTTTCTCGTGGGCGTCCACCAGGCGGGCAAACATAGATTCCTCAAGAAGACCTCCCTCGTATTGGAGGCCGAAATAGGCGTCGTCGGTGATGACGAGGATGTCGTTGCCTGCCTCCGCAAGGCCTACGAGTGCATCCTTTATGTCCTTGGCTTCCCGGAGCGTGAGCGAATATCCTGTGGGATTGTTGGGGAAATTGAGAATCAAGGCGGCTTTTCCATGGCGGGCGCAGGAATCTTCCATCGCCTTCACCAAGCCCGGGACATTGTAGCCCGAGCCTGCGAAGATCGGAAAGGTCAGGCCTTTGGCCATTTTCCTTTCCTCGATGATAAGCCGATAGTTTGGCCAATGGAGGTCCGGGACTACCACTTCCTCGCCGGGGTTAAGGAACATATCTACGATGTAGGAGATCGCAGCGGTGAGGCCTGGCACCACAAGGGGCAGAGAAAAGGGCTTTCCCGCAAGGTTGGGATTTTTCTTGATCATGGCCTCTTTCCACTGGCTCCGCACGGCCCCGACCCCGCCTGTGGGGGCGTAGGCTACGGCTTCGGCCGCGGAAAGGGTGGGAAGGGCTTCCTTGAGTGCGTCGAGCATCATGGGCTCTCCATGTTCATAGGCCATTCCGATGGTGGCATTAAAAGTATAGGCCTTTTCGGTGGCTTCGGCGCTTTGGGTGAGTATTCCCTTGGGGAAATACATTCTTCGCCCCATGTCGGAAAGCAACCGTTCCGCCGTCGAGCCCGATAGGATGGTGTTGAGTTCCTTTGCCAATTGATTCATCGTACGCTCCTGCAAGTGATATAT
>VKGY01000177.1:4532-7790 GCA_008080685.1 Spirochaetota bacterium
TCAAGGAATGAGACCCATAGTGGCACTTCGTGGCGAATCGTTGACATTTTTGAATAAAGATGGTTTTATATAGATAGAAGTCGCGCTGTACTATATAGCGGACACCCTATCGTTTTTCGGAGGAATCTCATGAAACGCATCGCAAGTCTCGTACTCGCGCTCTTCATTGCAGTAGGCTTCGCAGCCGCGCAGGTGGATCTTTCCAAGGTCAAGGACGGCGCCTATTTCGCCCAAGACAACAAATTCTCTTCCTCCGGCTGGAGGGACCAGGTAGTCCTCGTAGTTTCCGGTGGCAAGATTGTGGAAGCCACATGGAACGGCGTGTCCAATCTCCCCGGCGTCGCAGACAAGTTCTCCCACGCTGCGGCAGGCAAGTATGGCATGGTGAAGGTTTCCAAGATAAAGGCCGAGTGGGACGCACAGGCCAAGGCTACCGCCGAATATCTTGTTAAAACCCAGGACATCAACTTTTCCAAGATAAACAAGGACGGCAAGACCGATGCCATTTCCGGTTCTTCCATGACGGTGTCCGAATTCTTTGACTTAGCCAAGAAGGCTCTTTCCTCGGCGCCGATCGCCAAGGGCCCTTACAAGAGCGGCTGGTATTATGCAGAACAGCCTGCATTTGACCGCTCGGGATGGAAGGATTCCGTCTTGGTCACGGTAGTCAATGGAAGCATCGTTGATGTGCTGTGGAACGGTATCTCCAACAAGGCCGGCGCGAAGTCCAAGCTTGTGCAGAGCGTGGCCGGCACCTATAAGATGAACGCCAAGCACGGCGAATGGTCTGTCCAGGCTGCCCGCCTCGGCGATGCGATCGTAAAAGCGGGTGATCCTGCCAAGATTGAACTCAAGAAAGACGGCAAGACTGACGCTGTCTCCGGTGTTTCCATAACCGCCAATGCCGTAATCCTAGCTATCGAAGCCTTGAAAGCCGCAAAGTAACTACCCCTGGCTGTCCGCTTTGCGCCTTTTTCCGCAAAGCGGACGCCCCCCCTTTTTTTTCCCCTCTCCCTTCGCTACCTTTCCACCATGGAACAGTCAAATTTGAGCCTATTCGTTTCCGGAGTCCCCCTTTTCGTCGCCCCCAGCGCCTCTGTCACAGGCAGGGTGTTCTTAGGCGAGGATGTTTCTCTCTGGCACAATACCACCTTGCGCGGCGACATCGCGCCGATCTATGTGGGCCAAAGGAGCAATATCCAGGACGGAGCCGTCCTCCATGTGGCGGACGACTTGCCGTGCAAAGTCGGCGTTGACGTCACGGTGGGGCATGGAGCCATCGTGCACGCCTGTACCATTGGTGACCGCTGCATCATTGGCATGGGTTCCATCATCCTCAACGGGGCCACGATTGCCGAAGACAGCATTGTCGGCGCCGGCGCCCTGGTCACGGAAGGCAAGAGCTTCCCTCCACGAAGTCTGATTATTGGCAGTCCCGCTAAGGCGGTGCGGACCTTGAGGGATGAGGAAGTTACCCATATCAAGGAATCCGCCGCCACCTACTGTAGCCTGGCGAAGGAAGCTGCCTTAAAATGACGGCGTCGACCCTCGAAACCCTGTATCCTTTTTCCCAGGTTTCGAGCCAGAGGCTCCGTTATTCAGCCTTGAGGAGAACCCATTCCCAGCTGTTTCTGGAATTGCCGAAAAGTGCAGGAATGTTTTTCTCAGCCCCCGGGAGGACTGAACTCTGCGGAAACCATACAGACCATAACCTTGGCGCTGTGGTCTGCGCCGCTGTGGACATGGACATCGCAGCCTTCGCCACTCCTCGCAAAGACAGGCGGGTGCGGATCGAGTCCGCGGGTTTTCCCTTTCTGGATCTGGACGTTGAAGACCTGGCCGTCCATCCCGTGGAGACGGGACTTTCGGCGTCCATCGTCAGGGGAATCGCCAAGGGAATCGAAACCCTTGGGCGCGGAAAGCCTATGGGTTTCGACGCAGTGATGAATTCAAGGATTCCCTCAGGTTCCGGCCTTTCTAGTTCCGCAGCCTACGAAGTTTTAATAGGCAAGATTTTTTCAACCTTCTCCCAAACGGAAATCTCTCCCTTCGAGCTGGCAAAAGTCGGCCAGTACGCCGAGAACGTCTACTTCGGCAAGCCCTCGGGGCTCATGGACCAGATGGCCTGCGCCATCGGTTCCGCGCTCCTCATCGATTTCAGCCGAAGCCAGGACCCCCTTTTAGATCCCTTGGATTTCGATCTAGGAAACCATGGCCATTCCCTGTTCATCGTCGGTACAGGGGGGAGCCATGAAGACCTTACTCCGGATTATGCAGCCATTCCAAGAGAAATGAGGGCCGTGGCAGCCCTCTTTGGCAAATCCGAACTCGCTGGCTTGAGACAAGGAGACTTGCTGGCCAGGCTTCCTGAGATCCGCCTCGCCTTAGGCGACAGGGCCTTCCTTCGCGCTTGGCATTTTGTCAAAGAGACGCAAAGGAGCCACGCCCTGGCACAGGCCTTGCGGGAAAAGGACATTTCGAGATTTCTCGCCACGGTCAAGGATTCCGGGCTTTCTAGCCTAGCCTGCCTGCAAAATCTTTCAAGTCCCGGCAATCCGCGGGAGCAGGGACTCCTCCTTGGCCTTGCCCTTTCACAGGACTGCCTTTCAGGCAAAGGCGCTGCGAGGGTTCACGGTGGGGGCTTCGCTGGCACCATCCAAGCCTTCGTTCCCAAGGAAATGTCTCAAGGTTTTACCGCCTGCATGGGCTCAGCCTTCGGAGCGGACAGCGTTTTCTCTTTGCATCTGCGGCACCATGGTGTAGTATGCATCGAAAGGATCTGACTAGATTGCAAGGAGGGCTCCATGGGCCTGGAAAAAAAAGGCTTTAAACCTTATCTGAAGCTCACGTTTCTCATCGGTTTTGGTTTTTTCACCATGGGACTCATGGATCCCCTCTATGATACCTACGTTCCTATTTTCCTAGGGAAGTACGTTTCTTCAATGACCCTCGTCGGATCGATCATGACCTTGGACAATATCTTCGCCCTTTTCCTCATTCCCTTGTCCAGCGTGATGTCTGATAGGACGAACACGAAGATCGGCCGCCGGATGCCCTTTGTCATCGTTCTCCTCCCCCTCACAGCCCTATGTTTCAGCACCCTCCCCTACGCGGCTGCGGCCAGCCTTGGAGCCCTCATCGCCCTCATCTTCTGCCTCAATCTTTTCAAGCAGGCTGTGCGAGGCCCTGTGGTCGCCCTCATGCCTGACATCATTCCCGCGGAATTTCGATCCGAAGCCAACGGCGTCATCAACACCA
>VKGY01000178.1 GCA_008080685.1 Spirochaetota bacterium
CCAGGGCACCCACAACCCCGCCTTGCAGTGGGGAATGACAGGAGCCTTTGTCGCCACGGACCTCTTGTTCTTGGCGGCAGCCCTCTCGGCGACGGTGATGTAAGCTCGGCGAAGCAAAGAAAGCGATCGTGAGAAAACTGAAAAGCCTGGCCCCTGGCGTATTGCTGTGCCTGGGCATCGCAATGCCCGCATGGTTCCTCGGGAAAGCCGTGCCGATAATCGGAAGCCCGGTTTTCGGGATCCTCTTCGGCATGGCCATCGCCTCGGCCTTCTCCACAATCCGGCGGGAATTGGAAGATGGAGTCAAGTACACGTCCAAGAGGATCCTGCAGAATTCTATCATTTTGCTTGGCCTAGACATGAACCTTTTCAATGTGCTGAAAGTCGGCGGCCAATCGCTTGCGGTGATGCTGTTCACCATATCAGCCTCATTCATTATGGCCTTCGCGGTTGGGAAAGCCCTCAGGCTAGAGGAGAAGATAACCACCCTCATCGGCGTAGGCACCTCCATCTGCGGAGGCTCAGCGATCGCCGCCACGGCGCCTGTGATCCAGGCCGAGGACGCCGAAGTGGCCCATGCCATATCGACCATATTCCTCTTCAACATCATCGCAGTGTTTATCTTCCCGCCCCTGGGCCGCCTCCTCGGAATGAGCGACACAGGCTTCGGCATGTGGGCCGGCACGGCGATCAACGACACCTCCTCCGTGGTCGCGGCTAGCGCGGCCTGGAGCGCCGCAGCCAGCGACGACAGCGCCCTTAAGTTCGCCACCATCGTCAAGCTCACGAGAACGCTGATGATCGTCCCCATTGTGCTGGCTCTGGCCATCTACAGAACCCGGAAAAGCGCACGGGAGGAAGGCAGGGCGGCGTTCAAATTCTCCAAAGTCTTCCCGTGGTTCGTCCTTGGCTTCGCGGCGGCGGCCCTGCTCAACACCTTCTCAGGCATTCCCGCGCCCGTGGCCCGCGCCCTCTTCACCCTGGGGAAATTCATGATCGTCATGGCCATGACGGCCATCGGCCTCAACACGAATATCAAAAAACTCCTGGCCAACGGCTTCAAGCCCATCTTCCTGGGGCTTTGCTGCTGGCTCGCCGTAGCCTCCACATCCCTGCTTGTGCAAATGCTTACGAAAATGTGGTAGAAGATTTTCCGATGCCTTGACGAAGATGTTTGTGATCCTTGGGCCTGCGGTATGCGCGGAGCCAAAGGTCCAAGGGCCACCCCGCCCAGGCTCCTCCGAATCCTGGCGATCCTGTTGTTCCTGTTATCATGTCCAATCGCCACCGCTGGTCTACTGACGCAAGCGGGCTTCAAGGAAATCCACCACCCTGGACAGCACCTCGCGGACCTCCTCGTTGTCCTTCAGCCAGTCGAAGTAGGCGAATTCTTGGGGCAGGTCGATGAACTCCGTGGGAAGTCCGGCTTTCTTGCGATCCTCGACCACCGTGCCCATGTAGGCGTTGCACCTAGCCCAATAGCTGCCCTTGCCGGCGCGCACATACAGGAGTTCCATGCCACCAGGGAGGGTCACGTTGCTGGTCTTGAGCCAGCCGGTGTACATCAGGGCGAGGGCGCGGACCTTGGTTCCATATCCCTGGGCCAAGAGGGAAGGCAGCATGGTTATTCCATAGCCGTTGGTGTACCAGGCCATCCGCTTCGGGTCCATACCCAAGGAAGGACCGGCGGATTCGATCCAGTCGAGCAGCCGGGGGGTCATGGCGGTGGGCACGATGAAATCGGGCACGACGACTATCATTCCCTTGCTTGCGATGTTCGCCGCCATGGACACCACAGGCGGGTAATTGCGCATCGGCCTTCCCGTGCTTCCCAGGAAGTGCGTCCTGGATTGGGAGACAAGCCAGAGCACAACCGGCGTGGGCGAGGCTAGGTCCTCGGCCGGCCACCAGACATCCACGAATGCGTCGGGCGCGATTTCCATGGTGGCGCAGCGGGTTTTCTCCCATCCTGGACTTTTAAGCGATACGGGCACGTTGTAATCCAGGCCGGGCTTGGCCAGATCCGCCGCCAGGCGATCGGCAGCGCTGATGGTCTTGGGCATGTTGAACGGCTGGGCGGAAACCGAGGCACAGGCGAGGGCCAAAGGAATGAATATAAAGATGGAACGGAAATTTTTTGGATTCATATTTGCCTCCAGGGCAGAGCATCCACAGGTACAAGTGTAAGGGATTGGCAAAATAATTACAAATTTTTGTAGCATAATGGGATACGAATCAGTGTTGCATTTCACCCGCCCTAGGGTCATACTCGCCCCGGGATGCGCATGACGAGGGAAAATTAACAAATCTACGCCATAGCCCCATCCCATCCCGCAGGATGCATCCCGCTACTTCTACCTGGACACAAATCCATAGTTTGCATTTATCCTGTCTATTTGCCTCCCGCCGATTTCCTAGAGATAGCGGAAGAATCCCGAGTAGTCGTTGGCAACTCCCATCTGATCCAGTGCGGCGGAGATCTCGCCCCGGTGGTGGGTGTAGTGGTTCAAGACATGGAAGATGGTATGCCAGGCCAGTCGCTCCTGCTCCTCGCCCTTATAGTTCTTGAACTTGATGGGCTTGAGAAGGTCTTCGGCCTTAACTTCCTCCATGAAAGCGACCAATAGTGAATCGATTTCCTTCATGAGGGATGAGAGCTTGGCCCAATCGTCTCCGGCGCTGGCCTTGATGGCCTCCACTTCCTTGGCAAGGATAGGCGCCGAAAGGGAAGGGTATTCACCCAAGGCCTTGTAGCGTTTGAGCCAGATCACCTCGTACCAGAAGCAATGGTGGATTATGCCCAGGACTGACTTGTAGTAGGTCCCCGTCTCCTTGGACAGGACCTCGGGGCTTGCCTTGTCCAGCACATCGATAAGATTCAGGTTCACTCCCCGATTGTACTTGGCCAGGGCCAAGATGACTTCTTTCATGGCGGCTCCTTATAGGTTCTCACTCTAGAGTAATGCCTCCCGGCGAAGGAATCAAAACCCTGTGATCAAAAAATCGATGGCGGAGAGGATTTCCTGGGAATTCGGGATTGACTCCAAGACCAGAGGACCCAGATCCCTCTTGTTGACGGTTGCCATCTGGGGAGTCAAGGCAAGATGCTCAAGGCCTCCAACCGCGACCGTTGGCGTAAGGCGCGCGATGGCCAGGCCGGGAAAGCGGGACTTCAAGGCAAGAGGAATCACAAGCCTCGAATCAAGGGAGTCGAGCAAGGGAGCTTGGACATCCAGGAGGAAAGGGTAAAGGA
>VKGY01000179.1 GCA_008080685.1 Spirochaetota bacterium
ACTTCACCGCATCCGTCCATTCCCTGGGATACCCCGTCATTCCGGCCTTCGCGGCCGCCTTGCGGAAAAACCCAAAGGCCAGGCCTGCGAACTCTATGGCGTGGCCCGGATTGGTGGCCAGCCTGCCGTCTTCCGGCAAAGGCTCCCCATCGGGGCCGAATGCGTCTATCATCGCAATGCCCGCCCGAGGCAGGATGCACAGGTGGTTTCCAACCACATAGGATATCGCTTCAAGGCCCCGGTCCAGGTCTTCCTTGGCTCCGGTGATCCCATAAAGAATTTCACAGGCTCCCAGGGCTATCATCTGGCCTTCGTAGCCTCTGCGCTCCAAGGAATAGGATTCACCGCCCCGCGAACCGAATTTGATTTGATCATCCATGCAGCGCCCTGCGTTGGCCTCGTCCACCCCGCGGCGCAAGGCTTCGATGACGGGTGTGGATTCGCTTTCCGGCAGCTGGGCGAAATCCGCATAGGCCGCCAAGCCCCGCAGGCAGAAGAGGTGCGACAAGGTTGTAAAGCCTTCCGGTATCCCGGGGCCGAGGGCTTCGCCTCGGGGATCCATGACAAAGGAGGCTGTCATCCTCCCTGCCTTGAAGCACTTTGAGGAAAGCGTGGCGTTCAGGGCGGTTGCGGCCTTCGCAACCCGGTCCGCCGGGACCGTGACATATCCCTTAAGCCTTGCCAGCCATCGGGCGTGGGCGACGAGTGATTCCAAAGCCCTTCCTTGGATCCAGCCATAGACCCGGTCGCGGCGGTAGAAATCACCAGCCCCAGGTCCGCGGACCACCTCCCCGCTTCGCTCCTCCCCCGTGGCGGGGTTGAATTTCATGTCCACCCAGCCTAGGGCGCCGTAAAGGCGCTCGAAACGGTTAAGGCATATTTCAAGGGTGGGGGAAACAATCCCCCGGATTTTCGGAAAGAACGATGGGATCGACATGGCCGTATCGTACCAAGCTTTCTCCGCTCGAGTCCATTGACCAGAGGAGAGAAAAATAGGAATCTGGAGAAAGGAGCGGCACATGGAATATAGAGGCATAGATCCCCTCTCCAGCGCGGCCATCAGAGCCGAGGTCCGGGATGGAAGGATAGACAATGTGGAGCTGTTAGGCGGATTGGAGAGGGACGGACAGGGCGAACCTACCCTGCCCTATCTCTGCCGCGGCTTTTTGGATATGCAGGTGAACGGCTATATGGGAAGCGATTATAGCCTGGAAGACCTAAACCTGGAGCATATAGAAAAAATATTCAGTCACCTCGCCGCCTCAGGGACCAGCTGTCATATTCCCACCATTGTCACAAGGCCCCGGGATCTCCTGCTGCGCAACCTCGAACTCATCAGAAAGGCCCGGGAAAAGTCCCCCCTCCTCGCCGCAGCGATTCCCGCCGTCCATATCGAAGGGCCCTATATCTCCTCCGAGGACGGCCCCCGGGGAGCCCACGACCCTGCCTATGTGAGGGATCCGCGGTTCGAGGAGTTCTTGGAGTGGCAGGAGGCGGCCGGAGGCCTTATCAAGCTCGTGACCATAGCCCCGGAGAGGGAAGGAGCACTGGAATTCACGCGCAAGCTCGTAGGCCTTGGCGTCGTCGTCGCCATCGGCCATACCGGCGCATCGCCGGAACAGATACGCAGCGCCATCGCCGCGGGCGCGGCCGTATCCACCCACTTGGGGAACGGAAGCCACGCCGCAGTGCCGCGGCTTCGCAATTACATTTGGGAGCAGCTTGCGGCTGATGAGCTTTCCGCAGGCCTCATCGCCGACAGCTTCCACCTGCCCGATGCTGTCCTCAAGGTATTCTCCCGGGCCAAGGGCCTGGAGCGCCTGATATTGGTGAGCGACGCGGCGCTTTTGGGCGGTTACCCGCCCGGTATCTACACCTGGGGAAATCTGAAAGTCGAAGTCTTCCCCGACGGCCACATAGGCCTGCCCGGCAGCACCTTCCTAGCCGGCGCCGCCCACCTTCTGGACTGGGACATTCCGGTGTTCATGCGCGCCACAGGCGCTTCCCTCGGGGAAACCATCAGGCTTTGCACGGAAAATCCCGCCCGCCTCCTTGGCCTACCCGCGGAGGTCTCAGGCTTTGGCGGCGGACTCAGGCCAGGCCCGGGCCTCGGCCTTGCCCAGGGATCCTTGGCCAACCTCGTCCTCTTCCGCCATCGTCCCGGAAGGCCAAGGCTGGAAATTGGGACATGCGTTGTGGGTGGGGAACCTCCTTTCCATGGCGAGGCGATATGTACGCATCCTTTCTGGATCAGGCTCGAAGATCCGGCGAGGTGCCGAACCCATGGCGGCGCTGAAGGCTTCGGCTTCGGAGCCGTGCCACCCGAGGCTTCGGGAAACGCGGATCCAGGCCCCGAGGGCAGTGGATTCGCTCTCCTCCGCCAGTTCCACAGGTAGCCCGAAGACGTCGGCCATGATCCGGACGAACTCGTCGAATTTGACAAGGCCTCCCGCGACTATAATCCTGTTCTTTTTCCCCGCTACGGCTTCCATGAGGTCGAGACCTTCCTTCATGGAGAAGGCAATTCCTTCCAGGATCGACCGGGCCATGTCTCCCCGGGAGGTGGCGAGCCCCAGGCCGTAGAAGTATCCCTTGGCCATGGGGTTCCAGCGGGGCGCTCCGGCGCCCCGGAAGTTTGGCATGAGCAGCACGCCCCGGGAACCCGGGGGCGAGGCCTGGACCTCGGCATTGATTTCCCAGAAGTAATCCCCTCCCTCTGCCTTCCCGTAGAACCGGTCCCTAAACCAGCGGTACACCGCCCCGCCAGCGAGGATCGCCGCCTCGACGATATAGGTGCCCGGGACGGCGGCAACATTGCATGAAAGGCTCATGGCCGGGTCGCGGACCGGAATCGGGCTGCATCCCAGGACATAGGAGCCCGTCCCCGTGTTCGCGACCGCCTCGGAGCCGCCTAAAAGCCCCATGCCCAAGGCAGCGCACTGCTGGTCACCCCCGCAGGAAAATACAGGAATCCCTCCGGCCAGCCCCGAGGCTGAGGCGAGGGAGTCACGTAAGCTACCAGCCGGGGCTCCCGGATCTATGAGGTCGCAAAGGAGGCGTCGATCCACGCCAAAGGCGTCTACCAGCTCCTGGTCCCAGTCCAGGGTCTCCAAATTGAAAAGGTTGGTTCTGGATGCCAGGGAACGGTCTGTGCAAAAGCGCCCCGTAAGAAGGTGCAGGAGGTAATCCTGGATGCCCAGCATCTTGTGGGTCCCGGCGTAGACGGAGGGGAGGAAGTCCCTGAACCACCGCATCTTGGCGGCGGAGAAGATGGGAGAAATCCTGAGCCCGGTTCTGGAGTACACCAAGCTGTTGAACCCCGCCAGGGAGGCGCATATCCCCTCGGTGCGGGTGTCCTGCCACATGATCGTCCTGTGGAGGGGGATCCCCTCATTGTCCACGGGAAGGACGGAGGAGCGCTGGGATGTGAGGGCGAGGGCTTCCACCTTTACATCCCTGACCTCCGCCGTCTCGGCAAGGGCGGAAAGGATGAGCGCCAAGGCCTTCCCCCATGTAGAGGCGTCCTGCTCCACCCTTCCGTCGGAGCAGTATTCTGGGGCGTTGTCCACCTGGCGCATCCCCAGGTTGCCTCCCCCGTGGCCGAACAGGATGCCCCTCATGCTCGTAGTCCCCGTATCCAATACGATGATCGCCGATCGTTTCATTGTAACCTCGATGCATTATATGAGCATAATGATCGTTTTGTATAGGAATATTATCATTATGCCTAATATTTACATCATTATAATTCCATTGTATGATTGAATGAGCGTATAAAAACCATGCAATCCAATGGAAAGGGGACCCGATGGCTTCCAACGCAGCAGTGTACAAGCGCCGATCCCAGATACTGGACCTGGTGAACCACCGAGGCTCCGTGAGCGTGGAAGAACTCACCTCCACCCTGGGCGTCTCGGCCATCACCATCCGCCGGGACCTGGACCATCTGTGCCACGACGGATCCCTGATGCGGAAGCACGGGAAGGCTGTCTCCGTCACCTACGACGCCACGGCGATGCCGGAAAAGAAGCTGAGCGAAAAGGACGACCTCAATATAGAAGAAAAGCTGCGCATAGCACAAAAAGCCGCGAGCTTCGTGGCGGAGAACGACATAGTCTTCATGAACTCCGGCTCCACCACCCTCTGCTTCCTCCGGGCCCTCAGAGACAAGCGCATCAAGGTGATAACCAACAACGCCGCCGCCATCGCCAGCGAGCACAGTCCATCCATAGAACTCATGATCCTGGGAGGTGAATACCGGGAGCAGTCCCAATCCCTGGTGGGTGAGTTCGCATTGAACGCCATAAGCAACATCTACGCGGATCACACCTTCCTGGGCACCAACGGGATCAGCCTGGAAAAGGGACTGACCACCAGCGTCTACCAGGAATGCAGTGTCAACCAAGCCATGATCGACCACACCCACGGACAAGTGGTCGTCCTGGCCGACTCCTCCAAGATGGGCAAGGTTGCCAATTTCGTCTCCTCTCCCCTTTCGAAGATCGATGTAGTCGTCACAGACGCCGGTTGCCCCGATGAATACCGGGAAGGCCTCAAAGCCCTGGGCATCAGGGTGGTGATAACCTAAACGATCATTAAAATGATCGTATAGATGAAAAATATTGCACATTTTATAATATTACATCTTGCCAAACGAACATAACGGGTTTATTCTTGGGATAAATTTAGATCGTACGCTCATAATGTTATCATTTAGGGCGATATCGGTCAATTTTCCAGGAGGCCATTCATGAAGAAAGCAAGAATCCTCGCCGCGGTTCTCGGGATCCTGATCGCCTTGTCCGCGGGCGCCCAGGGAGCGGAGACCTTCAAGGTCGCCTACATCCCCACCAGCATCGGGCAGCCGAACACCAACGCATGGCTCGAAGGCATGATGCGGGTGTTCCGCAACCATCCCAACGTCAAGGTCCAGTCCTTCGATCCGCAGCTCAAGGCCGAGCTCCAGGTAACCTTCATCGACGATGTGATCAACCAGAAGTACAACGCCATCGTTCTCCAGGCCCAGGACGCGGCCGCCCTCTCCGCCTCCGTCAAGGCCGCGGAAAGCAAGGGTATCATCGTCATCACGGTCAACCTGGCGACCCTGCAGAAGCACACCGCCAGCGTGCAGATGGCCGACATCAGCGCAGGATACCTGGTGGGCAAAGAGATGGGCAGGCAGCTAGGCGGCAAGGGCAACGTTGCCATCATCCAGTCACCCCCGGGAGCCCTGCTGGGCGTCAACCGCGAGAAGGGTTTCAGGCAGGCCATCGCCGAACTCTATCCCAACATCAAGGTGGTGGGAGCCCAGAGCGCCGAAGGCTGGAAGAAGGAAATCGCCATCACCATCATGAACAGCTTC
>VKGY01000180.1 GCA_008080685.1 Spirochaetota bacterium
AAATACCGCCCCTATGAAAAGGAATTCCGCGCCACCAACGACACATGGCTCTTGACCAATCGCATTTACGGCAGGGCTTACCTCAATACGCTCGACTACTGGTACAACCCCGCCAAGGGGTATTACCTGGGGGAACGGCTGACCTTCACAGGCTTTCTACCTTTCGAACGCCAGCACTACATCAAGTCCGACACCAAGCTCGAAGCCTTCGCAACCCTCTTTTCCTTCCCCATCACCGAAACCTGGAATTTTAAATGGGTCTTGATGGCCCACAGCGGATTCCAAGCCTTGTTGAAGGCGCCCTGGGCGCCACTGGAAGTCACCAAGGACTGGGTAAGCCTGGACGGAACATTCAACGCCCGTGGATGGGATGAACTTTACGGCACCAAAGGCGTGATGCTGTGGGAAAACTCTCTGGAACTCAGGATGCCCCTGGTGGATCAGATGGTGTGGCTTGACCTTTTCGTCGACGCAGGGGCGATGAAGACCCAAGGCGGCATGATCGATATGGGCGGCACCCCTTCCGTAGACCTGACAAAGCCCTCTTTCTTCGACGCGGGCTGGGAGAATTTCGCCTTTTCAACTGGGCTTGGAATACGGTTCATCGTGCCTCAATTCCCCTTCCGTTTTTATTTCGTAAAAAAGTTCTCCTTCGATGGAACAACCATAGAATGGAAGACTCCGGGGGCGAATTTCGATTTTGTGCTCAGCATCACCCAACCTCTCTTTTGAGGAGATAATATGGAAAGGAAGCGACTGACCGCCGCTGGTATTATTGCCTTTTCCCTGGCGGTTTTTTCCCTCGGCGCCCAACAAATCACGCGGGTTGCCGTGGTGGATCTTTCCAGGATCATGGCAGCCTTCCCCAACCAAACCCAGGCGATCAAGAATTTCGAAACCAGAAAAGCCGAGGTCCAGGCGGTGGTTGATGTGAAGGCTTTGGAAATCCGAACCCTACAGGCGAGGCGGAACGAAATTCAAAACCAAAACGGAATGTTCGATGAAATGGCCACACTAGATGCAAAGATCGTCCGCCTCACCGCGGAACTGAAAGAATACCTTTCCGCCCGGCAAAACGAACTCGATCTCCTGGCCCGCTCCATCAGCTCCAACACCTCCTTCATTCAGAAGCTAAACGGAATGATCGCCCAGGTAGCCGAGGCGGAGGGTTTTTCCCTGGTGCTGAATTTAAAACCCCAGGACCCCTCCGCGGCGGTAGTCCTATGGAACAGCCCATCCGTTGACTTGACGGATAAAATCATCCAAGCGATGGCCGCCAGCCGGTGAGGCCGAAATATGCCCGAACGCCCCGGAATGATGGACCAATACAAGAGGATCAAGGCTAATCATCGGGATTCCATCCTTTTCTTCCGTTTGGGCGACTTCTATGAAATGTTTTTCGATGACGCCCTAGTGGCGAGTTCGCTCCTGGACCTGACCTTGACCCAGCGGCAAGGCCAGCCCATGTGTGGCATCCCCCATCACGCCGCAAAGCCCTATATCGCGCGGCTTCTCAAGGCGGGGAAAAAAGTAGCCATCTGCGAACAGCTCACCGCCCCCAATGCCAAGGGCATCGTCGAGAGGGATGTAGTAGAGATTGTAACTCCCGGAACGACCATCGAAGAGGACTTCATTGAACAAAACGCAAACAATTACCTTGTAAGCCTCTGCCGCATCGGAAATCGCCTCTGCCTTTCCTTCCTCGACGTCTCGACCGGGGAATTCCGCGCCCATGCCTCGGAGATAGGATCAGACGGAGGTGAGGAGTTTGTCCGGTCCGAGCTCTCGCGCCTCGTCCCCAAGGAAATAATTGTCCAGCAATCGCTCTTTGAGCATCCTGCCATCCGCGCGGCCTTGGCGGAGCGGGGGGAAGCCCTGATCGAAAAAAGACCCGATTGGAGCTTCGACTCAGGCAGGGCAAGGGAAGATCTTTGTCGCCGCTTCGGCATGGCCACCTTGAAGGGCTTCGGTTTTGCCGACGAATCCCCTGAATTGGCGGCCGCGGCGATTTTGTTGGAATACCTCGACCAAACCGCCAAAGCGAAAAGCCCTCACATCAGATCCATCCTTCCTTACGACCATTCGAAATACCTCAGCATGGATGAGGCAACACGGAAGAACTTGGAACTCCTGCGCAATCTATCCACCGGGAGCGACAAGGACAGCCTCATCCACGTCTTGGACAGGACAAGGACTGCCGGAGGCTATAGGCGGCTGCGTCGGTGGATACTACAGCCCTTGAACGATAAAGGGGCCATCGATCTCCGGCTCGACTGCGTGGAGCAGTTCTATCGAAACCAGCTATTCCTCCAGGAACTGAGGTTGAAACTCGGCGCGGTCCTGGATACCGAAAGACTGGCGGCGAGGCTTGCCATGGACAAGGCTCATGCGAAGGACATTCTCGCCTTGAGGGACAGCCTAAGGGCATCCCTCGCCGTACTCCGGATACCCGAAATGGCTGCCTTGCCTCCCTATATCGGAGCCGCGCCGGGAGCGAAGGAAATAGCCGCTTGTGAACAAGGTGCGACCTTAATCAGCGCGACCATCATCGAAGAACCTTCTATCCTCCTCACTGAAGGCAACCTCATCCAAGCCGGTGTCGATGCCGAACTGGACAGGCTGCGGAACCTCAAGGACGACGCAACCAAGGTACTCCATGAATATTTGAAAGAGGAAAGGGAAGCCTCGGGGATCCAAAACCTCAGGATTCGGTACAACAAGATAATCGGATATTACCTGGAAGTCTCGAAAGGAAAGATCGAGAGAGCGAGATCAACGGAGCCACAGAGAAAATTGCCGAAATCGAGAGACGACTCTTCCTGGCCCATCGTGAAAGCCTAAAAGCCTCGCTTTCGGCCATGGAAGACATGGCCGATGCAATTTCAAGGATCGATGTAATAGCGGGCTTCGCCCAAGCGGCCATGGAAGGGGGCTACGCTCGGCCCCGCCTGGTCTTGGAGCCAACCCTGTCGATCCGACAGGGGAGGCACCCTGTGGTGGAGGCCTGCCTCCCTGCCGGCGCCTTCGTGCCCAACGACCTCGACTTGGGCGGGTCCGAGCCGCGCTTCGCCCTCATCACAGGCCCCAATATGGCCGGAAAGTCCACGGTGCTTCGCCAAACCGCCCTCATCTGCCTCATGACCCATCTGGGCTCCTTCGTGCCTGCCCAAGAAGCGACCATAGGCTTGGTGGATAAGATTTTCTGCCGAGTCGGGGCGCAGGACAATCTGGCGCGAGGAGAGAGCACCTTCTTGGTGGAGATGCACGAGACCGCCTACATCCTCAATACCGCCACCTCCCGAAGCCTTGTGGTGATGGACGAAGTCGGCAGGGGAACTGGAACTCTTGACGGTGTATCCATCGCCTGGGCGGTGAGCGAATACCTATTGGACAGGATATCATGTCGTTGCCTCTTCGCGACCCACTACCACGAATTGACTTTCTTGCGCCATGAAGGCCTAAAAAACCTAAGCATGGCAGTCCTTGAAAACGAAGGAGACATAGTTTTTCTCAAAAAGCTCAAGGAAGGACCTGCCGCTGGATCCTACGGACTCCATGTGGCCAAGCTGGCAGGTATCCCAGAAGCGGTGCTTGAGAAGGCAAAAAACCTCCAGGCGACAATCTCCACCTTCGAGAAAAGCCTTTCTCCCGACGACAAGGCCCCCTCGTCCGCGCCGCTACCTTCTCCCCCAAAGGAGACGGGGCTCTTCTCGCCGGAGGAAATGGCCATTTCAACGATTATGAGCCTAGATCCGGATAGGCTAACCCCCCTCCAGGCCCTCCAAATCCTGGCGCGGCTCAAATCGATGATCGATACCCAAGGAATTTGAATCATCGAACCTCTAAATTACCGTATACCCTGTATATGGATATTCTACCTTCCATGTTGGCGTGGGTTGCGCCTAGACGATGTCTGCTTTGCGGCAACCTTGGGCAGCCGCCATTTCCCTGGGATGCTCCCCTCTGCCAGTCCTGCGCCGCTTCGCTTAAGCCAATCCACGGTATCAGATGTAAATCCTGCGGGAAGGAACTCAGATCGGAGATTGAGTTTTGCTACTCCTGCCGTGAGTCGGGGAAGACAGGGTTTGAGATATTCCCTATTTTCCTTTTCCGGGACCAGGCTGCGCAACTTGTCAGGGCATACAAGCATGGAGGACACCCATCCCTGGGCGGATATTGGAAATTCCTCGTAGCGAAGGAAATATCAACACGGTGGCCTGACCGCACCTTAGTCCCGGTTCCCCCGAGACCCGAGAAAATCCGCGCTGGCATATGGGATCAAGTGGAGGAAATTGCATGGCGGCTCGAGGCCGATGGGCTGCCTGTCGCCCGGGTGCTTTGTAGGAACCGTGATGACCAGCAAAAAAGGTTGTCCAAGGCAGCCAGGGCGGGCAACGCCCAGGCTGCCTATTCCCTTGATTCCAGGAAGCAGGCAGAAGTGCCAGAAAAAGCGGTGATCCTCGATGATGTCTGCACCACCGGCGCCACAATCGCCACCTGCGCGTCTGTCCTTTTGAATGCAGGAGCAAAGGAAGTTTCGGCCATAGTATTGGCCGCAGACTAAGGGAAAGGCTTGGTTTTACGTTCCAGCTATTGACTAAACCATTATGGAATACTACTATAGCCGCATGTAAAAACCAGGTGGATTCTTTTTAGCGATAAGGAGAGTCGTTTAACGACTCTTTTTTTTTGGCTGCCGGAAAAATGTGTCCGGCGAAGGTGGTAAGGGTAGATGGCGGAAGAGAAGGATTTTGAGAATTCGATCGAGACTCTCCTGGCAAAAATAGGCTTGTCTCTCCTCGAATTTTCCGTTTCCCGGCACAGGGGGAGCGTAGCGGTGAAAGCGGTGGTTTACGCGCCCTCCGGTACAGGTACTGAAGAATGCGCCAAAGCCTATCGGCTCATCCTTCCCCAGGTACAGCTGGTCTACGGTACGCAGAATCCTACTATAGAAGTATCAAGCCCGGGCATAGACCGAATAATAAAGCATCCCCGGGAATGGAAAGCCTTCCTGGGTAAAAGGGTTAAGATACTCCTTGCCCATAGCGACGATTGGATTTCCGGAACCCTCAAGGCATGGGAAGAGGGCAGGGTGACCATCGAAGGCATTGAAGGGCTTGAGGCCATAGAACTCGCATCAATCCAGAAAGCGCGATTGGATGCGTCAGGTAAGGGAGAGTAAACAATGGCATCTGACATGGCGGAAGCCATTAGGCAGTTGATCAGCGAAAAGGGGATTTCCGAGGAACTCATCGTCAATACCCTCCAGGACGCTTTGGTAGCCGCATACAAAAAAAAATTCGGCACCAGCGAAAACGTCGTTGTCCGATTTAGGGAGAACTACGAGGGAGTCGACATCTACGCCAAGAAAGTCATCGTGGACGAGGACGATCTGGAGGATGAGGTTCTGCAGATGACCCTCGAAGAAGCGCGGGAATACGCCGACGACGCGGAAATAGGCGATATCCTCGAGCTTCCCATCGATCCCCAGGAATTTGACCTTCAGTCGGTCATGGTGGCAAAGCAGACCACTCGTCAGAATTTCAGGGATATATCAAGGGATACGCTCTATGCTGAGTACAAGTCCAAGCAGGGTGAACTGATCATAGGCTATTACCAAAGGGAACGGAACAACGTCATTTATGTGGATTTGGGAAAAGTCGAAGGAATATTCCCCAAGAAATACCAATCCCCCCGGGAAGTCTACCATGTGGGTGACAGGATCAAAGCCCTCATATACGAAGTGGATAAAGGTAAGAATGGACTTCAGATCATCCTCTCCCGGAGCCACGCGGAATTCGTCACCAAATTGTTGGAACTGGAAATCCCGGAGATCTACGACAAGACCATAGAAATCTTCAAGATTGTCCGCGAGCCGGACCCCGTGGGAGCCTGCGTAGGTCCAAAGGGAATGAGAAGCCAGTTGATCAGCCAGGAGTTGGAAGGCGAAAAAATCGATTTCATCAAATATGATATCGATCCGCGGCAGTTTATAAAAAATGCCCTCTCGCCCGCCGAGGTCAAGAGTGTTCATATCCTTGAGGAATCCAAGCATACCGCCTTGGCGATCGTAGCGGAGAAAGAGCTTTCCATCGCAATTGGGAAGATGGGCCAGAATGTCAAGTTGGCCAATCGACTCTGCGATTGGAACATCGATGTCAAGACCGAAGAGCAGTACCTCCAGGATTCCCGGAACATCGAGCTCAAGCGCGTCGCGGACAGCCTCTTTGGAGTGGCGGCGGGAGAAGATGAGATTGAAGAGGAAACCCTCAGGCTCGGCGATCTTCCCGGCATGGAGCCAGCGTGGGCAAATGCCCTGGCTGGGGCGGGCATCGTGATGGTGGAGGACTTCTTGGAGAGGGACGAGGCCGACATCGCCAAGGCTTCAGGCCTCTCGACCGAAGAGGTGGAGCAGGTCCGGCTCATCATGGAAGAAAATATAGAAATCGTCCAGGAAGAGGACGAGGCCGACGCCGTAGGCGAAGAGTACAATTGTCCGGATTGTGGAACCCTCGTGACCCCGGACATGAAGACTTGTCCCTCGTGCGGTGTCGAGTTGAGCTTTGAATACGACGACGATCAGGATGCGTAAAAGGTAGGATATGACGGATAATACCGAGAATTCCCAGAAGAAGGTTCATCTCATCAAGCAGCCCAAACCCATGCAGAGCGAACCGGCGACACCGGCTCAGAGGGCCGAGGATGACACGCCGGCGGAAAAGAAGAAAGTCGTCGTGGTAAAGAAGAAAGTCGTCGTAAAAAAGCCCCAGGCTAAGGTTGTCGCCCACCATGAAGCCGATGAACCCGAATCTTTCGCCCAGGAGAGCCAACCCGCCTCAGCTTCGCCGGGAACTCAGGTCCATGCGAGCGTTCAAGCAACATCGTCAGCTCACCAGGCCCCGACGACTTCACCTCCGATGCCTGAAAATACGGCCGAAGCCGTGACATTGGGAAGTGAAACTCACAAAAATCGCGAGCCTAGGGCAAAGGATGGCCACGGGGCAGCCCAAAGAACTCCTGCCCCTGAATTGCCAAGGGCGGGGGAAAGGGAAGAAAAAATCCCATCCCAGCCTCCTGCCAAGAGCGGATCTGTCGCGAGCACGTCTGCTTCGACCGCAGATCCCGCTCCAAACCCCTCGGCCCCAAGCCTTCCCGCTAGTGCGGCTCATGCTCCCCATGCTCCCCATGCTCCCCATGCTCCTAGCGCCCAGGCCATCCAGCCTGTCACCTCTGCACATCGGAGCGAGGAGAGACCTAGGTCAGCCCAGCCTTGGAAAACCGATCAATCTTCTGCACCCAGGCCTGCCCAACCTGGAACCAGGAGCGGAAACCCT
>VKGY01000181.1 GCA_008080685.1 Spirochaetota bacterium
TCATGACTTCTTGCCTAAGTATGTCCTTTCCCATCAGCAACAAGGTTCGATGAACTAAACAAGTTTTGCCTTTATATATATTTTTTACTATATTATTGTCATAAACTTTTCAAGGAGCATGTATGAGCGATTGGAATACCTTGCCAAGCAATGAAATCATCGAAAAGACCATCCAGGCCCTCAAAGCCAATGGATTCGAAGCCTACTCCGTCGAAACCGGAGCCCAAGCCAAGGAGAAGGCTCTGTCCCTAATAGCCCCGGGATCAGAGGTATTCACCATGACCTCCGTAACCGTCGACTCGATCGGGCTCTCCGCGGCCCTGAACGATTTCGGAAAGTATGATTCCGTGCGCGGCACTCTGGGCAAGATGGATGGGAATACCCAGGGAAGGGAAATGAGAAAACTGGGCGCTGCCCCGGATGTGGCGGTGGGCTCGGTCCACGCTCTGACGCAGAGCGGCAAACTGTTGGTGGCTTCCCTCACAGGCAGCCAGCTTCCAGCCTATGCCTATGGCGCGGGGAAGGTTGTATTCCTAGTCAGCGCCAAGAAGATAGTCCCGGGCTTGGACGAGGCGTGGAACCGCTTAGTCGAGCACGTGGTGCCCGAGGAGAGCGTCAGGGCGCGCAAAGCCTACGGCCTTCCCGATAGTTTCGACACCTATCCTTCCAAGGTCATGATCCTGAACAAGGAGGTTCAGCCCGGCAGGGTCTCGGTGATCGTCTTCAACGAGGAAGCGGGATTCTAAACCGCCAGGCAGCAGCCGGCTCCGGCAAAGCCCGTTCCCTGCCAGATGCTCCCTCAAGCCTTGGGCAGGAGATGGGCAGCCTTGGCGGAGAAGGTAAAGGAAACCGAATCGCCCACGCTTAGGAAGCTCCCATTCACAGGGTCGTAGGAGACTGCGTAGATAGGCTTGCCTAGCCCCGCGTCGATCTCGTACTCCACCACTGAGCCCAGGTACACCGCCTTGGTAATTTTGCCGCTTCCGAAGGAGGCTGCCGTGCCAGGCGGGGTTTGCTCTTCAGCAACCTTCCCTTCTGTTACCTTCCCCTCTGGGCCAATCTCCAGGGATTCGGGCCGCACGGCCAGGAAGGCTTCCTTCCCTACCTGTACGCCCACGGTGGCGCTGTTCGCCAGGAACTCCCTGCCCTGGGCGTTCAGAGTCCTGTAGGCTTTTCCTTTATCCTGTAGATCCTGTCCGATCCTGTTATCCTGTCCTGCCACCTGTCCCATCACCTTCACCGGGAAGAGGTTCACCTTGCCGATGAAATCCGCGACGAATTGGCAGCTGGGGCGGGAATAAATCTCGAAGGGCGTGCCCACCTGCATCACAAGCCCCTTCTCCATCACCACGATCCGGTCCGAAACCGTCATCGCCTCGGCCTGGTCGTGGGTCACGTACACCGACGTGATGCCGAAGGTCTGCTGTATCCGCCTGATCTCGACCCGCATCGATTCCCTCAGCTTAGCGTCCAGGTTGGAAAGAGGTTCGTCGAACAGAAGAACCCGGGGCTTGTTGACCACAGCCCTGGCCAGGGCGACCCGCTGCTGCTGGCCCCCGGAGAGCTGGTCGGGCCTGCGCTTCCCCAACTCCGTGATGCCCATGACCTCCATCACCTGCCCCACTTCCCGGGCTATCTCAGCCTTGGGCCTGCCCTTGAGTTCCAGGCCGAAGCCCACATTCTGCTCCACGGACATGTGGGGGAAAATCGCGTAGCTCTGAAATACCATGGTGGTGTCCCGCTTGTTAGGAGGGACATCGTTCACCATCCTTTCGCCTATCCAGACATGGCCGGAGGTGGGAATCTCAAAGCCCGCGATCATCCTCAAGGAGGTTGTCTTGCCGCAGCCCGAAGGGCCGAGAAGGGTCACGAATTCACCGTTCTTGATTTCGAGATTCATGTCCTTTACGGCTACGGTCCTTCCTCCCTCGCGCTGGGGATCGGTGAATTCCTTTCGTATGTCCACTAAACGCACGCTCATCGCGAATCCTCCGTTGCCTAATTCAGAAATGAAGCATGTTGCCGCCGAACCGGCCGTACTGGGCACGCAAGGCCAACCGGATCAGCCCGATAGCCGCGGCTACAATGACCACGAGAATCACCGAGTACGCCGCCGCGGCACCTAAGTTGCCCGATTCAACCTGGGACATGATGTGCACCGTCATGAGGTTCCATCGGGAGGAAACCAGGAATATCGCCGCGCTTACCGCCGTCATGGCCCTCACGAAGGCGAAAACCAGGCCCGAGAAAAAGGCCGGCACAATCATGGGCAGGGTGATCTTGAAGAAGGTGCGCCGGGCATCGGCGCCTAAGTCCACCGCAGCCTCCTCGATGGAAGGATCTATCTGCTGGAGTATGGCCGTTCCCGACTCTATGCCCACGGGGATGTAGCGGAAGACGAAGTTCAAAAGGAGGATCGCCAGGGTTCCGGTCAGGATCAGGGGCTTGTCGTTGAAGGCCAGGATGTAGCCTATGCCTATAACGGTGCCCGGCACAGCGAAGCTCAGGATGCTGGTGGTTTCGATCAGCTTCTTTCCGGGAATCTTTGTCCTGGCAACGAGAAAGGCGATAATCATGCCGAAGAGGCCGGCTATGGGCGTCGCTATGCCCGCGATCATCAAGGTGTCGCGAACCGCTTTGAACCCCACACCGAACACGAACTTGAAGTGCTCCAGGGTAAGGCTGTGGTCGTAGCCCCAGACCTTGGCCAAGGCGCCCAGAAGAATGGAAAGGTAAATAAGGGAAATCAAGGCGGCTACGGCGAGGCAAAGGCCAAAAAGCAGCACCCTGGCCCCTGGGCTGACAATCTTTCCGGATGAGGCCTGGGGTTTGCCCGTGACGGTGGTGTATTTTTTCCTCCCTACGATTGCCCTCTGGAGGAAGAAGGCCAGGACTGAGGGGATCAAGAGGAATACAGAGATGGCCGCCCCCTTGGGCAGGTCGTACATGCCCACGATCTGGAGGTATGCCTGGACGGAGAGGATGGGGAACTTCGACCCTGCCAAAATGAGCGGATTGCCAAAATCCGCCAAGGTCTCCACGAACAGTAATAGAATGGATGAGGCGATGCCCGGCACGGCCAGGGGCAGGGTCACCCGGAGGAACACCTTGAGGCGGGAACCCCCCAGGTTGAGGGCCGCATCCTCCAAAACGGGGTTCATGGACTCCAAGACTCCCTTCATGGTCATGTAAGCCACGGGGAAGAATGTGACCACCTGGGCCAG
>VKGY01000182.1 GCA_008080685.1 Spirochaetota bacterium
CGACACGGTGTACCATGTGGATCCCGTCGGCTTCGAATATCCCTACACCTTGGACATCGCCACCGCCGGAGCCGCACCCATAATTTCCAAGAAAGATCCTCTTGCAGGAACTATTGCCATAGCCGACGGTACAGTCTCCTACTCTAAACCCCTCGCCTCCACACCGATGGAGATAAGGGGAAGAGGCAACTCCATCTGGGGTTCTAAGGCTGAAAAGAAACCATACAGGATGAAATTCTCCAGCGCGTTAGCCATGCTCGACATGCCCGCCGCCACCGACTGTGTCCTCCTGGCCAATTATTTCGTCAAGACCCTCATCCGCAACGCCGTGGTCATGGAGACCGCCCAGACAGTCTTCTCCGACACCATGGGATTCGTGCCCCGCATGCGCTTCGTGGACGTCTTCCTCAACGGCGTCTATAACAGGGTCTACACCCTTGGAGACCAGGTCAAGGTGGGGGCGAACAGGCTCGCTATTTCTGATTCAAGCACCGCACCAGCTGACAAAGCCTACCTGGTAGAAGTCAATCGCTGGATTATTAGACCCAAAGAGGAAGCAACCGAGATAGAAGACTACTTCATCACCCCAAAAGCTTCGGCATTGAAAAGCAACACTGCGAATCGGGATTGGTTGATTCAGCGATTTACGGACATAGAGACCGAGTTGGGAAAGGAAGGCGCGGGGAATTTCGCCCAATACCTGGACACCAATTCCTTCATCGATTGGGCGATCCTCGAGGAAGCCTTCCGCAATACCGACTCGGGCTTCATTTCAAGCGTATTCCTCCACAAGGACGGAGGAGCAGCCTCCAAGTTCAAGATCGGCCCCCTGTGGGACTTCGACTTGAGCGCGGGCAACACCGATTTGCCCGGGAGCCCCGTAGATGCCAACGATGTAGGTCTTAGGTCCACAAGCGGCGTGGAGGTCCTGGCCACGAACTGGTACAATTGGATATTTTATAACGATGGCGACAAGCTCTACAGAGACGCCTTCAAGGCACGCTGGGCGGCCAAGGCTTCTACCCTCAAGACGACCATCCTCAACACCAAAGACGAATACAGCGACCTGTGGAAAGGTCCGGCCTATGGGAACAGACCGACACCGCCTACAACCTGGAGGACGACACCTGGCCCAACGCCTACCCTGCGGGCTTGAGCAGGGCGGAATACACAGCCCGATACGAGACCTGGATCGAAGATCGCTTCGATTGGCTCGAGGCCAACATTCCGGACAACAATTTCTGATTTCGGAGGTGTGAAGCGGCATGGACACCCCGAACGAAATCCTTGCGCTTTACGATGAGCATGAGCGCCGCCAGGCCTCCTTCCCCCGCTTCCGCCGCGAAGCGGGGAACCATACGGTCCGCCTGGTGGACGAAGGCGGGAGAAAGGGTGTGGTGATTTTCTGCGCCCTCAACCCTGACAACGCCGACGCGGCCATAGCTGGCGAATTGGACTACTTCTCCCGCCTCGGCTTAGGCTTTGAATGGAAGCTGTTCTCCCACGATACTCCATCGGACCTGAAGGACCGCCTTGCCCGCCACGGTTTTTCCATCGGCGAGGACGAGGCTGTCATGGCCTTGGATCTATGCAGCCTACCCAAAGAACTTGCCGCCTCCTCGGCCATGGACATCCGCCGAGTAAAGGACGCTGCCGGCTTCGAGGATTTTACCGCGCTGAACCGCCTGCTTTGGCCGCAGGACGAAGGCCTGGAAAACTGGCTTGCGGAAATCAAAAAATCCGTCCTGGAAGAACCTTCGCGGGTAGGAGTCTACATAGCCTACGCAGATGGCAAGCCGGTTTGTTCGGCAAGGATAGACCTGCCGCCCGCATCGCCCTTTGCAAGCCTTTGGGGCGGAGCGACCCTGCCGGAATACCGCAATCGAGGCATCTACACCGCTGTGCTCGCGATCCGGGCGCGGAAAGCCATCGCCCGGGGATACCGCTTTCTCACCATCGACGCAAGCCCCATGAGCCGGCCAATCGTCGCCAAACTGGGATTCAGACTCCTCTCGATCTCCAATCCCTGCGAATGGCGCCCACAACGTAAGAAAACCTAATTCAGTTCAGCACCCTTTTGGCTTGACAATATCGCATTATAGTGATATTGATAATCATTCTCATTTTGGAGAAAATGATGCCGAACTCGGAACATGTGAAACTAGAAGCCTATCTCAAGGAGCGCGGCCAAAAAGTGACTAAGGCGCGGAAGGCGGTGCTCAGGGCCTTCATGGAGCTTGAAGGCCACGTTACCGCGGACTCCCTTTTCGCCGCGGCAAAAAAAATAGATCCCGGGATTGGGCAGGCCACGGTGTTCCGCACCGTAAAACTCCTGGCCGAGGCGGGATTGGCCAGGGAAGCCTGCCAGGACGAAGGCGCTCGAACCTATGAGCATGCGTTCAGGCACAGCCACCACGACCATCTTCGCTGCGAACGCTGCGGCACGATAGTGGAATTCTACGACAAGACCATTGAGAGCGCCCAGGAAGTGGTTTTCAAGCAATACGGGTTCGTGGCCATCGGCCACAAGATGGAACTGACAGGTCTTTGCGCGGACTGCGCGAGGAGAGGGATATGATTTTAAGCGACGTCGCGCCCGGCGGGCGCTTCGTGGTTACCCGCGTCAAGGTAGCGGGAGAGATTGGAAGAAGGTTGGCCGACATGGGTTTTACCGAGGGATCCTCAGGTGAGCTCATCCGGGGAGCCTTGATGCGCGGACCCATCCAGGTTCGCATGAGCGGCTACGATCTATTGATACGGCGGGGAGAAGCGGCCTGCGTAGAGGTGCGGCCCCAGGAGGCCCAGGAAGAAGCGGCTTCCCAAGGGGAAGCCCTCCAGGATTCCGCAACCCTCGGTTCCGGCCCCGCTTCCAAGCCTTTGGCCCCCTTTAGGGGCGGGCGGCGCGGCATGGGCTGGGCGATCCGCTCCCTCTTCTTCGGATCTTCCTGCTGCGACAAGCCCAGGGGACGGACTCACGGATCTGGCCTGGGCCAAGGCCGCGGAGCCGGGAAGGGCAAGCGATGAGCCCCAAAACCTTGCCTGTCATCAGAATCGCCCTTTCCGGAAATCCCAATGCGGGGAAAACCAGCCTTTTCAATGCCCTGACCGGAGCCCATCACAAGGTGGGGAACTACCCGGGCGTTACGGTAGAAAAACGGGAAGGCCTTCTGGAGTATCGAGGTTTTGAATTCCGTGTCGTCGATC
>VKGY01000183.1 GCA_008080685.1 Spirochaetota bacterium
CTTTTCCTTGAACGAGTGGGAAAGGCCATCCGAAAACCCGCCCACGACGCGGTCATTTCCTTCGCCGCCAAGAAGACCGGTTCCGGTTTCGGCTTCGGGCTCCATGAGGCCATGGATCAGATAGGAGCTTTCCTAGGGCCTGCGCTTTTTTCCGCCCTCCTCTTTACCGGTCCCGACGCCGCCGATTTGGCGGGGTACAGGAAGGGGCTATTGCTTCTTTTCATCCCCGCAGCTTTGGCGGTGGGCATAACCCTTTTTTCGCGGTTTTTCTTTCCCCACCCCGACCGTTTTGAACTCAAGCACGCGGCGCCGGAAATCAGCGCAAAAGGGTATTCCAAATCCTATTGGATCATCGTTATCTCCGCAGGACTCCTGGCCATGGGCATTACGGATTTTCCCCTCATAGGCCTACATCTGAAGAATTCTGGCTCCTTTACCGAGGCGGCCATCCCGCTTCTTTATTCCGGCGCCATGGCCATAGACGCGGCAGCAGCCCTTGTATTCGGGAAATTTTACGACCGACATGGATTGAGGGCCCTGGCGGTTTTGTTCATAGTCGAGGTCTTTACCGCCCCCCTAGTCTTCTTGGGACCTTTCTGGGCAATCCTTCTCGGCATGGCCTTCTGGGGCATCAGCGTGGGCACGCAAGAATCTATCCTCAAGGCGGCGATAGGCGACAGAGTGGCCCCGGAAAAGCGGGCACGTGCCTTCGGCCTTTTCAATACTGTCTTTGGGCTTTTTTGGTTTGCGGGAAGCGCGGTGATCGGGCTCCTCTACGACAATTTCGGCCCCGTGCCCATGGTAGTATTTTCCGTCGCGGTCCAGGCTGGGGCACTCGTCCAAAATTCAACAATTGAATTGTTGCATTGCATTTTTCTGAAGAGCATTTCTCTCTTGCCAAATCGTCTGCCTCTGAGGTAACATATGACATCTGACGACTGATGTGGCATTTATAAGGGGAGTCTATGGAGAGAGCGGGACGAAGAGCCCAAGCAATAGCCGAACAGATCAAGTCCATGGTGCGCGATGGTATTAAAAGGCCTGGCGACAAGCTCCCCAACGAACTTGAGTTGTGCAGAGAATTCTTGGTTTCTCGCCCCACCCTGAGAGAAGCAGTAAAGTACCTCCTCTCCCAGGGCATTTTGGAAATCCACAGGGGAAAGGGCACTTACGTTTCGCAAAACCCCGGAATACTCCACGACCCCCTGGGCCTTGAGTTTGTGGTGAATCAAGACTTGCGACTATCTCTTATCGAGGCCAGACTTATCATCGAACCCGGAGTGGCCAGGCTTGCGGCAAAAAACACCTCGGAGGAGGATATTCTTGCCATCGAAAAGAGCGTAAAGGACATGGAGGAAATCGTCTATAATGGAAAAATCGGGTTGAACGCCGAACTTGAGTTCCACCAAGGAATCGCAGTGGCCACGAAAAACCCTGTGATCATGAGGCTGGTGCCGGTAATCGTCGATTCAATCATAAACACCTACAAAGATACTCCCCGCAGCAGCGCCGACCATCGCCACGCCCTGGAGGAACACAGAAAAGTGTTCGAAGCGATCCGCGCGAGGAATCCAGAAGCTGCTTCCGCCCTCATGAAAGCCCACCTTGAGGCTAGCTACGAGAGAACCCTGGCCAAACGCGCGGCCGTGGCGCGTCGGATTCCCGCAGAGATCTAGAAAAGATTCCCGATGCCGTCGAAGGCGAAATCCGCAGGCGGTCCCAGAACCCTCATATTTGGATGGCATGCAACTTCGTCCAGGAGGCTTTCGGAAACATCTATGCGACCTAGGCTCAAGGTGTTCCTTATTCTCACAAGCCGCACCTTCCGCTGGTCCGTCAACCCCGCCACTTTCACGCATGCCTGGATCACCAAACGGTCGTTCGCCAAGGTCATGGGAATCTTGACAGCGCCGGTGAGAGTCGCGGTCAAAGTATTGGGGTAGGTCTGCTCGAAATCGAACTTTCCCCTCGCCCGCTTCGCTATGAAATCCGCCATACCCAATCCGTTGCCGTTGCCCTTGGATTTTTCAGAAATGTCGAGAATCCCAACCCGGGAAATCCTGGGTCCCCCGGAAAGGCAGGGAGAATGGTATCGCCCAACGACATTGGTATCAAAGCCTGCGCCGGAAATATCCTTTCCGATTTCGTCGATTATAAGGGTATCCAAGGAATCGAAGTAGAGCCGGGCGCTGAGCGTTCTCGCTTCTTCAAGCAGGAGAGGCTCTTGGCGAGGGATTTCCGTTCCCCGCATGCAGGATATTTTTGCCGTCTCGTGGTAGGCGTTCTCAAGAATTCCCACTCCCAAAAGGATGTTCGACTTCGATATGGCAGCGATACCGATGTCCGGAATATGTTCAGCCATACGCTCGAAGCCCAGGCGGTGGCAGAAATCAGCGCCAACCTGCTTTCCAAGTCCTATGGTTATCATTTTCATCAGACCGCTTTCGTAGGGCCCTCTGAAACAAACATGCGGCTTAATCCGGTTTACAACCACGATTCCGCCTGCGGCTGCGGCATTCGCATCAATGTATACAGGAAGCCCCAAAGGCGAAGAACCTAAGTTAGTCGCTTCCATGCTGGCGCGGATTTCTGCCCCGACTGCGGAAGCGCCGACACCCAAGCCCTCAAGCATTGCCTTCTGGCCCGCCGCGGTTGCTCCGGCATGGCTTCCCATAGCGGGAACGATGAAAGGAATCATGCCGCGATGCCTGATCTCGTCGGCTAAAGTTTTTATTATGATTCCAAGATTGCTAATGCCTCGGGAACCAACGGCGATGGCGATCTCCGATCCAGGCTTGATGCCCTGGAAATATGCACCTTTTTCAATTTCGCCTCTCAAATACACTTCAATATCGCCCATCGCAGGACGCGGAAAATCCTGTGCTACGGGAACCATCCTCGGTAGGGGAACCCCTTCCAGCAGTCCTGCGATGACGTCCATCGCTATTACCGAGCCTTCCCATCAAGGTTGAAGTACTCCACTGCGTTGTTGTAACAAATATCCTTCACGATGGACCCGATGTGGTTGTAGTCCCGGGGTAACTCACCCTCCTCTATCCACTTGCCGAGCATATTGCAGAGTATCCTGCGGAAATATTCGTGGCGGATGAAGGAGAACACGCTCCGCGAATCGGTGAGCATCCCGATGAAAAGGGGGAGCATGCCCATGTTAGCCAAGGAAACCAGATGGCGTTCTATCCCATCCTTCTGGTCGTTGAACCACCACGCCGCGCCGAACTGCATCTTGCCCCTGGTCGGCTGGTCCTGGAAGTTGCCAGCCATGGTGGCAAGCACATCGTTGTGATTCTGATTGAGGGAAAAGAGTACTGTCTTCGGCAATTCATCGGTACGGTCCAGAATGTCGAGAAATTTAGCCAAGGGCACGGAAATATTCTGGTCTCCTATGGAGTTGAATCCCGACTCGGGGCCGTGGATTCCAAATTTTCGGGTATTGTTGTTCCTTTGGGCGCACATATGCAATTGCATGACCCAACCCCGGCGCTTGTTCATCCTGCCCACTGCCGCGAGGGCGGCGGTCTTGAAGCGCAGGAGATCGAGTTCGCACAACGGCTCTCCCGCCAAGAGCGATTTGAAT
Organism: Spirochaetota bacterium; assembly: GCA_008080685.1. Lineage (GTDB taxonomy): Bacteria > Spirochaetota > Spirochaetia > Treponematales > Rectinemataceae > VKGY01. The sequence continues at coordinate 3,596 of VKGY01000183.1, forward strand.
ATTCCTTCCAGCTGGTCCTTGCCGCATTCCTCGGCAAAGGGGAAGACCAAAGCGTGGTCAGTCGCTCTTCCGCCATGGGCATGGAAAAACGCATGCCGGACATCCAGGGCGGCGACAAAACTTTCAAAGCTGTCGATTTTCAACCCCGAAGCCTTTTCGAGTTTTTCGCGATAGGCGTTCCAATCCTTGGGATTGGCGGCATCGAGCGCCTTGTCCGGCCTGAAGGTGGGGACTACCTTGAATGCCCTCCTGTTGGAACGGATTTTTTCATGATGCTCCAGGCTAT
>VKGY01000184.1 GCA_008080685.1 Spirochaetota bacterium
AGAGCGCCGCCTTGTCCGGCCGCATGGAGACATGGACCGTTTCCCCTTCCTTAAGACCTGGGACCAAGCCTGGCATATCTATCTCGAAGGTCTGGGCCGAAATGCTCGGATCCATGGCCACCTCGTAACGGACGAATTGCCCTAGGTGCTGGATGATGGTGAGCTTTCCTGAAACCGACTCGGGAGTCCCTTCCTTGCTCACCACAAGCTGCTCCGGACGCAGGCCCACAAGGATCTTCGCCCCGGCGGCAGGATAGCCGGCGGCAGGATAGCCGGCGGCAGGATTGCCGGCGGCAGGATTGCCGGCGGCTTTGAAATAGCAGCGGGATTCCGGCACCGACACCGAAATCGCTGCATCGGCTATTTCGGCCTGGGCTTTCCCTCCGCCCATGCCCGCAAACTTGGCGGAAAAGAAATTCATCTTGCCGATGAAATTGGCCACGAAAGCCGAGTTGGGACGATTGTAGAGCTCGTCGGAGCTGCCGATCTGCTCCACCACTCCCTTGCGCATCACCGCCAGCCTGTCGCCTACCGCCATGGCCTCTTCCTGGTCGTGGGTGACGAATATCGTAGTGATGTTGGTCGCCTTCTGGATGCGGCGGATCTCCGCCCGCATGTAGCGCCTGAGCTTAGCATCCAGATTGGCCAAAGGCTCGTCCAAAAGCAGGATGTCCGGATCGTAGACCAATGCCCTGGCGATAGCCACCCTCTGCTGCTGCCCGCCGGAAAGTCCGGATGGGCTTGGGTTGCGCTTGAGTTCGTCCATGAGACCCACCAGTTCCATGACCTGGGTGACCTTGCGCTTGACCTCATCCTCTGGAGTCTTGCGGACCCTGAGGCCGTAGGCTACGTTCTCAAAAATGTTCATGTGGGGATAGAGGGCGAAGCTCTGGAACACCATGCCGATGTTGCGCCGGAAGGGCGGTATGGTGGTCATGTCCTTGCCGCCGTAGAGGATCTGGCCGCTTGTGATGGTCTCCAGCCCCGCGGTGCTGCGCAGGAGCGTGGTCGTGCCGCATCCCGAAGGACCCAAAAGGCAGAAGAGCTCTCCGGGCTCTATGGTGAAGGAGACTTCCTTCAAGGCTTTGACCGGGTTCTTGTCCCCCAGGCCGAATACTTTGCTGACGTTCTTGTAGGTCAAATCGAGACTCATGTCCATCCTCCGGAGGGCTAATGTCAGGCGGCCCCTTTCCGCGCCGCGGAAAGGGGCCGCCCTTGGGGAGCGGAAAAATTACCGTCAGTTCATCCAATCGGAGAACTTGCTGGTGAGTTCTTCCCTGATCTTGGCCGCTTCAACGGCGTCGTAGGGGAAGAGCTTTATGTCGCCCAGGGCGGGCAGGTGCTTGGGGCCGGGCAGGGTGGGAACCACTACGCGGCGGTTGCGGGTATTTAGGATGATCTTGTAGGCGTCCTGGGAGGTGAGGAAGTCCATGAAGAGCTCGGCGGACCTGGGGTTGGGGCCGTTGGCTATGATTCCCGAGGCGTCGAACCTGGCGCCTGTTCCGTCCTTGGGATACACAAAGGTGACGGGGGCTCCCTCGCCGATGTACTTGGCGATGTTGCCTTCGCCGGTGACGGTGATGGCGTACTCGCCCCGGGCTACGGATTCGGGGCCCACGGTGGAAGAGGCGGTGAAGGTAGCGTTCTTGGCCATCTTCTTCACGAATTCGTTTCCGTAGAGCTTATAGACCATATAGAGCTGGGCATAGGCGGACCCGGAGAGGGCGGGGTTGGCAAGGATGAGTTCTTTCTTGTACTTAGGATTGATGAGGTCGGCCCAGGAGCTGGGATAATCCGCAGGCTTCAGGAGCTTGGTGTTGACCATGAAGGCCTGGAGAGGCATGGAGAATCCGTAGTAGCGGGGAAGGGCGGCGGTGTCCCTGACATTAGCGCCAATCGAGGCGTGGTTGGCAGCCTTGTAGCCACGGAAAAATTCATAGGCCCCGTCGAAGGATTCCTTGGCGATGCCCAGGAGGATGTCGCCCTTAGGCCTGGGCTGCTCGGCGTTGAGCCTGGTCAAGAGCTCGCCTGAGCCGGCGCGGATGACGCTTACCTTGATAGCGGGATATTTTTCGTTGAACTTCACAACCAAGGCTTGGGCTTCGTCTTCAGCGGCGGCGCTCCAGAGCACCAGGGCATTGGTCTCCTTGCTTCCTTGGGCAAAAGCCGCACCGGAAAGCAGGCTGAGCACGACGAGAACTATAAGTATCTTTTTCATACAGAACCTCCATGTGATTAAAATGCTAGCTATGCAATGCAAGTGTAGCACGGCATTTGCGGCGGCGCAATTAAAAAGTAAGGAAAGGAAAAGAAAAAGAAAGACAAGGCCGAGGTTTACTTTTCCCTTCTCCGAGGGAATAATGGGACAATATCATGTATCAAGGAGCACACCACTATGCATACCTGCATCTATGACGACGTTAAAACCATGGGGCGAAGAGCCGCGGATATCGGGATTGAGGCGATCCGGGAAGCCCTAGCCGCCAGGGGCGAGGCAAATGTCATCGTCGCCACCGGCGCCAGCCAATTTTCCATGCTGGAATGCCTCGTGGCGGCCAAGGGAATCGATTGGTCCAAGGTGAGCATGTTCCATCTGGACGAATACGTGGGCATGCCGGTCACCCACCCGGCCAGCTTCCGCAAGTACCTGAAAGAGAGGGTGGCAGAGAAGTTGCCTGGGCTCAAGAAGTTTGAGTACGTGAACGGGGACGCCAAGCCCCTGGAAGGGGAGATATCCCGGCTCAACGCCTCGATCCGCCAGAAGCCCATAGACGTGGCCTTCATCGGCATCGGCGAAAATGGCCATCTGGCCTTCAACGATCCCCCGGCAGACTTCGAGACCGAATCGCCCTATATCGTCGTCAACCTGGATGAGAAGTGCAGGCTCCAGCAGGTAGGCGAAGGCTGGTTTTCCGGCCTTTCCGAGGTTCCCGCCCAGGCCATTTCCATGAGCGTCAAACATATCCTCAAGTCCAAGCTCATCGTTTGCACCGTTCCCGACGAGCGGAAGAGCCTGGCGGTGGAAATGGCCCTGGCCGCGCCGATTACACCTTCGGCTCCCTGTTCCATCCTGCGGACCCACCCCAACTGCTACCTGGTGGTGGACGCACCCGCGGCGAGCCG
>VKGY01000005.1 GCA_008080685.1 Spirochaetota bacterium
GCCAGGGATTTGAGGGATACCGCTCCATCTACCGCAGAGCCGATAAGATCGGAACCAATGCGGCTGCCCGGTCCCCGATGGATGCCCATCCTCAATTCCGCCGAAGCGGGGCCCAGGTTGGAAAGAACCCCTAAGGCGCATCGCACCGCATCGGAGGATCGAGGAAAGACGAGGGTGAAATTGTCCCCTACGGTTTTTACAAGCTCGCCGCCATGGGAACGGGCGGCTTCCTCGATCATCGCCCTATGTCTCGCTAGGACATCGCTTTCGCTTTGGGCGCCTTCGAGGATGGCGAGCCTGGGATATTCGATCGCGAGAACCGCGATTGCATCGAGATTTCTCTGGTCCATGACGTTGCACAAGAATATGCTCCCATCAAGGGAAGGTCAATCGCCACGTGTCTGATGCATCGCTCTAAGTGTCTATTAGGCAATCCAAATCAAATCGAAGCTCAGGTCCTTGTTCGCGATGTCTGCCCGAATCAGGCGCACGCGAATCGCCTGGTCTGGAGCACAGGGGGTCCTAGTCTTCACCATAGTTTCCAAACCGAGGGAGGGGAGCATGACGAGGGCGTCCCTATCCCGGGCTTCGAGCACGATCCCATCAGTCTCCCATCCCGGATTTTCCGAAAGATATACCGCTATCCAGTGGTATCGGGAATCCCGTTCCGCCTGTCGGGTAAGGCTTGCCGCCTGATTGGCCAGAAGGCATCGCCTTGCGATCTCTTCGGAAGATAGAACTGTGCCCGATCCCAAACCAGCCCGGATTTGATGATGGGCCAGAAGATCCTGGTACCTCCGCAAGGGAGATGTCGCTTGGCAATATAATGAGAGGCCGAGGCCTTGATGGGCAAGGCATTCCGGGCCGACCACGCTGGCCTTCATGCCTTTTCGGCGAAGAAACTGGACCGAAAGGAGGGCTTCGCTTTGATCTGTAGCCGTCAAACCCTTGGGAAGCTGAGGTGCTTCCTGGCTCGAGTAGGGCACGGGGATTCCCCTGTCCCAAGACCAACGGCCCGCCGCCTCGCTGGCCAATAGCATGCATTCCTTTACGATGTCCGCGGATCTTGTCTTTTCCACCTGGATGAAGCGGATTTCCTCATCCCCTGCCTTGATCGATACTTCAGGAAGTTCGATGTCCACAGCTCCATTCTGAACCCTCCTTGACTTGCGTTTCCGGGCAAGGATGTCCAAAGCTGTAAGAGAAGGATTTCCCGCGACGAGGAGGCTGTCGGCCTGGGCATAGGAAAGTCGCGATACCTTGACCAGGCTCGGGGTGATGATTGTATCCTCGATGTGTCCGTCGTCGTCTATGAGGATACCGAAGGAGAGGGCGGGAGAAGTAGGAGACAATCCAAGGCCTAAGACGGGAAGGGCCGATTCGGGAAGCATGGGTACGATTTTTTCAGGAAGATAGAGGGTGGCGCCTCGGGAAAGGGCTTCCTCATCCACTTCGGAATCCGGCTTGAAAAAGGCCGCTGGATCGGCGATATGGACCCAAATCCGATGGCCGTCGAATGCGATCGCATCGTCAGGATCATTCGACCATGCATTGTCGATGGCGAAGGATTCGAGGTAGAGAAGATCCATCCTTTCCAATCCTGTAGGGATTTCGTCCTCGGGGAAAAGACACTTGGGCGCTTTTAGAGCGCATCCTGCCCGTTGCGGCCAAGGATTGTATCTCCTGTCCCAGAGTCCCGAATCCACTAGCGCCTTGTGCACTCCCTCGGCTTTTTCCACAACGCCTATTTCCTTGGCCAGCGGTGAACGTTCTGTTTGGCCGAGGGCGTTGGGGCAAAGGCTCCTCCTCCCTTTACTGCGGCCTTCATACCAAGGATAAAGGCTTCCCTTGCTTTGGCTTCCCTAACTTTTTCCTCTTCCTTGGCGAGGGAAGCTTCCCGCTCTGCCTTGCTGATGCCGATCGGCTTGCCGTCCGCGATGCGGAACATTTTACCGGCCTGGGCTTCTATGACGCAAGCCAAGGCTGAACCGGGAGAAAAGTCACCGAATACTATCTCAGAAAGCTCTTTCCATTCGGTGCAAAGTGTTGCGCCGGATTCAGCAGGGTCGCCAAAAAGCATTTCGAAGGCGGTCTCGAAATCTCCATCGATCCGGGGCGGGGGCAGTGCGCTCAGCGGGCCTGGATGGACCAGGGAGACATCCTTGTCTCGGAGTTTCCTGGCTTCTTCGCCTTTGGAAATTTCCACCAATAGCTTCCCATCGGAAATCGAACGGACTACGCCGGCTTGATTCTTGTGCAACACCAGGGATCCGGGATGTATCATGCTTCTTTATACCCTTTTACGTGGCGCTGCTTCAATCGGATAGGCGATCCAGCATATCTTCGATATTGCGCGACTTGGGGTATCCTGGTATAATTCCCACAAGATTAAAACAATCGATAGACAGAATTTCAAAGGAGCATGAAATGGTGGCACTTGCTGTAGGTATCGCCCTCGTCGTGGCTGCGGTGGTCGTGTGTCTTCCCGGCATCTTCGGCTGGTGGGCAGATGTCCTTACCTTCCTCAGAGGGGCAATCCCCGTATTGGCTGTCCTTATAGGCGCGGTAGCGATTCTCATCGGCGTGGCGGACATCAAGGATAAGAAGGAAGCCGAGAAAGAAGAGTTGGAAGAAAAAAAGAACGAGGAAAAAGAGGAAAAGGAAGAACAAAAATCCTGATTCCTTCGGAAAAGGCAAGCGCTTGACACATTTGTGATAATGTGGGATTATGCCACGCGCATTTTCTTGAATCTACACGAATAAGGTGAAGGTATAGTTTGATGAAGACAATTTTCGTGACCCAAGCCACCGCGGAGCGCTCGTGGTACGTCATCGATGCGGAGGGCAAACCTCTCGGAAGAGTGGCCGTCAAGGTTGCCTCCATGCTTCGAGGAAAGAACAAGCCCACCTATACTCCCAGCCAGGAGACGGGTGACTATGTAGTGGTGATCAACGCTGAAAAAGTGGCCATAACTGGCAGGAAGCGCCAGCAAAAGATGTATTATAAGCACAGCGGCTATCCCGGCGGGCTCAAAGACTTCAATTTCCAAGAGCTTATCGGCAAGGATCCTGTCGCTCCGCTTGAGTTGGCAATAAAAGGCATGCTTCCCAAGGGACCCCTTGGCCGCAAGCTCTACAAGAACGCCAAGATTTACGCGGGTTCGCAGCATCCGCATGCGGCCCAGCTACCGGTCGCCATCGACCTTTAAGGCACAAGGGGAAATTCATGGTCAGAAATTTAGGGATTGGAACCGGTAGGCGCAAGTGCGCAGTCGCCAGGGTTTTCCTTCGCGAAGGAACCGGCAAGCTTACAGTCAACGATATGGATGCAGCCCAGTACTTCAAGATTCCGGAACTCCTCACCTTGGCGCGCAAGCCCCTGGTGGTGACCGCGAGCGAAAATAAATTCGACATTGTCATCTCCGTCATCGGCGGCGGCATTAATGGACAGGCAGGCGCCTGCGCCCATGGACTGGCAAGGGCTCTTTCACAGGTCGATCCGGCCAACCACACCGCCCTGAGGACCAACGGACTCCTCACCCGCGATCCAAGGATGGTCGAACGCAAGAAGTACGGCCAGCGGGGAGCTCGCAGAAGGTTCCAGTTCTCCAAACGTTGATTTTACGATGGTTCGTTTCGAATCCATCACATACGACGCCTCCGGGAATGCGCATGTCGCTCTTCCCGGGGGCGTCGTTTTTTTTCTGCCTCGGGAAGAATTATCGGTGTTGGAAGGTGAGTTTTCCCACTGGCAGGGCGGCGATTGCAGCGATGGGTTGATCGAGAGGCTCAAGGAGATCGATGAAAGGTATCGAGCCAAGAAGAAGGCCTTGGAGCTGTGCGCCCGGGCGGAACAACATAGGGCGGGACTCTTCGCCAAGCTAATCGCCCGCGGTTTTTCTATAGAGGCGGTGCGCTCAACCTTATCCAGCTTGGAAGAATTAGGGTTCTTGGATGACCTAAGATATTGCCGGCTATGGTCCCAAGCCCGCCTTGTTGCGCGCCCGCAGGGACCGCGAAACCTGGCATCTGATTTGGCAGGAAAGGGGCTTTCCCTCGAGACAATTAAAAAGGCCATTGGAGAAATTGATTTTTCGGAGTACATACGCAATGCTGCGGCCCGTGAGGAGAAGAGAAACAGCCTAGGGGAGAACGGCCTTCGTTCCCTCCTTCGATCCCAGGGGTTTTCCCCCGAGCAGATCGAGAATTTATTTAATGATGGCGTCAAAAGTTAATTTTAAAAACTTTACGCTTGACATTAAACCGTATTAGCTTCAATAATATGTCATTAAATTCTAAGGGAGTGAGGTTTTCGCATGGATGACGACATTCTGACAATTGAAGAAGTTGCCCGTTATTTGCGCGTTTCGGAGCGGACAGTCTACGATTGGGCTCAGAAAGGCGAGATTCCTTCCGGCAAAATTGGAACGGTATGGCGCTTTAAAAAGAGCGATATCGAACGCTGGGTCAATGAAAGGCTCTCTTCCAACCGGCCGGCGGGGCTTATTGGATCTATCCAGATCCAGAACATCATCGCTCCCAATAGAGTGCTTTTTCTCAATTACAACAAAAAGAAAGACGCCTTGGTAGCCCTGGCGGAAAACCTTGCTTCAGCTCCCCAGATCAAGAACAAACAGGACCTCATTTCTGAAATCCTGCGGCGGGAAGAACTCATGAGCACTGCCATCGGCCGCGGCATCGCCATCCCCCACGTGAGGCTTTCCTCGGTTACCGATCTCGTAGTGTCCGTGGGAATCTCCAAATGTGATATCGTAGATTTCCAGTCCCTGGATGATGTGCCTGTGCGGCTTCTATTCATGATCGCCGCGGCCTACAACCAGCATGCCTACTACCTGCAAACCCTTTCGTTTTTCTCCGCCAGGCTCAAGGCCGCAGAGCTACGGGGTTCCCTCCTTGCCTGCGCCACACCCGAGGCGGTGTACGAGCTTTTGATCAAGCAGGACGAATAAGCTTTGATGCGCTGCCTTGGGCAGCGTATCGGCGACTGACAAAGAGGAACCTCGCAAAGGTTCCTCTTTTATGGTATCCTAAGCCAGCTTTCTTACGAAAAGGACATAGGTCAGTGTTCCTCAAGAGCCTTGAGATATTCGGTTTCAAATCCTTCGCCGATAAGACGAAAATTGATTTCTCGAATGGCATATCCGCTCTTTTAGGCCCTAACGGATGCGGCAAATCAAATGTCGTGGACGCCATCAAGTGGGTTGTGGGCGAGCAGTCCGCAAAAAGCCTGAGAGCCGATTCCATGGAAGATATCATCTTCAACGGCACGGAAACCCGGAAAGCCCTCTCGGTCGCTGAAGTAACCATAGTCATATCCAACGAGAACGGGACCCTGCCCCTGGATGTGCCCGAGGTCTCCATCCGCCGCAGGCTCTACCGTTCGGGAGAGAGCGAATACTACATCAACAATCAGTTGGCTAGGCTCAAAGAAGTGCGGGAGCTGTTCTGGGATACGGGCATCGGCAAATCCGCCTACTCCGTCATGGAGCAAGGGAAGATAGACCAAATACTTTCTTCAAAACCCGAAGACAGAAGATACCTTTTTGAGGAAGCTGCGGGAATAACCAAGCACAAGGCCCGGGTAAGAGAGGCTGAGACCAAGCTCCAGAAAACTGAAGAGAATATGCGCCAGGTCGAGGTAATCTTGGGCGAAGTCAAGAAGAACCACGACACCCTCAGGCACCAGGCGGATAAGACGATCGGGTACCGGAAGCTGAAAGATGAGATTTTCGAAGTGGAGAGGGATGTCTTTCTCGTTCGCCTACGGCATTTTTCCAAGGAAAAGAACAAGAATGACGAAGAGTATCGCCGCAAACGCCAAGAAAGGGATGAGATAAAATCCCAAGCCGAGACTCTGGCCGCATCTATGGCGGAAAGCCTCGACATGATGAACGAGCTTGAGGCTCGGCTTGTGGAGATGCAAAAAAATCTCTATGGCCTAGCTGTGGAAAAAAACGGTTTGGAAAAACACAGGAGCATCCTGGCAGATCGACTAAGGGAGACAAAGGCAAAGATCGATCAACTTTCGATACGGCTGAAGAATACGGAAGATAAGATCGCTGCCCTTCAAGAAGAGGAAGAATCCAAGGAAGAAGAACTCGCCACCCTCAGGTCCAGGCTCAAGGAAAACGAAAAAAATATCGAAGAATTCGAATCGGGCATCCAGGCAGCCAGTGTGGCGGTGAAGAGCAACCACGGACAGGCTTTGCTTAAAAAAGACGACATAGAGAAGGTGCGATCGGAGATTGGACGACAGAGAGTGGCCTTGGATGGGATAACCGATACTATCGTTACCCAACTTGACCTGCGACTCAAGGAAAGCGGATACTCCGCTACGGAACGCCGAGGCTTGGAAGTGGAGATCCTGACGTTGCTCGAACGGGCTAAATCCAAAATACAATCCAGGACAGCCTTGTTTTCCGATGTTGCCCGGGCCTTGGGATTTTATACGAAGAATCTCTCCGAGACGGTCAAGGGAATCTCAGCCTCCTTGCAGGATTTTTCTGAGGTTTCCACCCTGTTGGGCGATATCGCGGGGAAGTTCTCACGGTATGCAAAATCCACTCCTACCTTCCTGGACGAATTCCTTTCTCCTGAAGGCATCATCACCAAAAAACGTACGATAGACCAATCCATAGTCTCGGGTGTGGAGCGGATAGCCGCCCTTGAGTCGGATATCCAGGCTTTGGATTCGGACAATCGAGATTTGGCGGCTAAGATCGAGTCCTTCAGGTCGACCTTGGAGCAGGCGAGGCTTTCGAAGGCCAAGGTTCAAGCGCAGATCGACGGCGCGCAGGAGAGCCTCTCGGTATTCCGCCGTGAGATAGCCGGACAAAGCGCTGCCCTCAAAGAACAAGAGGACGAGGTCTACGCGGAAACCCGAAGGCAGGAAGGACTTGCCCAAGCACTGGAAGAGGCTGATGATGAAATTGCCGACCTGGACGCCAAGGGTAAGCGCCTTGCCCTTGAGATGGAGGGGATCGAAAAGGGAATTTCCTCCCAAAATGCCGATCTAGCCTTGCGAAGGAAGGAATCAGCCTGGCTTGCCGAGCGCCTGCAAGCCGCCCTGGCGGAGATGGAGACCATCCATCTCGCTATAGCGCAGTACGATACGGAAATCAAAAACTTAAAAGAAAACTTCCAGGAGACCTATTCCCGGGATTTGGCGGAGTTCGAAGAACGGATGTTTGAGCTTCGCGCTCCGGTGAGCGAATTGAGGGATTCCCTTGCCGCTTTGCGTTCCCGGCTTAAGGATCTTGGATCGGTGAATCTCATGGCGCCTGAGGAATACAAGGAAGTCAAGGAACGGTACGATTTTCTTTCAGCCCAAATGACGGATATGAAAAAGGCCAGAGACGACCTCTTTAAGATCACCGATGAGATCAGGACCGAAAGCGCAGAGCTATTCCTTTCCACATACAATAAGATCAAGAAAAATTTCCATAATATGTTTAGACGGCTTTTCGGCGGCGGTCGAGGCGAATTGAGACTTTCTGATCCCGATCACGTTCTAGAGTCGGGTATCGAAATCCTGGCCCAACCGCCGGGCAAGAAGCTTGAGGCGATTTCACTCCTGTCGGGGGGAGAAAAGACCCTTACAGCAATTTCTATGCTCTTCGCGACCTATATGGTAAAGCCATCGCCCTTCTGTTTCCTGGATGAGATAGACGCAGCCCTCGACGAGGCGAACGTGATCCGCTTTGTAAACCTATTGAGGGAATTCTCAAGGACGAGCCAATTTATCGTCATAACGCATAATAAAAAAACAGTCGCCGGGGCAGATACCCTACTGGGCGTCACCATGGAGGAATCGGGCGTCACCAAAGCCATCGCAGTAAGGTTGGAGCGCCACGAGTCAGGGGAGGCTTCGCTCAGGCACTTTGAGCCTGAATCCTTCGTGGAGGAAGAGGTGGAATACGAGTCTGGCAGAGAATTGACAATCCCCAAAGGTGAAACTCTGTGATTGAGCGGACCAATCGACTTTATTATTCCAACGGAGATCTTAGCGCATGGAAAGCGAAGGTTGTCGGTCTTGAGAAGACAGGCGAAGGCGACAAAGTCATCCTCGACGAGACCATTTTTTATCCTGAAGGGGGGGGCCAGCCTTGCGATCTCGGAGCCATCGAAGGCTATCCTCTCGAAGAGGTATGGGAAGAAGGCAATGTAGTGATACATCGCCTTCGCGGCGAGAGCGGCTTGCGCATCGGTATGACCGTGAACCTTCAGCTGGATCAAGCCCGACGCAGGCACCATACCCAGCAACATTCGGGCCAGCATCTCCTTTCAGCTATTCTAGAGCGGGATTACGCAATCCACACCATAGGTTTTCACCTAGGCGACGCCTATTCGACCATAGACCTGTCCTGCCCGTCCTTGGGCGCTGATAGGCAGAGGGAGATAGAGGACAAAGCGGAAGCGCTCATCGTGAACGACCATCCCTATCTGATCCATGAATGTGATGTCGAGACGGCAGCGACCTTTCCTTTGAGAAAAAAAATCCCCCAGGGCGAGACCTCCATCCGCGTCGCCGAGATATCGGGCTACGACTGGGTCGCCTGCTGTGGCACCCATGTGAGGTCAGCCCGAGATATCCGCACCTTAGCAATCCTCTCCACAGAACGCTACAAGGGCAACACAAGGGTTTACTTTTTGGCAGGCGACCGTGCCCTTGCATGGTTGCGGGAAGAGTCCTTGGTCCTAGGCGAACTTGCCGCAAGCCTTGGTACCTCAACCAGGGATACAAAAACCAAGGTAGAATCCCTGGCGGCAAGGTCTGAATCCCAAAGGATTGAGCTTTTTCGCTTGAAACGACAAAGGGCGGAATCCGATATCGCCATGGAGATCCTTAAAAACCCATGCGTGGTAGGGAAGGCGGTTTCCTTCATATTCCCCGACCGGGATGCCGAAGAATCGGCGGAAACAGCCAAGGCTGGAGCCAGGGCAGGGCTTGATGCGGTCTGTTTATCAGAACCCGATGCTACGGTGCTTATTTCCCTCGCTCCCGAGGGATGGGCAGGCCTAAGAGATGAAAAGGCATTTTTTGAAGGGATGAAATCGCAGGTTATAGGCTTTGGGGGACGCGGGGGAGGGGGCAAGGGAAATTTCAGAGCATCCTTTCCAAGCCTTGCGGCCGCTGAGGACTTTTTCCGTCAGGCCATTTGCGGGCTTTCCGGTTCAACCGAGGGATAAGGGCCTGCGGTTGTCCGAGAGCCTCCGATCCAGATACTCCTTGTCCAAACCCAACTCGTGGCAAAAAAATTTGACCTGATCGGCAGAAAGTAGGTTCTGTTCCGCGAATAGATAGGCTATCGCCCGTTCGGCTATGCACGGCACCTCAAGGGCGTTCATCTGCACAATGCAGGGCTCTTCGCACGCCATATAGCGGTTGTGCAGGGAAGCATAGAGCCGAGAACTCTCAATATTGCCAGAGATGGCGTTCAGTTCTGCAAGAAGGGGAGCGATATTGTCCCGGGCAGCCTGTTCGCCCAAGGGCTTGAGGGTGAAAAACGTGTACTCCTTCCCCGGCAGGTAGTGATGCTCATCGCATCGGGTGCAGTAATTGGGTTCCCTTCCGTCATCCTTGGTTCTATCCCCCCCTATGATGATGAGAGGATCGAAGTAAAGAGCCGGGCACTCCTTCGCGCCCATGGAATAGTACCTATAGGTGTAGAGGGAATCCACGAGGCAATCTTTATGCTCGCAATAAGCGGTGAGAGGGAATACATCTGTAGCGTTTTCAAGCAGAAGGCGCGCTGTTTGGTTAAAGATTTCCCTGCGGAAATTGAGGATGAGGGTGGGGCAGATAAAACATATTCCCCGGCCTCGCGCTTCATCCGCCATGAGATAGGCTATTCTTTCATCGAAAAAGGCAGTTTCATCCACGATCCAAGTTCCCACCTCGGGGTTTTCCGCTAAAAGGGTTTCCAATTGAAAGGAGTCGGCCGCAGAGCCGATCCTTGATCCGCATCGTTCATAGCCTCCCCTGTAGGCTAGGGCGTCATCGGGGTAATCTGGAAACCGCGCTTTGTCCAGGCTGGACCTGACGACGAACACATTCCTACGATCCACCTGGGCTGAACTCGTCAACATGACAGCCGCGCCTTGTTTTTTTTGGGCTACCTTGCTGTCCCGCCACACCCGGGCGGTAAACTCGGTTTTTCCCGAACCCATGGGGCCGATCACAAGAATTCTTCTTCCGGGAGTCTTGAAGTCGTGATGTGAGTAGGATCTATGCACTTCAAGGAGAGGAAATCCCAAATTTTTCAGTAGCTGTCCTGTCTCAGTGCTGTCCATGGGAACTCCTGGATGGGCTTTACCGTGCCGATTCTGCGAGGAAAATCCCAAGCCTCGCCACGTTCGGCATCACAGAAGGGGTTCCAAAGGCCAGGTATTTGTAGGGGTGGATATCCAGGGCGTTTTGATACCACCCGTCGATGTAATCGATGTCGATCGCCGAGGCGGCGAAGCTGTGGTAGAGGGGAAGGACGGCGGCGGTAGCGAGGAGGACGTTTTCCGCCTCTGCCAGCAATGCGTACCGTTCTTTTCCCTCCTTGAGGTAGGAAGTTTCCAGGAGCCGGGTGAATTCCGGATCCTTGAACCCGGAATCGTTGAGAGAAGAATCAGGAGTCCACATCTGAAGGAAGGCCTCTGGATCGGCGAAGTCCCCTATCCATGTGGTATGGGCAAGGACTAAGGAGGAAGATTTTTTGCCTCGCCCGATGCTGTTGTAGTATTTGCCCGCAGAAACGGGGACCAAATTGACTTCTATCCTCAGTTCAGCCTCCCATGCTTTTTCCATTATCCCTGCGACGCGCCTTGAATCCTTGCCGTCAGCGAAGTGGATATCGATGGGAGGAAGTCCATGGCCTTTCGGATATCCAGAGTCCTCCAAGAGTGCAAGGGCTTCGATCTTATCCGATTTTTCTATACCCTTGGCGCCGGAATAGCCCGGAAGGGGGAGGACCAAGGTTGTCGCTGGGATCATATAGCGGGTGGAATCCCGCAGCTCCTGCCACGGAAGCAATAGGGCTAATGCGCGGCGAACCTGCGCCTTGTCCCAGGGAGTTTTGCTGGCATCGAAATACCAGTAATGGGTGGAAAAAATTGGATTCACCTGGATGGCTTGATCAAGGTTGATGAGATCGTAGTCTCCAGGTCCGGCCAGCCAGTGGGCTTCCTCACTGTTGAAGAGCAGGGTGGCTGCCGCATCGTCGTCGGTGAAGATAAAGCCGAGCTTTTCTATGCTTACAGCGTCTTTGTCCCAATAATATTGATTCTTTTTCAAGGAAAGCCTGCCGTTCGCATAGCCGGAAAACCTGTAGGGTCCGTTGACAGGATAGGGTATCTCGCTGGCCCAATCTTCCGCATCTCTCATGGATGGGTGAATAGGAGCAAAAGAATGGTGGCACAGCAAGCGAGTGAAATAGGCCACAGGCCGGTTGAGCCGGACCTCAAGGGTGCGGAGATCCGAAGCGAGGATTCCAACGGCGGATGGATCGAGGTTCTGCTTTGTCCTATAGGCCGAGGCTCCCTCGATGATATCGAAGAATGTGGCGTATTGTGCGTCCTTTTTTAGGATTCTGAGCCAGGAATCAGCGAAATCCTGCGCCTTGAGAAGAGAGCCATCGGACCATTTCAGGTTCTCCTTGAGTATGAAGGTGTAGACTTTCCCGTCCTTTGATTTCGTCCAGCTGTCCACAACGCCTGGAATTGGGTCGAGGGTTGAGGGATCATAGGAGAAAAGGCCCTCGTAGAGGGCTGTGAAGATCTGAGCTTCATTGGAATAGATGGAAAAATGCGGGTCGAACTCTGGCGTAATATCGCCGAACACAGTGACGAATTCATCCGGAACTCGGGGTTGGCCGTGGACAGATTGGAAAGCGCTGATAATAAAAGCGGAGAACGCGAATATCGCGATCAGTTTCCTTTTCATAGCGTCCAAGTATGGGGTAAAATCGAGAGGAAGGCAACACTATGGGAAATCGTTATCGCTTCGCCAGGGAACTCCTGGTCATGGGCATCCTCCGGTCTCAGGACTTCGATAGGGCTACAGCCTTGGAGGCCTTGGAAAAAGCTTTTGGACCCCTTGCTGAGGCAACGGAGGAAGAGGATTTCCACTGGACCGAGTATTACAATCCAGAAATGGGCGGGGGAATCCAGCGATCCTACATCCTGTTCCGCGAGCCTGTGGATCCCTCGCGCTTACCGGATATCAAAGTCGCCACCAATGAAATGGAGGACAGGTTTTCCATAGATAGCCACCGAAGGTTGAATCTCGACCCAGGCCTCCTGGCCCCAGGAAGATTCTCCCTGGCGACCACCAAGGATAGGGCGCATCGCATCCCCCTGGCCTTCGGAATCTACGCTGAGCTTACATTGATATATCAAAAGAGTGGGTTTTTCCCTCTTCCCTGGACCTACCCTGATTGGGCGAGCGACAGAACCCGGGGACTATTAAAAAATTGGCGTTTAGGCGCGGTAAAACTCTACAAAGAAGAATCAAACTCGAAAATTTAGGGCGTATATACAGGGGAGTCCCACCCCATGGAAGCGAAGGCTTGGAAACACATCGCTCAATTTATTCTCTTGACCGTCCAATTGGGCGCCTTTGGCTGTGCCATCCTTGATTTTTTTCCTTCACAAATCATTCTGCGCGGTATAGCCCGTCCTCATGCCTGGGTTGGGCTTCCCCTGGGAGGCTACAGAATTGAATGGATCAACGGGGAGGGCGAGGAAATGGAACTATGGGTGGAAGCAAAGCACTTTGAAGAGGGGTATCCCTTTGAATTGGAGCCTCCCTCGCAAAAAAGGCCCTTTGTGATCGCCTACCCTATGTTGGAGGATGGGCGAATCCTCAGGCCTGCGGCACTGCTGTATCCCTTCGACCTCGATACGTCAGGGTGTGGTGTTTTATCCTATGCCTCAGGCTATGAGGCTGAAGTTGCCCAGGTTCTGGAGAGTTCGGGGCGCAATCCTTGGTCATACCCTCTGGAACGGTTGGGCGATCATATTGTCCAGAAAGGAAAGGATCCATGGGATTCCGCCCCCTGGAACACGGCCATGCTCCTGCTGGAGGGAAAGTTTAGCCTAGGCAACTTCCCCTCTAAAAAATATCGATTCGACATGCCCGATTCGAGGCAATGGTGGCATTCGAGCCCATTTGGGAAAATAGACTTGGAAGGGGCTAAATGGTTCGCAAACCTGGCTGAAGGCCTGACAACCTTTGTTTCCTCAAATTCTGCGCTTTGGGTATCATGTCAAAAGGGAGAATTCAACCTGGCCGTTCGGCTTTGTCAACCCTGAAATGAGGGATCATGATACGGAAGGTCGAGCCTTCGTTCAGATAGCTTACAGCCGATACTCCGCCCCCATGGATTTGCGCAATATGCTTGACTATCGCCAGGCCAAGTCCGGTTCCTCCGGTCTCCTTGTTTCGGGATTTGTCCACTCGATAAAAACGTTCAAAAATCCTAGGAAGATCAGCCGCAGGTATGCCTATCCCATTGTCTGCTACCTCGAGGGCAACCCATTGGTCTGGCATCTCAAAGGCCCGGACTTTAACCTGGGATCCTTCTGGCGAATAGGCAATTGCATTGTCTAAAAGATTAAATATCGCTTGTTCCATGAGGCTGGAATTCATTGTGCAATAAAGCTCCTCCGGGCACTCGAGGGCAAGTGTGAGGCGCTTTCGTTCTGCGAATGGAGAAGCTGTTTCGAAGGCGGACTTTAGTACGTGGATCAAGGGTGAGTCTTCCATGAGGACTCTCGAAGCTTCATCATCTTCGAGACGAGCTAGGGAAAGCAGATCAACAATGATGCGCTCCATGCGCTTGGAGTTGGCTTCTATCAATCCGAGATAGCGCTGAGCCAGGCCATCCAATGCCGGCAATCCAGCGAGAATTTCCGCGTACCCTTGGATGATCTGTATTGGTGTGCGCAGTTCATGGGAAACATTTGCAACAAACTCCTTGCGGATTTTTTCCAATCGGCTCAATTCGGTAATATCGCCAAAAACCGCCACCGCTCCTTTGCCTGATCCTTCCGCCCAGGAGAAAGGTGTGGCATGGACATTGATTTTACGGGGTCCATCGCGGAATATCATGATGGTCTTGGAAACCTCGGCCTTGGTTTCAAGGCAAAGGAGGAAAATCTTCTCCGCTTCACGGTTGGAGGTTGCTTGGGCGAAGGGTTTCCCAAGCAGGTCGTTCACGGTCCTGGAAAAAAGCCTAGCCGATGCGGAGTTCGCTTCAACGATGGTGAGGCTTTGATCCACAGCGATCACTCCTTCACCCGCAGCTTCGAGAATGGAGGAAAACTTGGCGCCCAGGGCTAGGGATTCCTGCTTTTCCTCTTGAACCGAGAGGAACAGTCTGTCCAATGCTTGATCCACCAAGGCCAATTCCGCAGGGAGAGCACAGGAACAGGAGGATGCCTCCGGGTACTTTTCCAGGTAGGATTCGGCCTTATTCGCCAAGCGGGAGAGCGGCGCTGCAATATGGCGCTTGAGCGCATAGCCAACCCCAATGGACAGCGCAGCGACAATTCCAAGAAAAAGTGCAAAAAGGAGGAAGGAATTGCCGAGGCGGGTTGCAAATCCCGGAAGTGGCAAGGCCAGCCGGACAACATAAGATTCCGACATCTTCCCAGCACGGGCTGCGGCATACAAGGTCCGTTCCCCTGTGGTAGTTGAGATCCTGGCGGCTGCGCCCTGGCCAAAGAGAAAAGCATCTTGAATTTCCGGTCTATCCTCGTGGCTGCCCATCGCTGCGGCGTCGGTGGACGTCTCGGCTAAGACTTTTCCGCTTCGATCAACCAGAGTCACCCTGTATCCTGCTATGGTGGACAATTTTTCCGCCATTTCTTGGTTTGGTTGTTTATCCCCCAGGAGGGCGGAAGCAAAGAGGGCGGCTTTCAAAAGTTCCGAGGAATTGGCATTGAGTAGGATGGCATCG
Organism: Spirochaetota bacterium; assembly: GCA_008080685.1. GTDB lineage: Bacteria > Spirochaetota > Spirochaetia > Treponematales > Rectinemataceae > VKGY01. The sequence continues at coordinate 14,973 of VKGY01000005.1, forward strand.
CTTGCATAGAGCGCCGCAAAAAGAAAAACCAGACTCGCCGCCGCAACAGCGACTGCGGTATAGACAATAGTCCTGCCGAAGATGCTCGGCCTCATTGCCCTTCCTTGAAGCGATATCCAATCCCGCGAACCGTTTCCACCCTTTCCCCCGATCTCCCAAGCTTCCTCCGGATGGAAAGGATATGCACGTCTATTGCCCTATCGGTGACAGGATAATCTGGACCCTTGACCTGGTCGATGATTTGCTCCCGTGTATAGACTCTCCCGGGCGATCGCATGAGAAGTTCAAGAATCGAGAATTCCGTCGCCGATAAAGCTACCGGCTCCCCTAGGGCGACAACCGAATGGCGCAATCGATCTAGGACAATTCCTCCAGATTCGAAGTGGTTTTCCAAAGCCTCCCGGGATTCCATGGTATCAAGACGGGAGGCTCTTCTAAGAAGGGCGCGCACACGGGCGGCAAGAACCCGGGGACTAAATGGTTTTGGTAAATAATCGTCGGCTCCAAGTTCGAGCCCGGCCACAATATCTGAGTCATCGTCCTTCGCCGAGGCAATGATGATCGGAAGACGTTCCAAGGCTTTCATTGACCGCAGGGTTTTTAGAAAAGATAGCCCATCCATGCCAGGAAGCATAATATCAAGGACACACGCAGCAAAGTTCTTTTTCCCCAAGGCTGATAACGCAGACTCGGCGTTGGGCGCGATATGTGCGGCGAGGGAATCGGCCGAAAGCGCCAGGCTTATGAGGTGGGCTATGTCTGCATCGTCTTCGACAATCAGAATCTCTTCCATGTCCCATCTCCTCAGTCGTTAAGTTCGATTCGTGTCCCCTCGACAATAAATACTATGGCTTCGCACGCATTGGTCATATGATCGCCCAGGCGCTCAAGGAATCCTGAAATGGTGATGATTTTAGCCGCCTTCTCCGCAAGGTGGGGGTGTTCTTGCATCAGGGAAAGCGTATCGCTCAGGAGGGCTTTATGGCAATGGTCGATCTCGTCATCCATCGCCGCGATCCTGCGCGCCAAGGCGGAATCACGAGCCTTATACGCCCTGGCTGTCCCTTCTATCATAGCCTGGCCTTTCTCGGCCATGACTTTTAAGGATTCGAACTGCCGCCATGCGGGCTCCGCAAAGAAAAGCTTGGTGGCCTTCGCAAGATGAACCGCGTAATCGCCGGCCCTTTCAAAATCCGAAGCCAGCTTCATGACGGACATCAGGTGCCGAAGATCCGTAGCCACGGGTTGCTGGGTGGCGATCAATTCCACCACCAATTCCTCGATAGAGGCTTGGATACTGTCGATTATCGTGTCGCCCTTCTTAACAGACTTGGCAAGCTCCAAATCTTGGGTCATGAGGGAATGTGAAGCCCGCCCAAGCGCTTCCCCAACGGATCTTGCCATGGAGAGCACGAGATCATCGATTCTTTCGATCCCTCGTTCGAAATTGCTTCTTTGCATCTATCGCCCCCTCAACCGAATCTTCCGGTTATGTATCGCTCCGTCCTCTCGTCCTCGGGGTGGACAAAGAGCCTTTTGGTGGGAGCGAATTCCACCAGCTCGCCCATGAGCATGAAAGCGGTCATGTCCGAGATTCTGCCTGCCTGTTGCATGTTGTGGGTTACTATGAGAATCGTAAAATCCTTTTTTAAGTCGGCGATTAGGTCTTCGATGCGGGAGGTGGAAATTGGGTCCAAGGCGCTGGTAGGCTCATCCATAAGGATTATTTCCGGCTCAAGGGCAAGAGTGCGGGCTATGCACAACCTTTGCTGCTGTCCCCCTGAAAGTGATAGGGCACTTTTCTTGAGCTTGTCTTTTACTTCCTCCCAGAGCGCCGCTTTTCGCAGGCTTGATTCCACGAGGGCATCCATCCCCCCTTTGAAACCGTGGATGCGCGCCGCCCATGCGATGTTCTCATATACGCTTTTGGGGAAAGGATTGGGTTTTTGGAAAACCATCCCTATATGCCTTCGTATACGGACGGGGTCCATATCGGCGCCGTAGATATTCCTTCCGCCAAAGATGACCTCGCCGGTGGTCTCGGTTCCAGGGATTAGTTCGTTCATCCGGTTGAAAGCCCGTAAGGCCGTGCTTTTGCCGCAGCCCGAGGGACCAATAATGGCAGTCACCCCCTGGCGAGGGAAGACGCAACTCATGTCCTTTACCGCCTCATGGCCGTCGGCGTAGCGGATATTCAGAGACCGCACGACTAGGGCGGCGTAGTCGTGGGTTTGTCTGTCGTTCATTGAGGGCAAATCTCCCATGCGGAAGTAAGGAATTTGTGTGGAGATTGTTAAGAATTGGTTAAAAGAAGATCCCTGATGTCATGTACCCTTGTGACACCCTTTTCCTTCATCCACGACGCAATGCCAGAGAGGATGTGTGCCGGAGCCTGGGGGTCGGAGAAGAGGGCGGTGCCGACCTGAACCGCAACAGCCCCGGCCAATAAATACTCTAGCGCATCCTCATGCGTCGAGATGCCGCCCAAGCCTATTACGGGAATTGATGCAGCCCTTGAAGCCTTGTAGACGCAGGCAACCCCCACAGGGCGAATCGCCGGACCCGATAGTCCTCCCGTTCCCCTCGCGATGCACGGCCGGCAGGTGCTGGTATCGATCTTCATACCAACAAGCGTGTTGATGCATGAGAGGGCGTCGGCTCCCCCGGCCTCTGCGGCCCTGGCGATGACGGTGATGTCGGTGACATTGGGGCTTAGCTTGACGATAAGGGGCAGGGGGGTGAGAGGTCTCAATGCGGCAATGAGGTGCTCGACTACCTTTGGATCGGTTCCGAAAGCCATGCCTCCATGGGCGACGTTGGGGCAGGATACATTGATTTCATAGGCATCCACGTGGGCAAGGCTTTTTAAGCCGCTGTTGCCATGCACGACCTCCAGATAGTCCGATTCTGTGGAACCAGCGACATTGACGATGATCGGGCATGTAAGAGTACCCAGATAGGGGAGCTTTTGGTTCACGAACTCCTTCAAGCCAGGATTTGCAAGGCCAATGGAGTTGATAAGGCCCATGGGAGTTTCGACGATCCTTGGAGGCGGATTGCCTTCCCGTGATTCCAGGGTCACGGCCTTTGTGTAGAGGGCGCCAAGGGAATCCACGTCGACAAGGGCAGCGTACTCCTGCCCGTAGCCGAAGGTGCCCGAAGCCACTCCCACGGGGTTAGGCATGACAAGGGATCCAATTCGGACCGAAAGATCTAAATCCATCTCACCCCTCCCAGGAAAGTTCGCGGCTGTCGAATACCGGACCGTCCGTGCAAGCGCGAAGATAGCCTCCCCTTGAAGTAGGCACCACGCAGCCGTGGCAGGCGCCTACTCCGCAGGCCATCCATTGCTCAACGGAAACATGGGCGGGAATTCCGAGGGTTGCCGCGAGGCGGGCTATGGAAGCTAGCATAGGCTGGGGACCGCAGGCAAAAAGGTGGACCGCTCCTCTCTCGACAGTTAATTCTGTTTCCATCGCTTGAGTCACAGTCCCTTTGAAACCCCGGCTTCCGTCATCCGTGGCGATTTGGGCTTTGGAGAGCTCTAGGCTTAAGGTATCCAGTGGGATGGAAGGAATTTGGGACGAGGTTCTGAATCCGAGGTGCAGTGTTTGGCGTATGGTATCCATCCTCAAGCTTGAAGCCAGGAAGAGCATTGGTCCTATGCCTATGCCTCCTCCAGCGAGCATTGGTATTTCACCAAGCGACGGCAGCGGGAAAGGTTTTCCTAGAGGGGCTATCGTATCGAAGCTATCGCCGGACTGAAGACGGGCAAGGGCTTTAGTTCCCGGTCCCTTAGCTTGGAAAATGCAGTAGGCGATGGAGTTTTCAAATCCTGCAAAGGCGAGGGGCCGACGAAGTAAGGCGGATTCTCCATACTCCAATCCTCTAGGCAGGAAGGTGAAAAATTGGCCGGGTAGGGGAGGCTGAAGAATAGGAGGCCAGGAAAACCCCAAAAAATTCCACTTTTCCTCGATTTCCTCTAGGCGTGAATTGAGGTTTCTGATGGTTTTTTCGATCCGGTTTTTTTCAGCCAGGAGCCGGTCCGCGGGGCTCTCCGGGTTGTCTGCGGATTTTAGGTATCCTTTCACTGAGGTTGGGCTCGCTCCAGAAGACAATGCCTCGATAGCCCTGGCCCTTGTGTCCTCGTCTCGGATGGAAGCAACATATTTAAGCCCATCCCATCCGAGCGAGGGGTTGAGGCCGGAATTCCGCGCCGCCACGGCAACCGTGGCAGTGGCTCTTGGTATTCCTAGAACCCGCTCAATGTAGTCCTCGAAGCGTGCCCTATGCTTGCGGCAGAGATCCGCTGCCTCGGCCAAAAGCCGTCCAAACTCGAGGAAAATTTCTCCGTTGGCCTTGATGCAGGATTCCTTTATGTGGCGGGTGAGTTCTAAAAATTCAGGATCGGATTCAAACACATTGGAATAGAGCCTCATTTCCTCCGCAGTCTTAACAAGCCTGTGGAAGATAGCCCAGAACTCCTGGGTATGGGGACGGGAATAGCCAATGCCACCGCTTAGGACAAAGTGTAGGTGGTGGGCGTATTCATGAAGGGCTGTATAGATCAACTGCTGGTCGGAGTCGAAGTTTTTGTTATGTAGCAGGATTTCTGATCGGTCTGGTTTATAGAGCCCATTCACTTTGGCGTTGGATTTTCCTGAAAAGACAACGGAAAAATCCTGGTTGCAGGGCTCAACATCGGTGAGTAGTATTTTGACCGCATCTTGGTTCATGCACACCCTCCGTCCGGGGAGCATGATACACGCATAGACCACGAGGGGCAAGAAGCAATTCCCGGGCTATGCGGCAATAGGCACTGCTAGGAGTGGAATAAATAGTAACTGCGATTGAATCCTCCTGCAAATTAGTAATATAGCAAATGTCTAATATTAGATACTCCCAAGGTCAAACGCTCTTTTTTTAAAGTGAAATTCAGGGGGAAACACGTACTCCTTATGTGCGCATTCGATTGAAAAGTTTTAATCCCTTTCGGATTGGACTCTGTGTAACCTTTTTGTTCTGCGTCGCAGGCATACATGCCCAGGCAAGGCTTTCCTTATCCAGGGAGGGAGAAGCACTCGGTTTCGCATGCTCATGGGAAGAAAAAACTAAAGGGATTGGATTCGATGGGAAGAGGATCGATTGGAAGCAACGCGGATGGTCTGGGGTAGCAGGCATGGGAGCTCTGGGCGGTTGGCGAGCTTTGCGCACTAATCCATATTTCAGCCTGCTAGAAGATCCTGCTGGTTCCCCCTGGGTAGATAGTGCGCGGTTCTTAGTGGTTGGAGTTAAATCTAAGAATCTTGGCTTTGTCACCGCCACGGAGAGGGAGGAGGATGCGCAAGGCTTAGGGAGGCATGGATATTTTGGCTTTGAATGTGCCATAGCAGAGGTCAGGGCCCGGGCCTTTGCGCTAGAATCGTCTTTGGGCATCGCGTTGACAGCGACGAAACAAAATGCGGGGTCATCGGGATGGTCGACGAGGCTGCCCAGTCTGGGATATGGGAACCTCTTTCATCTTGGGGGTCACGCGAACCTTGCCTTTGGAGCTTGGAAGTCCTCGCTCTGGCTCTCGGGATACAAGCCTCAGTTCGGATACTTCAGTTTCGCTTCTACCATAGGATTCGGCGTAAGCAAGAAAATGAGCGCCGGCAAGGCTTACGATATCAGGGCTTCGGCATTCTTATGCGGCGTAGACTATAGAAATATTCTAGGCGAAGTCCCTGCTTTCGACAGGGTCTTGGAGCTTGAATCCGAACTCTTGTTTGGAGATTGGCGCGTCGAAGCGGGGCTGCGCAGCATTTCTAGGGGCATGGCCGGAGATTCTTTGGAAAACATTCTCCTACTCAACCCTGATGTACCCTCTTTGCAAAGGTTCGGATGGATTTGGAAGACCGATGCGAATAATGGGAAACTTTCCGTCCTTTGGACATCCGATTTTTTTAAGCCTTCCATGCAGGTGAAAGTTTCTTTCGACGCAAGGGGCTTCGCAGGTGCCGCAGTGGACGCCGCTCTCGTCCTTGGCAGGGCTCTTCCATGGTCAACTCAGCCTAGGGCATCCCTAAGCGCATCCCTTTCTCGGAGCAACGTTACAGGTGAGGAAGAATGGGATGAGGAGCTTTTTACCGAGGATGGCACTTCGATGTTATGGGCTCCGCCAGTCTTTCGCGCCGCCAAGGCCTCGATATCCTTTTCCTGGCCTGGATCCGGTAGCGCGAAAACCAAGCCAGCCAATGGAATAGCCCTAAGCCGAGGGGCCGTAGAAGTCTCGCTGCGCTTAAGAGCTGGCGAAGATTCACGCCAGGCAGGAACGCTGTCAACATCATTTTCCTTGAGGCAAACCATAAGCGTTTCGAGGCGGGCAAAGCTTGAATTTACGGTTACAAGCCCCGAAGATGGATACATGATTTTACCCTGGGGTTCTAAAGTGCCATTGGCTATTCCCGACTTCCGGCTAGCTCTTGATATCGATCAATGGTTATAATGTATCATGGTTTCCCTACAAAGCCTTGCCCACACTGCCTTGGTGGTCGTAGATGTGCAAAATGATTTTTGTCCCGGCGGCGCCCTTGCTGTGCCCATGGGTGATGAAGTAGTACACTTGGTCAATAGTCTTATGCCGCTATTTTCCCACATCGTCTTGACCCAGGATTGGCATCCCCGGGGGCACTGCTCCTTCGCCTCATCCCATGGGAAGCCCCCTTTCAGCATGGACGAGGAAAATCCAAGCCGGGGAATCCTGTGGCCAGACCACTGTGTGGCTGGAACCAAGGGAGCGGATTTTCATCCTGGCTTGCGGGTAGATCTGGCACATCTCATCCTCAGGAAAGGGACGAGAATTGGGTTGGATAGTTATTCAGCGTTTTTCGAGAATGATGGCACTACCCCTACGGGGCTTTTCGGCTGGCTTAACAACCTGGGACTGACAAGAATATTTGTCCTTGGCTTGGCGACTGACTATTGCGTCAAGGCTACCGCGGTGGATGGCGCAAGGCTTGGCTTGGAAGTCGCGGTGATCCCCCAGGCATCACGTCCTGTCTCTGTAAGCCCTTCCGACGAGGCCGAGGCGATCCACGCCATGCAGGCTGCGGGCTGCGCTGTGATGCCTATGGCTGACCTAAGGAGTCAAGGATGAACGGCATTGTACGGAGCGCCCTATTTACCGACTTTTACGAACTTACCATGGCCCAAGGGTACTGGAAACGTCGGATAAACGAACATAGGGTTGTTTTCGACTATTTTTTCAGGCGACAACCCTTTGGTGGCGGCTATTCGGTTTTCGCGGGGCTGGGCACCTTGCTGCACGCCCTGGAAGGATTCCATTTCAGTAAAAAGGATCTGGAATACCTGGATTCCTTAGGTGTGTTCGATGAGGATTTTCTTGATTACCTAGCGGGTTTCAGGTTTGAAGGCGATATCTACGCCGCAAAGGAGGGGGAAATAGTTTTCCCCCATGAGCCCTTGCTACGCGTGGAGGGCGACTTGGTCCAAGCCCAGATCATAGAAGGTCTCGTCCTCAACACCCTCAATTTTCAAAGCCTCATCGCCACTAAGTCCGCTCGCATTTGGCTTGCTTCGGAAAAGGGCAGGGTGATGGAATTCGGCTTGCGGCGAGCTCAGGGCTCCGACGGGGCTTTGAGCGCTACGCGGGCTGCGTTCATAGGCGGCGCCTATGGCAGTTCTAACGCTTTGGCAGGAAAGGAATTCGGCATTCCAGTCCTGGGGACCATGGCGCATTCATGGGTCATGTCGTTTCCCTCGGAACTGGAGGCATTCAAAGCCTATGCGGAAATCTATCCCAAGAGCGCGACCTTCCTAATTGATACCTACAACACCCTGAAATCAGGATTACCCAACGCCATAACCGCCGGAAGGGATCTGGCGAAAAAGGGCTACTCTTTCAATGTACGCCTTGATTCCGGAGACATCGACTATTTGTCCAGGAATGTCCGGCAAAAATTGGATGAGGCGGGTTTCCACTCCTCGAAAATCGTAGTTTCCAACGAATTGGATGAAGCAATCATAGAGCATTTGGTAACCTCGAAAGCTCCGATCGATGTATGGGGAGTGGGCACAAACCTGGTAACCGGCGGAAACGAAAGCGCCTTTACAGGGGTATATAAACTTGCGGAGATTCAAAGCGGCGCACCCACGCCGGGTACGATGAAACCAGTGATGAAGTTTTCGGACAATCCTGAAAAATCCACCAACCCCGGCACAAAGCGACTGTTCAGGCTTTACAATGACGGTGAATACCCTCGTCTCGACATCATGACCCTCCAGGACGAGATGCCGAAAGCTGGAGTGTCCATAACTGTCCATCATCCATCAGGGGATTATCGTCAACTTTCCATCGTGCCCACGAAGGTGGAAGAATTGCTCCATCAGGTCATGAAGAACGGCACGTCATCTGAGCAACAACCTGACCTAAGCCAGACGAGGGACTATTTTATCTCCAGGGTGGGAGCCTTCGATGGCACCTACCTAAGGCAGTTAAACCCTCATATCTATAAGGTTTCCATCTCGGGGAAACTAAAGGACATGAAGTTGGGTTTAATTAAGAAGTATCTGCGCAAATGCTAGCCAGAAGGTAACGCGGCGCTTCGCTCCCTGAGCTTAAGCTCCGGAACCTGGTCAGACCGGAGCTTTTGATCCAAAAGATCCAGAAGCTCGTCAGGGCGATCGGATACGACTACGTCGTCGAGTATGTCGGGACGAAGAAAACCCTGGTCGCACATGTGCCTTAGAAAGCGCAACAATCCGTCGTAAAATCCCGACACGTTGAGGATGCCTACCGGTTTTGCGTGATAGCCGATGTATCTCCACGCCCAAACTTCGAAGAGTTCTTCCATGGTTCCGATGCCGCCTGGCAAGGCGACGAAGGCATCGGATTTCTCCTGCATGAGGGCCTTGCGGCTATGCATATCAGGCACAACTAAGAGTTCAGAAAGGTCGAGATGGTCAACCAATTGATTGAGTTTCACAGGAATGATCCCTACAACCTCGCCCCCTCCTCGCATGCACGCATCGGCCATGGCTCCCATGGTACCTACATTTCCTCCCCCATAGACTAGACGTATCTTCCGTTCCGCAAGAAGGGCACCTAAAGCCTCTGCGCCTCTCATAAACCGAGGATCCTCGCCTGAAGCTGAACCGCAGAATACACACAGGGTGGCAATCATGGGGATACTCCGAAGTTTCTTGCGATGGAGGATCCAGCTAGGACCCGCACCAGATTGGCGTAATCCATGCCATGAATATTCCGTGCCGCCTCGGGCAGAAAGGAATGGGGATCTAAGCCAGGCATGAGGTTAATCTCTAGCACATAAGCTGCAGTCTCATCCATGCGGATATCCACCCGCGCGTAATCCCGCGCGTCCACAGCGTCGAAGGTCCGACTCGCCAAATCCTCTATCCGCCCACGAAGGAGATGGTCCGTAAGGAGTTTTGTCCGCTCCAAGTCCCTTATAGCCGATTCATGGCTCAAGATCTTCACAGGAACACCCATGACTTCGTAGTCGATCTCTATAGGCGTGAAGATCCTTCCGCCTGTCGTTTCCATGACACCTACGGAAAATTCCCTCATCCCTTGTCCTCCGATGTAGGTCTCGACCAAGGCGGGCTGGGATAGGAGGCTGAAGACTCGGGATACTGCTGCGAGGAGGCTTTTCTCATCCCTAGTGATGGAATCGTCGGAAATGCCAATGTGGCCCCCCTCAAGGCATGGCTTAACCATGAGAGGATAGCCGATTTCCTCCGCTCTCAATGCAATGGAGCTTCGCGAGTCGCCAGGCTTGGCTACGAAGTCCCGGGGAGTGGGGATATTCAATTTTCTCAAGACGTTTTTGGTCGCCGCCTTGTCCAGGCCCAGCAAAATGGCTTCAGCCCTGGAACCGAGGTGAGGGAAACCCCAAGAGTCCAGGAGCCAGGGAATGAAGCCAATTTTATTTGTTTCATCGAGGTATTCTGCGATATTGAATACAAAAACCCTATCTTGTTCCCGCAGTCCAAGCAGCTCTTTTATTAGAATCGAACCATCTGGAACG
>VKGY01000185.1:0-3069 GCA_008080685.1 Spirochaetota bacterium
CCCTCGCCCAGGCTCTGGCCGAATCGGGATTCGCAACCTACCTTCCCGATCTGCGTGGCCACGGCGAGACCGATCCAGGGGACTCAAGGGGGTGTCTCGCCGATGCGGACGGCTTCGAGAGGGTAGTGGAGGACCTCATCGAACTCGGGGACTTTGCCGCTAAAGAAAATGGAAATCTTCCCCTCTATTATTTCGGGCATTCCTTCGGCGCCCTCCTGGGCATGGCGCTGGCGGGAATGTACGGGAAATATCTCGAGGGGATTGTGCTTTCCGCTCCTCCTGAAAAGCCTTCCCCAGTGATGGAGCTGGCTGGCGGACTCGTGGTGAAGATCGGTTACTCGGTCCTTGGAGCCAAGGCGCCTGCGAAGCTGCCCAAGGCCATGACCTTCGGGGCTTACGCAAAGACTGTAGCAAACGCAAAAACCGGTTCGGATTGGATATCCCGGGACGAAGAAGTAGTCGCCGCCTATGAGAAAGACCCAAAATGCAATTTCACATGCAGCTATGGCTTCTACCGCGATCTCATCCACGGGGTCAAGAAGGTTTATTCCGACGGTTTTTTGGAGAGCGTTCCCACCAGCCTTCCTATCTTTCTATTTGGCGGATCGAAGGATCCGGTAATCGGCATGGAAAAGGGCTTCGAAGCCTTAAGAACCCTCTTCGACTCCCTAGGTTTTATCGATTTTGAGAGCAAATGCTATCCCGAAGGCCGCCACGAAAGCCTTAACGAGGTAAACCAAAGGGAAGTCATCGGCGATGTGGTGGAATGGTTCTCCCGTCATATTGCCTAGGCCTTGGAAATGATTGCATAATCTTCAGGCAAATCTAATGTAGCTGCGAGGCGTTTTCGTGTTCATCCGATATCGAAGAGACATAAACGGCGTGCCCGTACCCCATGCCAATATTTATTCCCAGGCGGAGCACCATATCGACTCCCGCCTTGTGGATGTCGAAGCGGTCCGCATCGTGGAAAGACTCAAAGCCGCGGGATACCAAGCGTATATCGTCGGCGGCGCGGTGCGGGACTTGTCCCAAGGCCGGGCTCCCAAGGATTTCGACCTCGTGACCGATGCCCTGCCCACGAAAATCCGAAAACTATTCAGGAACGCCAGGATCATCGGCAAACGTTTCAAGCTGGTCCATATCATCCAAGGCGGGACGATTTATGAAGTGTCCACGTTCCGTTCCATCAAGAACGGAAGCGTGGGCAATGAATTCGGCACCATCGACGAGGACGCCCACCGCAGGGATTTTACCTTCAACGCCCTGTACTACGACCCCACCGACCAGTCCCTTTTGGATTTTGTCGGTGGTTTTAAAGACCTCCAGGCTGGGAAGCTGAAGCCGATCATTCCCTTGGACGCGATCTTCAAGGAAGATCCAGTACGCATAATCCGAGGGCTCAAGTACGCTGCGATAGGCGGATTTTCCATACCTCTCACCTTGCGAAGGGCGATAAAAAAGGAATCAATCCTCCTTGCTGGCGTGAGCCCATCCCGCATGACAGAGGAATTCTTTAAAATCCTAGCTTCCGGCCACGCCGGCGACATCTTCAAGATCCTGTGCGATTTCAAGGTGGTTGAATATTTTGTGCCCACCTTGTGGGAGAAAATGCAATCGGACATAGAATTTTCTAGACTCTTTTTCAAGGATATGGAAGAACTGGACGCGCTCAAGGTGACGGTGCAGGATGCGGAGTTGGAAAGCCAGGAGACTTTCGATCCCTACCGGGGAAAACAAAAGATCTCCCAGGTGCTTTCCTATTTTCTCAAAGCCTGGGTCGCCAGGGAGAATTTGCAATTCGATGACTCTAGTGAAGCATTTCGTCTAGCCCTCCATTCAGCCCGGACATTTCTGCATCCAATGAATCCTCCCAGGGTGGAACTCGAAGCTGCGGTGCTGATGATCTTCCGCAATTCTGGAATCTCTCCCTTGCAAAAACCTTCAAGGCCCCGCAGAAGGCGATATCCTTCCCGGCCTAGGCCCAAAAGCGCGGGAGACTGAAGCTTCAATCCTGTACTTGACAATCCATAGCGCATTTTTCACTATAGGGGCGTGAACCCAGAAAAACTTTCCCTGCTCTCCGATCAAGAGTTGTCGCTCCTGGCGGAACGCATAGGAATCTATATTCCCGAAGGGCTGGACCGTCCCTTTGTAATAGAAGAGATAGTGGCAGCCCTGGAAGACGATTACGGGGAAAGGGTGTTCAGCCATGACGGAACGGGCCATGTGGAGGAAAAAAAACTATCCGGTCCATCCTATGTGCCCTTTACCTCCCATGCTTTGAAGGGAATCCCCGAACGATACAACGAAACCATGATCCGCGTACTGCCCCGGGATCCAGCGTGGATATACGCCTATTGGGACATCGCGGAGCACAAGCGCAACGCTTTGGCTGAGGAAGGATTGGATGAAAGCCTTTTCCTGCGGGTGTCGGAGATCAATTCCCACCATGACCACAAACGCGATTTTTTTGATATACCCATCACCTTGGACGACTGGAAATGGTATATAAATATTCCCCAGCCTGGCTCCCGGTATCGGGTGGACCTCTGTAGTGCCCGGATAGATAAAACCAAGGTGTTGGCGAAATCGAATGAAGTGAGAATGCCCTTATATCATATGGTCAACATGAAAAGAGCACCCCAGATCACTAAAAGCCTCTTGATCCTTTCGGGATTGGAAGGGCTCCACATCGCCGAGCCTCGGGAAGAAAATCCGGCGCGCATCCTTGTAGCAGATGAAGAGTGAGGCTCGGCGATGAGTAAACCCTGCCTCGCCCTTGTTTTGAATGCCCATCTACCCTTTGTCAGGAAACCCGAGTTCAACGCGTTTTTTGAGGAGCGCTGGCTCTTCGAGGCCATTTCGGAAACTTATTTGCCCTTGTTGCGGCTTTTCCGGAAGCTGGAGGCAGAAGGCGTTCCCTTCAAGCTTAGCATCGCCATTTCACCCACCCTCCTGTCCATGCTCTCTGATAAACTGCTGTGCGAACGGTATTCCAAGTATTTAGAAGGCCAGATCGCCTTGGCCCAGAGCGAGCGGAAGCGCCTTTCCGGCGATGGGGTGTTT
>VKGY01000185.1:3090-5451 GCA_008080685.1 Spirochaetota bacterium
TATATCAAAAGAACAAGGAAGACTTCGAGGGCCTCCACGGGAGGAACATTCTTTCGGCCTTCGACTATTATTATAAGAAAGGCAGGATTGAAGTCCTCACTTCTGGCGCCACCCACGCATTCCTGCCGCTTTTCCAGGACGCTCCACAGGCGGTGCGAGCCCAGATCGAGACCGCCATCGTGACGCACCGGACCATATTTGGCAAGAATCCCCAAGGCTTTTGGCTACCCCAGTTGGGGTGGTATCCCGGGCTCGGAGAAATATTGTCCGAATATAACTTCAAATATACGATTGTCACCACTAGGGGTGCGCTCCTTGGCAGGCCGACTCCCCTATATGGGTCTTTTTCGCCCGTCATAAGCGCTTCGGGACTTAATATTTACATCAGGGACGCTGGCGCCACCAAGGCTGTATGGTCGGAGACCGAGGGGTATCCGGCTGATCCAGTCTATCGCGATTTTTACCGGGACATAGGATACGACCTTGAGGCGGAGTATATCGGCCCCTACCTAGGCCATGGGATCGAACATGGGTTTACCGGGTTCAAATATTGGGCGGTGACGGGACACACAAACAGCAAGCGGCCCTATGAGCCCGGCGAGGCGGGAGCAAGGGCTGTGGAACATGCCCATGCCTTTTTAGCAGAGCGCCGGGCTGCGGCCCGGGCGGCCTCGTTCTGGATGAAGGAGCGCAAGCCTCTCATCGTCTGTCCTTACGATGCGGAACTTTTTGGGCACTGGTGGTTCGAAGGCCCACTTTTCCTTGAGGCCCTCTTCCGAGCTGCATCCCGTCGCAACGAAGCGGAGGACCTGGAACTCTGCACCCTGGGAGAATATCTGAGGTCTGAACCCGAGGCACCGGAATCGGAGCCGGAATTTTCCTCCTGGGGCGAGGGCGGCTACGCCGAAGTCTGGCTGGATGGAGCAAATGATTGGGTCCATCGGCACAGCCATCAGACCATCGGGCGGATGATGGAGTTGGCAGAGCGTTTCCCCAACGAATCAGGGTTGAGGGAGAGGATACTCAACCAAGGCGCCCGGGAGGCCCTCCTCACCATGTCCTCGGATTGGCCGCTTTTACTGAAATCCGGGCAGTCCAGCTCCTTCGCTCGATCCCAGATCGAGGACGCTGTGGGCAATTTCACAAGGATTTATGAAATGCTTTGCGCCAATACCGTAGACACCGAATGGCTGACATCTTTGGAAAAGCGGAACAACCTATTCCCGGAGATAAACTACCGGGTGTTTTCCAAGAAGCGTTGATGATTCGCGATTTTTACCAGCATCTCTTACTATGCCAGCCCCTGCGAAATATCGGCTCAGGGCGCAGGTGAGGAGCGGAATATGAATGTGGTGATAATAGGAGCCCAGTGGGGCGACGAAGGAAAGGGTAAAATCGTCGATTATCTGGCCCACGAGGCGGGGATAGTCGTCCGATTCTCGGGCGGAGCCAACGCGGGACACACGATCGTCCTCTCGGGGGAAAGATACGCTCTCCATCTGGTTCCTTCGGGCATACTCTACCCGGACAAGATCGTCATCCTTGGCAGTGGGATGGTTATAGATCCCGAGGCCCTCCACGACGAACTTTCCGCATTGGTGGCCAAGGGGGTGGATTGGGAGGGAAGGGTCCTCATCTCGGACCGAGCCCACCTTGTACTGCCGCGATACAAAATGATGGATAAGGAAATCGACGCGGCCAGGAAAAAGCCTATCGGCACCACCGGCAGGGGCATCGGGGTTGCCTACTCCCAAAAAGCCTCCCGGGATGGAATTCGCCTGGCGGATATAGGCGATCCGGAACGGCTTGTCAATCTTTCCGACGAGGACAGGGCCTTCTTGGCGAGATGGAAACCTTGGTTATCCCCCATGGTCGTCGACGCCGGCGCCTACCTGGCGAGACACAGAAATTCCTGGACTCTCTTTGAAGGAGCCCAAGGCGCCCTATTGGACATCGACACGGGAACCTATCCCTTCGTCTCCTCGGGCTTGTCCTGCGCCGCTGGAGCAGCCGCCCAGGGAGGCATCGGACCCCGGCACATCGATCGCATCCTCGGCGTTTTCAAGGCCTATACCACTCGAGTGGGAAACGGGCCTTTCCCCACCGAATTCCCGGACGACACGGCCGGCTCCCTTTCCAATTACATCCGCACAACGGGTAACGAGTATGGCGTAACCACCGGAAGGCCGCGCCGTTGTGGCTACCTGGATCTAGTAGCCCTCCGCTACGCCTGTCGCGTCAACTCTATAGATCGGCTTGTCCTGACCCATATCGACGTCTACGATGCCTTGGCGGAGTTTGAGGCCTGCGTAGCGTATAAAATAGACGGCAAGATCGTAGAAAACTTCCCCGCATCGATTG
>VKGY01000186.1 GCA_008080685.1 Spirochaetota bacterium
GGAATTCCGAAGCTCGCTACGACCTTGAATACCGCGTTTTTCATGATCCTTTCGGTCTGGCTGGTGCGGAATTTCCTGAAATCAAATTATGGAAGGAAAATAATCGCCATCGGCCAAGACCATGTGGCCGCCGAGATGATCGGCATTAGGCTTCTGCCCAATCAAGTTCTCTCCCTAGCCATCAGCGCGGGCTTCGCCGGACTATCTGGAGGGTTTCTTGCCCATTACACCACCTTTATCCAGCCATCCATCTTCAACATGGATCTTTCAAGCCTCATCACCGCGGGCGTTGTCTGCGGAGGCATGGGATCCATCACGGGACCTTTCGTGGCCGTGGCGCTTTTTGTGGTTATTCCGGAACTTTTCCGCGGCCTGGCCCTTTGGCGGCTTGTCATGTATGGAATCCTTTTGGTAGTGATCATCAATTGGCGGCCGAAGGGGCTCTTCGGGTACGAAGAAATCTCAGTCGCAAGCCTTCCAAAGCTGTTCTTGATCGCCGGCCTCGCCATCGGGCTGTCCCTGGCGGCTTCGATGTACAAATTCCTAGGCGAATATAGCGTACAACTCATCCTTGGCCTTTTGGCGGGAGCTGGAACCGCCCTGGCCGTGACTGTCGCAGCGGGTTTGGCGGGCAAGCTGGCCGCCCGTCGCCTTGGAAGACCCTTGAGAGCGTTCAGGGCATGGTACAAGGGCTTGATCGATCAGGCGGTGCGCTTTGCGAATCCGATATTTGGAGAGAAACCAGGCGTCGGCGAAAGGCGAGCGAAGCGCGGATCAGGCGTCGATTCTTGCGACAGCCATGAAACCCTCCTGGATGTATCTGGTTTGCGAAAAAGTTTTGGGGGCGTCGTGGCGGTGGACGGCGTCGACCTACGGGTGAGGCGCGGGGAGATCCTCGGCCTCATCGGTCCTAACGGTTCTGGCAAGACCACGGTATTCAACCTCATTTCCGGGGTCTACCCCATCGACGGCGGTTCGGTCCTATTCCGCGGCAAGGAAATCGGCGGTGCGGATCCCACGAAAATCGTAGCCCTTGGGCTTTCCCGAACTTTTCAGAATATCAGGCTCTTTTCCAAAATGAGCGTCCTGGACAACGTAAGGACAGCTCTGCACGGTTCGGGGAGATACGGCCTCTTGGAAGCCTTCCTGCAGTGGCCATGGACGGTGCGGCCTGAGGAAAGGCGATTAGAAGCCAAGGCTCTGGAGATACTCGATGCGATCGAACTCAAGAGCGAGGCCTCGACCATGGCG
The DNA here is from genome assembly GCA_008080685.1 of Spirochaetota bacterium. GTDB lineage: Bacteria > Spirochaetota > Spirochaetia > Treponematales > Rectinemataceae > VKGY01. The sequence goes on from VKGY01000186.1 coordinate 1,252, forward strand.
GGCACCCTGCCCTATGGACTTCAGCGCAAGCTGGAGATCGGCCGCGCCCTCGCCTTGGGTCCGAAGCTCCTGCTCCTGGACGAGCCCGCCGCGGGCATGAATCCGAAGGAAGCCCAAGACCTGGTCGACCTGATCCGCCATATCCGCGATTCGGGGGAAATCGCGATAATCCTCATTGAGCACCACATGGACGTGGTGATGTCGCTTTGCCAACGTATAGCGGTGCTGAACTTCGGCCGGAAAATTGCCGAAGGAGATCCCGCTTCCATTCAAACGGATCCTAAGGTCCTCAAAGCCTATCTGGGAGACAAGACCTATGCTGCTCGAGGTTGAAGGCCTCAACGTCTATTACGGCGAGGCCATCCATGCCCTGCGCGACCTTTCCTTCTCCATCGCCCAGGGAGAGATAGTTTCGATCATCGGCGCCAACGGAGCAGGCAAATCCACGCTCATGTGGACGCTGGTAGGTTTGCTGAAGCCTCGGTCGGGGAGGATATCCATGGGTGGGAAAATCCTCAAGCCAATCCCCCATCTTGCGGTGGCCGAAGGCATAGCCCTGGTGCCCGAGCGCCGCAGGCTTTTCCCCAACCTTACAGTCAAGGAAAACCTTTCCTTAGGCGGATATCTCAGGAAAGACCGCGCAGGGCTGGCCAAGGACAGGGACTACGTCTTCGAGCTTTTCCCCATTCTCAAGGAGAGGCTCGCCCAATACGCCGGTACTCTCTCGGGAGGGCAGCAGCAGATGCTCGCCATCGGAAGGGCCTTGATGTGCAAGCCAAGGCTCCTTCTGCTGGACGAGCCTTCCCTAGGCTTGGCTCCTGTGTTGGTGGATCAAGTATTCTCCGCCATCCAGGAGATCGCAGATACCGGAACGACGATTCTTCTGGTGGAGCAGAATGCCTTGGAAGCCCTTCAGATATCGCGCCGCGCCTATGTCCTTGAGGTCGGGCGCATTGTGTTGGAGGGCTCTGGCATGGATTTGCTCAAGGATAAGATTGTCAGGGAAGCCTACCTAGGCAAATTGGGGGGGCAGACCCCATGAATTGACTTCCATTAATTGACTTCTTGCGGCCTTGTCTGGAATTTCCCGCCCTTTTGGGTGTACCTTGTTCATGGAGGACTCGATGAACTTCCCGAACCTGCCGCGTTTCGACCTAGCCTTGACCCCAACGCCCATCCATGCGATGCCGCGGCTTTCCAACATCTTAGGGGGACCGGAGCTTTGGGTGAAGAGGGACGACCAGACCGGATTGGCCGGGGGCGGCAACAAGACGCGCAAGCTGGAGTTCGGCCTAGGTGAGGCCTTGGCTCGCGGAGCGGACACCGTGATAACCTTAGGCGGCGTCCAATCCAACCATTGCCGGCAAACCGCCGCGGCGGCAGCCCGGGCTGGCCTGCGATCCATCCTGGTGTTGCGCGGCGAATCCCCTTCGGAGTGGAACGGCAATCTCCTATTGGACCACCTCCTGGGCGCGGAAATCGTTTTTTCCGGAAGAATGTCTCGTGAATCGAAGGTTCAGGACGTCATGGAGGCCGAAAAATCCCAAGGAAGGAAGCCTTTTCTCATCCCCTTGGGCGCCTCGGATGAATTCGGGTCTCCGGGATATGTGGTCGCCGCCCAGGAAATGGCCATGCAATTCAAATCCTTAGGTTTTGTCCCGGACCGGATCGTCCTCGCCTCAAGTTCCTGTGGAACCCAGGCTGGCCTCTGCCTTGGATTCAAGGCCTTGGGACTGAATAAACCCGCCATCCTTGGGATAAATATCGATTCTCCCCTTGCCGTGCTGCAGGAATCCGTAGCGGCGACGGAGGCTACGCGGTTTTAGGCCCACCCGAAAAAGAAGCGATTGAGCTTGCAGCGCGCAGCGAAGGCCTCCTTTTGGACCCGGTATACACAGGAAGGGCCATGGCAGGCCTCATAGATCTGATTAGGAAGGGGGAGATTGGCAAGAAGGAACGCATCTTATTTCTCCATACCGGCGGTTCCGCCGCCCTCTTCGCCTACTCAGGCCAGCTTTACCAAGGAGGCGCTATATGATCGCCCGGTCCATACCCTTCGCAAAAATGTCAGGCCTTGGAAACGACTTTATCCTGGTGGACGACAGAGAAGGCGTGCTCGGCGGTTTGAACAAATCCTTTCTTGCTTCCAAACTCTGCACACCAAGGCTTTCCATCGGCGCCGACGAGTTGATGATCATTGAACAACCCCGTTCCGGAGGACATCTTTTCATGCGGACCTTCAATCCCGATGGCCAGGAGGTAAAAATGTGCGGCAACGCATCGCGATGCGTCGCCCGCTACGCCGCCAAGAAGGGAATAGCCCCGCCCGCTATGGTTATAGAAACCCTAGGCGGCCCGGTTAAGGCCTCTGTCGAGGGTGATTTGATTAGGGTTGAGCTTTCGGTCACCGCTGGCCCTGAAAGCCTCGAACTCCAGGCATCGGGGCGGGACTTCCATGCACGGTGGCTTGAAATCACCGGAGCTCCCCATGCGGTCGTTCAATTTCCTGAAGTCGCCCAAACCCAAGACTCGGTCATCCAAGAACTGGGGGCGGCAATTCGCTGGCATCCCTGTTTTCCCCAAGGGACCAATGTCAATTTCGTCGAGATAAAAGACAGCCATACCCTCGCTCAAAGGACCTTCGAACGGGGCGTGGAAGGAGAAACCTTAGCCTGTGGAACCGGAGCCATCGCCTCGGTTCTAGCCCTCGCAGACCTTGGACTCCTCAAATCGCCAGTTTCTGTCTCCACCCGGGGGGGCATCCTCAGCGTTTCCTTTGAACAAGTGGATGGGAATTTCCACCGCATCTACCTGGGAGGAGAGGCGCGCTTTATCGCCGAGGGAACCATAGACCCAGAAGCCTGGGATTTTTGATACCTCCTGCCTCACTTCAGGTGAGAATCCTTCCTTCCTCTATTATAGCCAGAACCAGGTCCCTGGCTTTTTCCAGATCGTCAATGGCGATGAATTCTTCTTTTGTGTGGGCTTTGTGCATCGCGATTCCAATATTCACCGCGGGCAAGCCTTTCGCGTTGTAGATATTGGTATCGCTGCCGCCGCCAGAAGTAACGGAAATCCCGCGGAATCCGAGACGCTCGGCCGCTGCCTTCGCGCATTTCACCGGAGGGGAATCTTCGGAAATCTTGAACGCCGAATACATCTTCTCATGCTTGAATTCCACTGTGGCTTCCAAGCCCGCGACCGCCTTTTCGAAACATTCCCGCATATGGGCTACCTGGGCGTCTAGTTTCCGGTCATCAAGGCTTCGTGCCTCGGCGGTTAAACGCACAAGGGCGGGAATGATGTTCGTGGCCCCGCCTCCCTCGATGCTTCCGATATTCGCCGTGGTTTCCTCATCCACCCGAAACAGCCGCATCTCCGACACCGCCTTCGCTGCCAGGTAGATAGCGCTTATGCCTTTCTCCGGCGAGACACCGGCGTGCGACTCCTTTCCGTGTACTAGGATTTCAATCTTTTCCTGGGCAGGCCCCTGGACCACCACATCCCCCACTTCACCGCCCGAATCCAATACAAAGGCCATCCGTGCCTGCAAACCGCTGATATCCACGTGTTTTGCCCCGCGGAGTCCTATTTCCTCGCACACTGAAAACACAACTTCTATAGTGCCGTGGGGAATGTTTTTTTCCTTCACCAGCCTGAGCGCCTCGAGTATCGCCGCGATTCCCGCCTTGTCGTCCGCTCCAAGGACTGTCGTCCCGTCGCTTTTCACCACTCCGTCCTTGATGCGGGGACGGACGCCCTTCCCTGGTTTTACCGTGTCCATGTGGGCGCTGAACATAAGGGGCCAGCCTTCAGCGCCCCTGAGACGGGCTATGATATTACCTGTCTGGCTTCCCGTGAGGGAAGCCGTGCCGTCGATCTCCACTTCAAGTCCGAGATCGCTTAATTCCTTAGCCAGAAGGGATGCCATGTCCCCTTCCGATAGACTCTCGCTGTCTATCTCCACGTAACGAAGCAACCTAGCGGTAATTCTCTGTCTGTCGTCCATGATGCGGATCTCCTTTTGTCATTTTTCCGAATATAACTTTATCAATGCCTGGGTGCCGTCGTCCTGCAGACCCTTCTGGGCCATTTTTTCGTACAGGGAGAGGACTGTCTTGACCACGGCCAGACTTAGCCCTCTTTGGCTCATTTCCGCGTCGATGATATGCATGTCCTTGATAAAATGCTTGATATAAAAGCCTGGGGCAAAATCGCCTTGGAGCGCTCTGGGAGCCATATTCGCCAATTGCCAGCTTCCCGCCGCGCCGGTGCCGATCGCCTGGAGCATTTTATAAGGATCGAGCCCTACGGACCGCGCGTAGGCGAGGGCTTCCGTGTAGGCGGCGGTTGCCCCTGCCACGGCGATTTGATTGGCGGCTTTCGCATGTTGGCCGCTGCCCGCGGGACCAAGATAGGTGATGTTTTTGCCCAACCCTTCAAACAATGGCTTTGCGGCTTCAAAATCCTTCTCGTCACCCCCTGCCATGATGGAAAGGGTTGCATTCCTCGCACCTGAATCGCCGCCCGATACGGGGGCGTCCAAGACCCGCAAGCCTCTCTTTTTCCCGTCTTCATGAAGTTTCGCCGCGAGCGAAGGGGATGTGGTCATATCCACCACGATGGTTCCCGGAAGAGCCGATTCAAAGACCCCTCCGTGGGAATAAAACGTTTCTTCCACATCCTTCGGGTAGCCCACCATCAAAAAAATGTATTCGTTGCTTTTTACAGCTTCGGCGATAGTGGAAGCGGTTTTCATTCCCGTCGCCTTTGCCAAGGCTGCGGCCTTCTCGTGGCTGCGGTTGTAGAGCGTGAGGCTATGGCCTCGCGCGGCGAGATTTTTAGCCATGGAGGAGCCCATTACGCCAGTTCCTATCCATGTGATCGTGCTCATGATATTTTCCCCTTTCCATGCATTAAACTATATTGCGTCGATTTTTGCTATCCGATACGATTCGACCGTCATGCGGCGCTATGAAAAAGATTTGACCAGGAATGCGGCGGTAATCCTCATCGTTCTGTTCGGCATCGTGAGCCTCTTCGCGGATATGAACTACGAGGGGGGAAGAAGCGTAGTAGGCCAATACCTCAAGCTGCTGGGCACCAGCGCCTTCGCCTTGGGAATCGCCGCGGGCTTTGGAGAATTCGTAGGCTACGCCCTCCGGCTCATCTCCGGTTCTGTCGCGGACCGCACTAAGAAGTATTGGACCCTTATCATCATCGGC
>VKGY01000187.1 GCA_008080685.1 Spirochaetota bacterium
GAATACTTCCGTAAGCAACAACCACCGGGATTTTATAGAGCTTCTCGCGCAAGAAGACGGAAACCTGGGTGGAGTCTGCCTAAGATGGGCCAGTTCGGTTAAGGAAATGAAGTACATTTTCCCTCCTTGCGAGGTTAAAAAAGGCGAGTATCTTGTAGTGCATTGCGCCCCGGAAGGAATTTCTTCGGAGAAAGATGAGGAGGGTGTCGATATGGCACTTTCCGGCGGCATCGATTCCAATCCTATGGCCAGGGATTTCTGGACCCTAGCGGGAGGCTTGGCGGACGAAACGGGTATAATCTTGGTAAGTCCCAGGGAGGGGGCGCCTGCGGAAGATGGGTTTTTTTATGTAGCCTTGGGCAAGACCGGAGAGGTGGATTCTGCAAAGCTCAAAGCCGCTCTTGCGCTTCTGCGCGTCTCCGGAGTTTGGGATATTTCTCAAACCCCTCTCTGGGAAGAGGGCTTTTTATGACCTAGCACCTCAAGATCAATTGTCCGAAAATGGGGTCCCGGCTTTGGTAAGGATGGTTGGGAAGTCGGCGAGCCGGGAGAGCAAAGCCCCGGTTCGCCGACTTTAAGCATCCAAAGGGCTTCCCAAGGGCGCGGAAAGACCGGCACAAAGCCCAAAGGAAAATAGGAAGGTGTTAGATAAGATCTTTCACCAGGTTTTCAATCTCATGTTTCGGGAGGGCTCCCACCTTTTGCTTCACCACATTTCCGTCCTTGAATACCATGAGAGTTGGGATGGAGATAATACCGTATTGGGATGCAATCTCGCCCTCATCGTCCACGTTGACCTTTCCAACCTTGAGTTTCCCCTTATAGGTTTCCGCCACCTGGGCCACTGCGGGAGCGATCATCCTGCAGGGCATGCACCATTCGGCCCAAAAATCCACCAGAACGGGCTCGGTTGATTGCAAAACTTCGGTTGGAAAATTCTCTGCGGTGAGGGTCAACTCTGTGCTCATGAGGTACTCCTTGTCGATATGAACGGTATGTGGGTCCGCTTTCGGTATTGCCTTGAATATATCCACGAGCCCGGGATTCAGTCAAATGGCAATTCCAATCCACAAGACCAATCCGCCTTGCGGATTCGGGAGATTGAAGCGATACTGTCTTTGTATATTGATATCAATACCAACAAAATAGATAAAGGGGAGCAGCAATGGGGAAAGGCGAGAGAAAGTGGACTTTCTCGAGGATAGGCGGTGTCGATCAAGTAGTTATAAGAAATGGAGATGACATTGCTAGGCTAAAAGATTTGGACCAGAAGCTCTGGGCGGTGCTCGCCATGCCGAGTTCACAGCCGGAGTTGGGCGAATGCCTTGCGCATTTGGACAGTGATAAGGATGGAAAGGTAAGGGTTCCCGATATCCTGGGGGCGGTTGAGTATCTTTCCGGAACGTTGAAAACCTTGGATCTTCTTCTCGAGGGAACATCCCGGCTATCAAAAGATTCTCTGGCGGACACCAGCCTCTACGAAGGCTTCGAGGAGGTGTCAAAAATTCTTGGAGCGGATTATTCGGCCAATAATTCCTATATCGATCTTCCCGACATCGATAAGGCTATCGCCGAGTTTTCTTCCCTGCGTTTCAACGGAGACGGGGTTGTCGTGCCCGCCTCCGCGGAAGGCGACATATCCTCTGAAGGTGCGAAAGCCCTTATCGAAGCCTGCGTGGGAGCGGGCTTTTCCTCCTTGGATGCCAGCGGAGTCCCAGGGGTACGGCTTCAGGATGCCGAGGCTTTCATAGCCGCGGCGAAAGCAAGGACCGAATGGCTGGCTTCAGCCGAATCCCGACGAAGCCTTCCGATGTCAAAGGAGGATTGGGACCAAGCCTACTGCCTCTATGGGGATCTCAAGCCTCTGATAGATGACTATTTCAGGCGATCCCAGGTACTCGCCATGGCGGACTCACCCGGCGCGGTTTCCGAACTGCTCGGCCTTGTGTCTTCCGTCCTTTCTAAAAACTTAAGCAGGGAAGATCCAGACCTTGCCCTACTTCCCATAGCCATGCCCGACGGAGCGATGCGGCTCTGCGTGGATGGGGCCTTCCATCCGAACCATGCCCAAAAATTAAGGGCATTCTTCAGTCTTATAAAAGAGGTCGAAGGCTGCGAAACGTGCATCGATCTAGGTTCCTGGGAGAAACTTAAGGCAGCCTTCGACAGCTATGGGGCCTGGGCTGATGCCCAGCCGCTGGCTGGCAAGGCGCTTCCAAGCCCTGAGGTCCTGGATGTGATTTTACAGGATTCAACGCTCGATGTTTTGCGTTCGTTTTTGGTTGCGGACGAAGCCATGGCCCCCCATGCCAAAGCTTTGGGGGAACTCCGCTCGATCGCCTTGGTGAAGCGCGATTTTTTGAGAATTCTCAAGAACTTTGTCAATTTCGATGATTTCTATTTGCAGAAAAAAGGGCTCTTCCGCTCTGGGCATCTGTATCTGGACGGCCGTGAGATGAGCCTCTGCTTGGATGTGCACAACCCTGCAGCCCACGGTTCCATGGCGGCTCTTTCCTCCATGTACTTGGTCTACTGCAATCTTTCGCGAAGGGATGGATTTGTGGGAAGAAACGGCGTCTTCTACGACAGCCAGGGCAGGGATTGGGATGCGACCATCACCAAAGTGGTAGTGCAGCCCATAAGCATTCGCGAAGCCTTCTTCAGCCCCTATAAATGGTTCGCGAAAACCCTGGAGGAAATGGCGATGAAACGAGCCGCCAACGCGGAAGCCGCCTCCATAGACAAAATGAAATCCGCGGCATCGGCCACCGCCCAGCTCGACAAGGCTCCCCTAAAACAGGAAGCCTCCCCCATGGCAAAAAAAATGGACGTGGGAACCGTGGCCGCCATAGGCGTCGCCTTGGGAAGCATCGGCGCCATGGTCACGGGAATCCTGGGGATATTTTTCGGACTCGGCATGTGGATGCCTCTGGGGCTTCTGGGGGTCCTGCTATTGATATCCGGGCCTTCCATGATCCTTGCCTATATGAAATTGAGGAAGAGGAACCTTGGTCCCCTGCTCAACGCCGAAGGCTGGGCGGTCAACGGAAAGCTCAAGATCAACGTTCCCTTTGGGGCAACCCTAAGCTTCCTGGCAACTCTTCCCTTGGGTTCGATCCGGCAGTTGGCTGATCCCTTTGCGGAGAAGAAAAAACCCTGGGGACTCTATTTGGCGATCCTCCTGGTGGTGGGAGCCTTGGTGGCTTCTTATTTCCTGGGTTGGCTCGATCCCCTCCTGGGTCGATGAAAGCGCGGGAGATGGGCAAAAGGGGAAGGAGTCCTTTGATACTCCTTCTCCTTCTTTGGCATTGCGGGATTTTCTTCCCCCCAAGCCTTGGGGCGGAGGCGCGCATACTATTCCAAACCCAACCCGCCTTCGCATGGACTACGATCACTCCCGCCGCGGGGGATGCGGATATCGATACCCTGGATTACCGAAGGTATTACGACAGGCCCGCGGTCCGCAGGTCTGGCGGATTGACCGCCCGCTTGGAACATTACAGGACCACAGCCTATCTCTATGGCCGCGAAACCGAGTATGGAAAATGGACCCTGTCCGACCATAGGCTGGTAAGCGCCTTCCCCTTTTACCTCAATGAAGCCAATGCCTTCGCCCTCGGCTTTCCCTGGGGGCCTGACACGGCCTTGACCACCCTTGCCCTCATCTGGGAAACCAGAGAGGCGAAGGCCGAGGCCTCCGCTTCCCTGCTCCGCAAAGGATCAAGAACGATAGACTCGGCCTACGATACTTCCAATGCGGCCCAGGATTGGTTTGGCCTTACGGGAGCGGTTAAAACCAGCGTTATAGTCGAGATTTCCGTCGATTATTCCATAACCGAGACTTTTGGGCTCTGGGCACGGTCTTTTCTGGCCTTCCTGGACGATGCCTCTGCTGCCGTGGCCTGCGGCATTTTCTTCATGCTTTAGCCTTCTGGGCAAGGCCAGGGGGAAGGCGGAGGGGAAATGAAAAGAGGCGCCCCGGGGGCGCCTCTTTTTAGCAAATGGCCGAGCAACGGGCGCGGCGATGGGGCTTAGTAGTCCATGCCGCCCATGCCGCCCATGCCGCCGCCTGAGGGCATCGCGGGCTTCTCTTTTTCAGGGATGTCCGTGATGGCGCATTCGGTGGTGAGGAGGAGGGACGCTACGGAGGCTGCGTTTTGCAAGGCGCTGCGGGTAACCTTGGCGGGGTCTATGATGCCCACCTTGACCATGTCCACCCACTCGCCCTTGTAGGCGTCGAAGCCAATTCCCTTCTTGGAGGATTTGGCCTTGTCGGCGATGATCGAGCCGTCCACGCCGCCGTTCTCGGCGATCTGGCGGATGGGCTCCTCAAGGGCGCGCTTGACGATCTTGAAGCCGACTTTTTCATCGTCCGTCATCTTGGAGACGGGGACCTTCTCGAGAGCGACCGCAGCCTGGATGAGAGCGATGCCGCCTCCGGGAACGATGCCTTCCTCAATGGCCGCGCGGGTGGCGGAGAGGGCGTCTTCGACCCGGTGCTTCTTTTCCTTCATTTCCACTTCCGTGGCCGCGCCGACATTGATGACGGCGACGCCGCCGGCGAGCTTGGCCAAGCGTTCCTGGAGCTTCTCGCGATCGTAGTCGGAAGAGGTTTCCTCGATCTGCTTCTTGATCTGGCCGATTCGATCCTGGATGTCCTTCTGCTTCCCAGCGCCGTTGATGATGGTCGTGTTTTCTTTGTCGATCTTGACGGTCTTGGCGGTGCCGAGTTGGGACATGGCGGTGTTCTCAAGCTTGAGGCCGAGTTCCTCGGAAACCACTTCGCCGCCCGTGAGGATGGCTATATCTTCAAGCATGGCCTTTCGGCGGTCACCGAAGCCAGGAGCCTTGACGGCGCAGACGTTGATAGTGCCACGCAGGTGGTTGACGATGAGGGTGGCCAGGGCTTCGCCTTCGATGTCTTCGGAGATGATGAGAAGGGGCTTACCCTGCTGGGCAACCTTCTCGAGCACGGGCAGGAGATCCTTCATGTTGGAGATTTTCTTGTCGTGGATGAGGATGAAGGGGCTCTCCAACACAGCGGTCATGGAATCGCGGTTGGTGGCGAAATAGGCCGAGACATAGCCGCGATCAAACTGCATTCCCTCCACGAAGTCGATGGTGGTTTCCATGGTCTTGGACTCTTCGACAGTGATAACGCCGTCCTTGCCCACCTTCTCCATGGCGTCGGCGATCTGGTTGCCGATAGAGATATCGTTGTTGGCGGAAACGGAGGCGACGTTGGCAATCTCTTCCTTTTCCTTGATTTCCTTAGAATTCCTCTTGATCTCGTCCACCGCGAGGCTTACCGCCTGGTCGATGCCGCGCTTGAGCCCCATGGGATCCATTCCGGCGGCGACGGCCTTGAGACCTTCCTTGACGATGGAATAGGCGAGCACCGTCGCGGTGGTGGTTCCATCGCCGGCGATGTCGTTGGTTTTGGTGGCAACTTCCTTGAGAAGCTGGGCACCCATGTTCTCATATGGGTCCTCGAGTTCCACTTCCTTGGCGACGGACACGCCGTCCTTGGTCACCGTCGGGGCTCCAAATTTCTTGTCAAGAAGAACGTTGCGTCCCTTGGGACCCAGAGTAACCTTGACGGCTTTGGAAATGACTTCCACTCCGACGAGAAGCTTGCGCCGCGCATCTTCGCTGAACAAAAGTTGCTTTGCCATACCTTCGTTCTCCCTCTATCTTTAGATTTTCCGACGAACACAATCCCTTCGACCGATTTGCGCTTCGAGGGATCTTGTTCGCCTGGATTGTTTATAGCCACATCGGCCGTAAACAAAGATAGTGAAAAGGCGTCGAATCGGCAAGGGGCAAAGCAAGGGAGAAAAGACATCAAAGCGGAGTTTTTCTCTGTTTTTTGCTCCAATTCCAAAAAAAACCGCCACGTGCTATACTTTTTTCGTGAATAAAGCCCTAAAAATCGTCCATTTGGACGAATTTCTTCTCATAATCGACAAAACCCCGGGACTCTTGTCCATCCCCGACCGCTACGATCCCGCGGCTCCCGTGGCCCAAGCCCTGCTAGAGCCCGACTACGGGAAATTATGGGTCGTGCACAGGATCGACAAGGACACAAGCGGACTCCTCGCCTACGCCAGGACAGCCCAAGCCCACAAACTGCTGAGCGAGCAATTCGCCTCCCGCAGGGTGGGAAAGAGCTATTTGGCCTTGGTTCGCGGGGAGGCGGATAGGGATTCCTGGGAATGCGACAGCCCTATCCTCGCGGATGCGGACAAGCTGCACCGTAGCTTCGCGGACAAACGACATGGTAAGGAAGCCTTCACTCGATTCGAAGTGGTGGAGCGCTTTTCCGGCTACACCGTCCTTAGAGCCTTGCCTGAAACCGGGCGGACCCATCAGATCCGAGTCCACCTCTCAACCTCGGGCTACCCGATAGTCGCCGATCCACTCTATGGGGATGGGGAGGCGATAAAGCTTTCGGCGTTGAAGCGGAAATGGAA
>VKGY01000188.1 GCA_008080685.1 Spirochaetota bacterium
AGCTGCGGAATAGTCGTGTTTTAGGGTTAAATCTTGTAGATCATGCAAATCTTGTTATCCAGTCCAATTTGCAAATCCTGTAGATCATGCAAATCTTGTTATCCAGTCCAATTGTCCTATCTGCCAACGTGGAGCGATAAAAAAAGCCGGACCCTTGTGCGGATCCGGCTTTTCGCGTTTGTGGAGGTGAGGAGAATTGAACTCCTGACCTCTTGAATGCCATTCAAGCGCTCTACCAACTGAGCTACACCCCCAAACAGCGAGCAGATGTTAGCGCAAACCGTCGCGGAATGTCAAGGCGGAGGCGTAAAATTAGCCCTGAAATGCAAGAAGCAGCATGTAAAGACCTGTTCCCCCAAGGATGCTGACCAACGCGTTCCGCTTCCAAAGATGGAGGATGGCCACCGCAAAACCGGCGCCCACCTGGAACCACGGCTCTGGACCTGAACCCCAGGAAAGGGAACCGTAGGAGGCAACCACCAGGACAGCCATGGCGATCGCTGGCGTGGAAGTTTCCAGGAAGGAAAGCGCCTTGGGCGGCTTCTTGCCGGAGAAAAAAAGAAAGGGAAGGGCTCGGCAAAAGAGCACAGTACCCGCCATGGCAGCGGCGGCGATGAGGGCCTGGGTTGAGTCAAGCATGGCCCGTCCCAGTCTTCGTTGACAAAGGCTCCAGTAAAAAGGCAGCCAAAAGCGCCGCCGCGAGACCAGCTATGATGGCAAAGCGATCCCCCAGCAGAACCTTAGCCCCAATGGTCGTAACCGCCGCCAGGACAAAGGGAAAGGCCTTGCGCAGCTTCAAGGCCTGCTCGACCGCCAGCACGATGAACATGGCCGTCAGGGCGAAATCAAGCCCCTCTATCCTCTCCGTGGCGAGAGACCCCGCGAAGGCGCCAAGGCAGGTGCCGGCGACCCAATACAATTGGTTCATGGCCGAAACGAAAAGGAGGAAAGCCCCCCTGTCCTTGTCCTTCGAATCCTGGGAACTGATAAGGGCGAAAGTCTCGTCGGTAAGCGCAAAAACCAGGTAAGGACGGAAGGCCGGGTGCCGGGCGTAGCGGGAAATCAGGGACAAGCCATAGGCCGCGTGGCGGATATTCGCCACCAAGGTGATAAGGACAATCTCCGGAACCGTGGCCCCTGCGGCGAAAAGCCCGATGCCAATATACTGGGCCGCCCCGGCGTACACCACCACGCTCATGAACAAAGCCAACCACGGTGGATATCCGGAATTCACCGCCAAAAGCCCAAATCCGAAACCAATCGTCACGTATCCTAAAAGCACCGGAATCGAAGCCTTGAAGGCGCGGCGAAAATCCTCCTGGAACATCCTCATGCCCGACAGAATAGGAAAACCGAGCCTCATGGTCAACCGCTCCCGATGCCTTGTACAATTCCTTTTGCTCCACCATACTAGTTGTATGGTAAAGAACTACAGAGCCATCGCCCTTTGCGCGGTCGGCATTGAGAAAATATGCGCCGCCGAAATCGAGCGCCTCGGATTCAAAGTGGATTTCCGCAGTCCGGGCCGAGTCTACGTGGCCGTGGACACCTCCAACCTGGCCCGGGACCTGGCAACCCTCAACATCGGCCTTAGAACCGCGGAGCGAGTTCTCCTGGAATTGGGCAACTTCGCCGCCCCGGATTTCGACGCCTACTATGAAGGCGTGGAATCCCTGGCATGGGAACTCTGCTGCTTCAAGGACTCGAGCATCCACATCGAAAGGGTGAGGAGCCACGATTCGGCCCTTTCAGCCCAGACAAGCCTTCAGGCCATGGGACAAAAGGCCGCCTACAGCAGGCTTCAGCAGGCCTATTCCATGAAGACGATGCCCGCCACGGGAAACACCGTTGGCGCGAGGATCTACGTTGAAAAGGACCACTGCTCCGTGGGCATCGACACCTCGGGCAACCCCCTGCACAAACGGGGATACAGGAAGAGGACAGTCCTCGCCCCCTTGAAGGAAACCATCGCCGCCTCCTTGCTCTTCCTCTCGGGATGGAACAGAAAATACAGCCTCGTCGACCCCTTCTGCGGCTCCGGCACCATCGCCATCGAAGCAGCCCTCTTCGCCCTGGACTTCGCTCCCGGGCTCATGAGGAAATTCGCCTTCGAATCCATGCCCTTCGGCGCGCGCAAAGCGGTGGAGGCTGTCCGGGACAGCTTCGAAGCCAAGATCCGCAGCGATGTGGACGTTGAGATCCATGCCAGCGACATCGACGCCGAAGCTCTGGAATCAGCCAAGAAAAATGCCTACGATGCCGGAGTGGGCGATTGGATCACCTGGAGCCTGGGCAAGGCCCAGGATTCGAGGCCGGGAGCCAAGCGCGGCTATCTCATCGCCAATCCGCCTTACGGAAACAGGATGGGCGACGAAGACCAAGCCCAAGCCCTCTACGCGGAATTGGCGGAAATGCGGGACGCCTATGCCGAGGCGGGCTGGGGAATGGGCTTTATCACCGACAAGGAGGACTTCGGCGCCTCCTTCGGCATGGAGCCACAGATCGTGCGGCATCTCTTCAACGGCGCGGAGGAACAATGGTTCCATTGGTTCCCTCCCCAGAAAAATACCGATATATTGTAAAATATGAATATAAGAAATCCCGAGTACCCCTTCTGCAGCCTTGATGCCGGGACCTTACGCCCCGAAGCCGCCTTTTTTGTCATCTTTGGAGCCACGGGAGACCTGGCGAAACGGAAAATATTCCCTTCTCTATTTGATCTCCATGTTGAAGGAACCTTGCCCGATCGGCTTTTGATGCTGGGATTCGCCCGGCGGGACCTGGGGCACGAATCCTTCCGCGCCGAACTGAGGGAAGGCTGCGGAAAATACTCCCGCCATGGAGGCTTTTCCGACGCGGAGTGGAAGGCTTTCTCCAGGCGGATATTCTACCTTCCCTCCGATATCGCCGATCCCAAAGGATACGAGGGCCTTGCGGCTGTCCTGGGAGGCGAAGAAAGGCTTCCTGGCTTGGGTGAGGGCTTCGAA
>VKGY01000189.1:0-6052 GCA_008080685.1 Spirochaetota bacterium
CTCCAGCCCGAATCGTAGTGGCCGATGGCATGATGGGTACCTGGCACTCCGTTTCCGCCGAACTCAACGCCCAGGGTTTGGGCAACATCGCTTCGGTTTTATTAGGCGGCATTCCCGCCACCGGCGCGATCGCCCGCACGGCTACCAATATCAAGTCCGGCGCCGTTTCTCCTGTGCCGGCATAATCCACGCCTTGGTGCTTTTAATTTTCGCCCTTCTCTTAGGGCCCTTGGTCCAGGCTATTCCCCTGGCCGCCTTAGCGGGGGTTCTCATGGTCGTGGTTGACCTTACTGCCGCAGTCCAAGTCGGCGTTCTTCTGGCCGTCCTCCTCTTTGTTAAGCGCGCCCGGGACACTGCATCCGTGGCGCCTCTGGCCTTGGGGATGGGGCAGGGCGAGGAGCTTGGCGCGGCGACGGACTCGGACAACCAGGACAGGGAATCCCAGATTCCTTTGGGCTGCGAAATCTATGAGATCGACGGGCCTTTCTTCTTCGGCGTGGCCGACATGTTCCAGGATGCCCTTGGTGAGGTGGAGAAGACGCCGAAGGTATTCATTTTGCGCCTGCGCCACGTGCCGAACGAGGTCAGGGAGCAGCCTGAAAAGGCAATGAGGCGTTACGGATTGTTCGAGGAGATAGGCGCGGGGAATGTGTTCCCGGATATCGATCTTGCCCTGGCCAAGGCCGAATCCATAGTGAAAGCGCCCAAGGCCCATAGGTGAGGGACGCTTTCCCGCTTGACACTTTCGCTGGCTCTATTGTATAAAATCGCCATTGCGTGATCGCGTGCGGCGATGGTGGAATTGGTAGACACGCTAGCTTGAGGTGCTAGTGCCGAGAGGCATGGAAGTTCAAGTCTTCTTCGCCGCAACGAATTCGTGAATAAGGACGGAGCCGGCCTTTGGGCAGGGGCTCCGTTTTTTTATTGCCCCGGCGTCTTTTTTGACAGGAAAACAAGATTTCCAGGGCCTGAGACACAGGATGGACTAGGCGCCCGGAACATCTGGCATCTTCAATTTTCAAATTAGTATTTCCCGAGTTGTAGTCTAGGTGTGCTTCCTGTTTTTCTCGCTCTCCTCTTCGACAAATTCCGATAATGGTCGTTTTAGAGCTTCGGCAAACTTTTTCGCGACTATAAGCCCCATGGCTCGTCGCCCGTTCTCAATAGCGGAGATATTCGCGGCGGCAAGGCCTGTAATTTGCGCAAGCTGGACCTGTGCGTACCCCGCATTTTCTCTCCTAATACGGAGCGTAATCCCAGGATGCCAAGAACTTTTAACTTCTTGGAACCACTTCGAATTCTGCGGCGAAACGAACCTATCGTCGTATGCGTCGTTCTCGACTATGTGAGCCTTAGGGTCTATCTTTTTCACGGCGGCGAGGATCTCTGAAGCTTCCCTTGCAGATACGGAAATGAGCTTCCTCGGATTCCTAGTACGGCGCTCTCTCTCGACTACCGGCATATTCGACCTCCACAATGACACTGCCTTTTTCATTTCGCCATACCGCTACCCAGGAATACGACAGGTGACAATGGAATATGTCGTTTCCGAGGGCGGAAAAGTTCGGCCAATCCTTGCGGATCGGTCCTTCTCTTTCAAGGTCATTAAGCAATAAAGCGAATTTTTGTTGTATCGCTCTTGGGGCTTTGGCAATCGTCTTATCAGCTTGCCGACTGATACGGACAGTAAATGACACATAGTCCCCTATTTTTATAATTATCATAAATGATAACATTGTCAAGGCTGATCTGGGTTCTGGATAGGCGCTCAAAGTGACTTGTTGCCGCAGCTCTGGCGATGAGGAGGATTTCTGGACAATCCAGAATTGGCTTCAGCCTTCGTTTCAGTAGTATACCCTCACCGGCTTCGACCTGTTCGCGTCGGTGCAATCGCCCAATTGGCCGAAGTAGTTGTGGCCCACAGCCCAGAGGCTCTTGTCCTTTTTTAGGAAAATGGCGTGCCTCGTGCCAGCGGCGATGCTCTCCACGTCGGACATGATGTTGGTGAAGCCGAACACGTCGGATGCGCTTCCCGTACCGGCCTGGCCGTAGGTATTGTCTCCGGATGCGAAGAGCTCACCGTCCAGGGTGAGGGCGTAGCTCGTGTTTTGGCTTGAGGCAATCGCCTTCGGATCGAGGATCAGGGAGTGGTTCGCCCCCGCGGCCACGGCCACGGCGTTTTCCACGTACAGCATCTGCCGGGCTTTCACATCCCCGATCTTGCTCCCTCCAGTGCCCAGCTGCCCAAAAGCATTGTCGCCGCAGGCCCATACGCTCCCGTCCTGGAGGATGTAGAGACTATGGTTCGAGGAACCGGCTATGGCCTTTACGTTCTGCAGATATCCTGGAGCGGAGAGTTTGGCGAATCTATCGCCTCTGGGAGCCGTTCCGTCCGCCGCCCTGACCGATCCTTCGTTGTTGTCTCCCGTCACCCATACCTCCCCGGATTCATCTAAGGCCAATGAGGAGGTGCCTGTGAATGCGATTTGCTTGAACCTCACCCCTTCGCCCAAAGGGATGAGGGCGGATCCCACGCGTAGGCTTGATCCGGCTCCGAGTTGTCCCCAGGAGTTGCCGCCCGAGGCGTGGAGGGAGCCATCCTCGTTAATGAAAAACGCGCCAGCGGCGGGGATGTCGATTGCTCCCATCTCTCCGGAGCCGTTGGATCCGGTAGCGTAAAGTATCCCGTCGTCCTTAATCAGCATGGAAGTCCTGAACCCCAGGCTCATCATGGTTATGGCGGGAGGGGGAGGAGTCTGCTCGCCTTCCGGATCTTCAACATCGCCGATCAGGGCAAGGAGATCGCAGGAAGCAAGGAGGGAAAGGATGGTCGGGAGGATGGTTAGAAGGATGGCAAAATACCAAGGAGAAGATCGAAATCTCGCGCAGGTCATGTGGTGTGCTCCAGTATTTAGTTCTACTTAGATTGCTATACCCGAAATATCGGCTTGTCAACTCAAGAAAGAGGTTCGGTTTCCAAGAATACTGTCAAAGCGCCACTTTTCCTGTCGCATGGCAAGCATCGACTCCACGGCTATCATGTACGCCGACAGCCTCGGGAGCGCTTCGGTGAACTGGTTCTGTTCGATGGTAGAAACCATCTATTAATACTCAGTTTGCCAGACTGCTGGCATAGCCGGAAGATGGTCATGTTCCGCTCTTGGCAAGGACTGATCTGCGCGATGTGCTCTGCTGGGAGGAGACCCGAGTCATGAGCCGAGACCATATTATCAGCTTCGAGAACCACTTGTATCGTGTCGAGAAGGACCTGCTCCCTCGGCCGCGTCCTTTAGAACGTGTGACGGTCAGGGTTTTGCTAGACGGGTCAGTCCATATATACTGGAAGGATAAGCCCCTCCTCGTTGAGGAGTACAAGAAACCTAGACAAGAGGATACCGCTTCTTCTTTGACGACATGATACCGAATGGGGACATTTCTACTGTGCGTTGACAACAAGGCTTAGCACTCTTGTCATCCTGTTCCATCTGCGCCACAATTTGGGGGTAAAGGTTAATTGAAAAATTATGAAAACGGAGAGGAGCTATGCACCATTCTTTTAATCGCTTTGGTATTATCGCGCTGGTCTTGGCTTTAACCCTAAGTGTGGGAGCAGTCTATGCCCAGAGCCCGCGTTATGCCTTGGTGATTGGCAACTCGGCTTATGCCGTTGGACCGCTCAGAAATCCGGTCAATGACGCAACGGACATGGCAGGAGCGCTTCAGAAGATGGGATTCTCGGTTGCCTTGGGACTTGATGCGAGCAAGAAAACGATGTACCAGCTGATAGAGCAGTTTGGAAAAGATCTAAGAGGCGCAGAAATTGCTTTGTTCTATTACTCCGGGCATGGGGTTCAGGCAGAGGGTCAGAATTACTAATACCTATCGGAGCCGATATCAGTCTGGCATCAGATGTGGAAATAGAAGGTGTCCAGCTACAGAGGCTGATTGGTAGGATGAACGCCGGTGGCGCAAATATCAACATAATCATTCTTGATGCATGCAGGAATAATCCATTTCCCAATGCATCGAAGGACTTGGATAGAGGACTGGCCATTGTTGGCACTAAACCTCCGGAAAGTGTAATCGTCTATGCTACGGAAGCCGGCGAAACCGCTGATGACGGGAGTGGCCGAAATGGTGTATTTACCGCCGCCCTGCTTAGGCATATCACAAGGAATGAAGAGTTTTCGATCATACTCATTGGATCGTATTATCAAGGACGATAAGGTTCTTTGCATTCTCGGCGACATTATCGACTCATATAATCATTTCTCGGGCAAGGGTTTACCGATCGGCAATCTGGCTAGCCAGTATTTCGCGAATCACTACCTTTCCTTTTGGATCATGAGGTACTCGATCATCTCAGGAAGGGACCTTGGATAAGGTACATGGATGATGTCATTTGTCTGAGACATGCAAGGGAAGATCTCCACAGTATTTACGATTATGTATCTGACTTTGCTGCCAATCGACTTGATTTGTTACTCAAACCTAAGATTGTGGATTCCTGCAGAGCGGGGATTCCTTTTCTCGGTTTTCTCATAATGCCGTGGGGTATCTATCCCTCAGAAAAAACTAAGCAGAGGTTCAAAAAACGATATCGAAGGCTTCTCCACGAGTTCGAGGCAGGTACAAGCACTGAAGAAGAATTCGCGCGCCGAACGATTTCTATCTGCTCTCATTTGGAGCTTGCCCGTTCTCGACGTTTCATGCAGGATGTGGTGTATGGGCGCGTCCTCGGGCGACAATCGCGTTAAACGCGGCGGGAGCTGGAACAATAGCGAAGGCAACCTGCGTTCCGCCAATCGGAACAACAATAGTCCAGGCAATCGCAACAATAATCTGAGCTTCCGCGTTCTTCGCCGCCCCTGAAGCTCGATCGGGATTGATGTCCCGAACCGAACCGGAGGGCGTCCGGCGCCTGCCTTGTAATTTCTTTAAGCGAAGGTGGCGCAAATCCAGAGTGCCCTTTCCCCTGTGGTAATCAGCCGGATGACTGGCGAAGCCGGGGAGGGGGCTTTTTTTATAAGGCTACCTCTAGGCGAGTCGATCCTGGTGCATAATACTATCTTGTCAATATTCCTCTTTCCCTGTCGATCCTGTTTTATCCTGTGTTCCTGTCGATGACGATCACATGCCCCTGCGGCTCAGGCCGCGAATACGACAAATGCTGCGGAACCTACATCCAAGGCAAGGCCCTGGCTCCCACCGCTGAAGCCCTCATGCGAAGCCGCTACACAGCCTATGCCACGGGAAACATAGATTACATCCTCGCTACCTGCGTTTCCTCAGAGGGAATCGACGTGGAGGAAACCCGACGCTGGAGTACCAAATCCCAGTGGCTTGGCCTGACCATCCATGGCACAGAAAAGGGCCGGGACGAGGACAGCGAAGGCAGGGTGGATTTCACAGCCAACTACGTGTTGGACGGAATGAAGGAAAACCACCGCGAATCGGCGCGCTTTGTGAAGAAGGACGGCCGCTGGCTCTTCGACGACGGCAAAGTAACCACCCAGACAATCGTCAGGGCCGAACCCAAGGTGGGCCGCAACGATCCCTGCCCATGCGGATCTGGGAAGAAATACAAGAAGTGCTGTGGGGCCGGAGGCTGAGGCTGGTTCTGTAGATCCTGCCGATCCTGTTTTCCTGTCCAATCTCCTCCATCCGAAGCTAATCACATCTTGAAGCCCAGGCCCGCCTGGAAGCTCAAGGTGGCGAGCTGGTTGCGCCCGGCGTCAATGGGATTGGCGTCCGAGTCAAGGGCTATGAAAGCCGAGGCGGCGTAGCGGCCGCGGAGGTAGAGGGACATGTCACCCGCCACGGGCAGGTAGAGGGAAACCTCTGGGCCCAGGACGGCTCCTAGGGCGGTGAAGGTACCATAGCCAGGGCTGCTTTTGTCCGCAACATCCATGATGGAAAGCCCTACGCGGATACCGGCGTTGAGCCGGGCGAATTTAAGATCGAAGGAATAGCCGAAGAGCACTAGGTCGTTCATGAGGAAGCGACTCCCGGAATCGTTGAAGGTGAAGAACATCTCAAGCTCCACCCCGGA
>VKGY01000189.1:6062-11306 GCA_008080685.1 Spirochaetota bacterium
GGAATTCTTGAGGCCCGACATGGATTCGAATCCTATGGCGAAGTTAAAGGGACTCTCCCACTTGGCCAGGTCCGCAGCAAGATTTCCTGAGAGGATGGGATAATCGTAGCCGAAGTAGAAGACGCCAAACTGGGGTAAGGGGGCGTTTTTCGCCGCCTCAATGTCCTTTTCAAACTGCCATGCGGGCTTGACCGTGGACGGATCGGCTCCCTGGCTTATTACTGGAAGGCAAGCCAGGAGAAGCGCAAGGAAAAAACAGTATCGGAAAAATGTGTGGGTTCGCAGCTTCATGGTGCGCCTCCTGATGAGGGGTTGAAGGTGAGATTGAAAGTAATTGGCACGAATATTTCAATGTACTTTTCTCCCTCAACACGGTAGCTGCGCCTTAAGCCCCCAATCTTCGCCGCCTTGCCTCCCGCCGCGGCGATGGCATCAAGGACAGCGAAAAGCTCCTCTGTCTTGGATACCTTGGCGCCTGCGGCTGAAAGAATGATGTCCTGGGGTGAAAAGCCCGCCCGCTGTGCGGGGCTTTCGAGGAAAATCCATGAAACAATGAGGCCGCCTGGAAAGGCCAGCCCCGCCGCCTTGGCCTGAGCCTCCGAAAGAGGAGAGAGCGCCGCCCCGAACCGTGGATTGGGAGCGCTCAACGCTGCTCCCCGCGCCTTGGCAAGGGCGTGGATAGCTCTTCCCAACCGCTGGGCTGCATCCCGTGTGGGCGTTCGGAGGGACACCGTGCTTGGTCCCTTCATATACACATTCACGCCCCACTTGAAATTTTTATCCGTGGCAGGGTAGTGCTGGAGCAAGATGGAGGAGACTTGGTCGTAGGGAATGATAAAGCCCGCGCTCTTTATCATGGATCCCTCCGCCCAGGACCAACGGGTCCTGAAGCCGAAGGCGTCCACATCCAAGAAGGAAAAAGGCAGGTTGGCATTGTGCTCCACCATGGAATCCTGGAGATTCTTAATAGTGCCCACCGCTTCTGCCTCTGAAAGGGAAGAGGAAAAATCGAACAGGTAGGTTTCATCGGCGTAGATTTTTGGCCAACCCACTTCGGAGCCCTCGGGGGAGGAAGGCAGGTTGAGGCCAGGGGCGGTGGCGCATCCGGCCAGGGATAGAGCGATAAGAACGGCAATGAAGGTTTGCAATTCCGACCTCCTTGGGCAGTGCCTTCCTTGAGTATAGACCAAAATTGCCAGGCGGGATACCTAGGCCGCAATGGCATCGAAAATACATCCATCTTGGATATCACTGTTATACAAATAATATTTGACGGCGGCGAAAGACTGATTTATACTCCAAAACTGGATATGCCGGGGAAAGCCGTATATTTATTCGGCTATTCTTTCCGATCGCCGCCGCGTCCGAAGGGCGCCAGAGCGGGGACGGAACCCACATAGGAGGCTCGAATGAAACGAACGTTGCTCGCCGTAGTCGCCATTGTCCTGCTCATCGCCGGAGCAGGAGCCCAGGACAAGGTAATCAAGATTGGAACCCTGTTTCCCCTGACCGGATCGGTAGCCACCGCCGGCCAGCGATGCCAGGCTGCGGTCGAAACCATCGTAGACATCATAAACGGCATTTATCCCGACCTCGACCTGCCCATCGCCAAGAAAGCGGGGCTCCTCAACGGCTACAAGATCGAACTGATCAAGGCCGACCATCAAGGCAAGCCCGACGTGGCCAAGTCTGAAGCGGAGCGCCTTTACGAACAGGAAGGGGTTTTCGCCGTCATCGGTTCGTACAACAGCTCGGCATCCAAGCCCGCCAGCGCTGTCGCCGAAAGACTCCAGAAAATTTTCATGTGCGGCGCATCCAGCTCCGCAGCACTCACCGAACGGGGACTCCAGTATTTCTTCCGCCTTGCCCCGACGGATCGGATTGAAAATGTCGAGTTCGCCCATTGGATCGAAGAACTCAACAAAGTAAAGGCCGCGGGGATCAAAACCGCTGCCGTTATCTATGAAAATACAGAATTTGGAAAACATGCCGCCGACGAGGCCAAGGTAGTTTCCGCCAAGATGGGAGTCAAGATCGTAGCTGATGTTCCCTTCACCCCCGGCGCCACTAATCTCAACTCGGAAATCCAGAAGCTTAAGGCCGCCAGACCCGACGCCTTATTTGCCGCTGTCCTTGGAGCCGATTACTCCCTCATGATTCGCACCATGAAGCAGTCGGCATGGAAGCCCAAGATGGCCATCAATTATTGCGGCGGATACCAGGATCCGAAGATCGCCGAGCAGATGGGCAAGGATGGCTGGGGATTCATGGGCTCTGCGGGCTATACCCCGGAATTCGGATCCCGCTTCATGAAAGCCGTTGCACCTGTGGAAAAGTACTACAAAGCCAAAGTGGGGGTGCCTTTTGATACCGAAAAAGTGGCGCAGGTTCTGCGAACCACCACTTTCGACAGCCCGCTGTCCATGGGCGGAAAAGTGCAGTTCGGCCCCGACGGCCAGAACATCAAGGCAGCCAGTGTGATTTCCCAGCTCCAGAACGGGTCCTACGTCACCGTGTATCCCTATGAGTTTAAGGATGGGGATCCCATTTTCCCGATGCCCAACTGGTAAGCGAAGTAAAAGTAGATTATCGAGAGCATCGCGGCCGGGGAGGGCATGTAACCTTTAAGGGCTGTCCCCCGGCCGTTCGCTCGCGCCTAGACTTTTCGCTCGCGGACTTTGCGTCCGCCATCCGATCCCTTAGCGAGGTCAAGCTCCCATGTCCATGTTAATTCAGGTCGTCCTCGACGGCATTTGGAGCGGACTGCTCTATGGCCTTGTGGCCGCGGGGCTTTCCCTCATATGGGGCGTCATGGACGTCCTCAACTTCGCCCATGGGGAGTTCCTCATGGCTGCCATGTATGTTTCCTTCTGGCTTGGTTTCCTCTTCAAGCTCGACCCTTTGGTGACCTGGATCGCCGCGGGAGCCTTTCTCTTCATATTAAGCGTGCTCTCCTACAAGCTGGTGGTGAAGAGAACAATGGGAAAGGCCATGGCGCCTCTCTTGGCAACCTTCGGCCTTTCGATGCTGATCAAGAATTTTGCGATGAACCGCTTCACCCCCAATTTCCGCATCCTCTCCGATACGGTCATGGACGGAAAGTCGATCATTTTTGGAGAGGTGGTGATTCCAGTCCCCCAGTTTGTGGTAGGGATTTTTTCCCTCGTTGTCCTTGGGGCTCTCTATCTTTTCCTGACTCGGACCCGTTTCGGCTGGGCAGTCCAGGCCACTGCCATGGATGCAGAGGCCGCGCGGCTCATGGGAGTCAATACGGAACGAATATTCCTCCTGGTTTTCGGCATTGGAGGCGCCTGCGTGGGAGTGGCGGGAGGGCTTCTTCCCTCGTATTTGGCCACCCATCCCGATATCGGGACTCTCTTTGGCCTCATCGCCTTCATGGTGGTGGCCTTGGGCGGCTTTGGAAGCATTCCGGGCGCACTTTTGGCGGCCCTCATCATCGGCTTGGTGGAATCCCTGGCGGGTTTCTATTTCGCGCCGGTGTACAAGTACGTGGCGGTCTTCGGAATATACCTCGTAGTCATATTGGTCAGGCCCAAGGGCCTATTCGGGTGGTGAGCCATGAATAGCAAAATCATACGCAAACTTGGATTTCCCACCCTAGTGTTCGCGCTAGCCCTCCTTCCCGCATTCGGGGTGATCGGCAAAGGATTCACTTCCCACGTTCTCATCCTCATACTCCTGAATGCCGCGATGGCCCAGGCATGGAACCTCATAGGAGGGTATGGAGGGCAGGTTTCCTTCGGCCATTCGGTATTCTTCGGCATCGGGGCCTATGGCGCTGCCTATGCGGTCTGCGTCGGCGGCAACGCTCCCTGGGGAGGTGCCCTTGCAGGCATCATCATCGCCGCGGTGGTTTCGGTCTTGGTATCCTATCCATGTTTCAAGCTCAAAGGGCATTATTTCGCCATAGCCACCTTCGCCATTGTCGAGATCTTCAATCGACTATTCATGGTCTGGGATTGGATAGGCGGAGCCTTGGGACTCGACTACCCCATCCTCAAGGATTCTTGGAAAAATTTCACCTGGGCTAGCGACAAAACGGGCTACTATTATGGAGCCGTAGTTATCTTTGCCTTGGTTTTCGCGATCATCAAATACCTGGAAAAGGCCCGGTTCGGATACTATCTGCGCGCCGTGCGGGAAGGCCAGGAGACAGCTGAATCTCTGGGAGTGAATTCGACGAGGATGAAACTGGCTGCCATGGCCTTGAGCGCCGCGGTGGCGGCGCTATGCGGCGCATTCTTCGCCCAATATAACTACCGGGTCGATCCTCCCACGGTGATGTCCCTGGACATGTCCATGAAATTTGTGTTGGTGGCTATCCTTGGCGGGATAGGCACCTTCTGGGGCCCTCTTCTTGGTGCACTTGTCCTCATTCCCTTGCAGGAGTACACCAGGGCATACCTCGCCAAGCTGGGGTCGGGCGTCGACTTGATAATATTTGGCCTCATTATCATCCTTATGATGGAATTTCAGCCCGGTGGCATCATGGGCATCCTCTCCGCCGTGCGGAAGAAAGCAATAGCGGCACGTAGCCAGAAGCCAGAGGGGGCGCGGTGATGGCTGTGAAAAATTCAAATATCATTCTAGAAGTAAACTCGGTGAGCATGAAGTTTGGGGAACTTTACGCCAACAAGGACGTATCGTTCGAGGTGGAGCGAGGCGCCATAGTCGCCTTGATCGGTCCCAACGGGGCAGGCAAGACGACGATTTTCAACTGTATAGCGGGATATTTCAAACCATTCTCTGGTGAAATACTCTTTGAAGGTGAAAAGATCACGCGGCTTCCTTCATGGAAAATCGCCCGCAAGGGCTTGGCCAGGACCTTCCAGGTTGTCCGCCCGCTGAAAGAGATGACCGTGCTGGACAACATTATGATTGGGGCGTACCAAAAGGAATCCAACACCAGCAAGGCCAAGGAAGTCGCCATGACCTGCATGAAGACCTGTTTCCTGGAGGAATGGGCGGACAAGACCGCCGGGGACATGACGGAGGGTAATAAAAAGCGCCTGGAAGTGGCGAGGGCTCTCGCGACATCACCCAAACTCCTGCTCTTGGACGAGGCGGTGGCCGGCCTTACCAGCACGGAAGTCCAGGAAATGGTGGCGGTGATAAGAAACCTCAAAGGCCAAGGGATTTCCATCCTCATGGTGGAACACATCATGGAAGCCGTTATGCCAATAGCCGACAAGGTAGTGGTCTTAAGTCATGGCGAGAAAATAG
>VKGY01000190.1 GCA_008080685.1 Spirochaetota bacterium
AGGCTTCATTCTCTTCAGTTTTACAAGAAACACACGGAAATTGGAAAACTCTTCCTTAACGATGCACCTTTCTAAAAAATTGTCCCCCATGCTCTGGATAGCGGGATTCAACCAGGCCCAAGCCCCCTGCCCTTTCGTGGATATGTCAAGGTAACGGGCGAAGCGCGCGCGATTTTTCGCCTCTCCCTCGTCTTCGGTCATTCTAAGATGGGCATAATGCCCAAGCCTCTCGTCCAAGCCGAGGTATTCGGCGTAAAAAGCGAGGGATTCCCGCAGCCTTTGGGGGTCTTGGGCGAAACTTGCCTTAAATCCGTCGATTTTACCCTGTAAGGATTTAAATAATTCTAGGGATTTTTTAAACGCTTCCTCGGAAGGGAAAAGAGAAGCCAAGTTCCAGCGATATTCTTCGGGCACTTCGTGTCTGTTTGGTATATTCATAGCCATAGGTCGATTGTACCGATCTTTTTCATCAGGGTCAAAGGTCCTTCATCAATGTAAAACCGCTTTGGCCGCGCGTAGGAATTGTGGTAGATTGAAGCATAACCACCAAGGAGGAAGGATGACCCAGGTCAAAGTTCGATTCGACACAGGAAAAGTATCTTTGTTTCCCAAGAAAACAAAAGCCCTCGCCGCGCTATCCGAAATAGGCGATCTCAAGGCCCCTCTGGTCGCGGTTTTGGTCAACAACGAGCTCAAGGATCTGGACACGGAGCTATCCTACGACTGTGATCTAAGCCCCGTCCTCTCCAATTCAAGCGCCGGAGCGTCGGTGTATCGCAGGTCCCTATGTTTCATTCTTGCCATAGCTTCGCGGCAACTGATGCCCCAACGGAGATTGATAGCGGGAATGGCGATCGGCGCTGGATTCTACCACTACTACCACGATGAGATTCCTCTTGATGAGGCTCAGGTGGAAGCCTTGTCGGATCGGATGGCCGCCATTGTCGCGGGAGACTCTCCGATCCGCATCGAGCCCTGGCCCTGGGAAACGGCTAGGAACTATTTCAAGGAGAGCGGTCAACTGGATACTCTGGAGCTCATAGAAAATCTCAACAATCCAACAATCCCTTTGAACGAATGCGCTGGTTTCCGAGACCTCCACGTCTCCCCTCTTGTCGCATCCACAGGCATCCTGTCCACATGGGAACTCCTTCCCTACCACGGAGGTCTTTTGCTTCGATACCCCCACAAGGACAGCCCCCTCGCCCTTGATCCTTTTGAAGACGTACCCCTTCTCTATCGCATCTCAGAGGAATACCGCGAACGGGGAAGAGTCCTGGGCGTTGGTTCGGTTGGAGTCCTGAACCGTCTGGGAAGCACTGGCAGAGTCAAGGAATACATCCAGGTCGCGGAAGCCCTTCAGAATAAGAAAGTAGCTGAATTAGCCGACCAAATAGGCGGTTCAAAAGGCAAGGTCAAGGTAGTGCTGATCGCAGGGCCTTCCAGTTCGGGAAAAACCACAACCTCAAAGAAGCTCGCCATCCAACTCAAGGTCTTAGGCTATGAGCCCATTCCTATAGAATTGGACAATTTTTTTGTGGATCGGACAAAGACCCCCCTGGATACGGAGGGGAAACCGGATTTTGAATGCCTTGGAGCCCTGGACGTAGAATACCTCAACCATGTCCTGCTAAGGCTTTTTGAAGGCAATGAAGTTCAAATGCCTGTATACGACTTCAAGTCTGGAACCAGGAAACCCGGATCGTCCTTACGGCTGAGAGGCCACGAAATCCTCATCCTCGAGGGTATCCACGGCCTCAACGATTCGCTTACACCAAAGATCCCCAGAGAGGAAAAATTTAAGATTTATGTGTCTGCGCTTACCCAACTCAACCTTGACGACCACAATCGCATCAGCACCACGGATTACCGTCTGCTGCGCAGGATTGTAAGGGACCATAATCAGCGCGGCGAACGGTCCTACATCTTTCCTTTCCAAAACTCTGCTGATGCGGCGCTCAATTCCGCCCTGGATTATGAACTGGGAGTCTTGAAGGTCTATGCAGATCCTCTCCTGAGGGCCATAAAGCCCGACATGACCGAGTACGCGGAAGCACGGCGACTCCAGGCCTTTCTGGATTACATCATGCCCATTCCCGCGCAACTTGTGCCCAAAGATTCGATTTTAAGAGAATTCATCGGAGAATCGGATTTCCATTACTAAATGCCCCAGGAGGATCTCACTCCAGGAAGTATGGTCGTGGGCATAGGCCTGGGCGATGAAGAGATAGGGAAGCCCGCGGGCAGTCTCGGGATCGTTAAGGAGGTTCAACACTTAGGCGCGGTTGGATTCGCCCAGGGCGGAAATCGGTTTGTCCGCGACGATGAACGCAGATTCTCTTACCTTGGCCGCCTGAGAACTCATGGGGATAGCGTTCCGATTCTTCTTCCAAAGGCCCGATGTCGCACAAGGCCTTGAAGACCTTCTCCCTTCTTTCCGCTTCGTTGGAGAAGAGCTTGAAGTTGGAGATCCACTCGGAAACGATCTCATCTACGGTTGCCCGTTCGCTGAGTGAGACCATGGGATCCTGAGACTCGGCCTATGGTAGTCTTGCCTGATACGGATGTTCCTACCAAGGAGAAGGGCTCGCCTTGGTAGGCGTCGAACCTTAGGTTCCGTACTGTGCTGTAAAGCTTACCCTGCCAGTTTTCGAGGTTACTTCCAATTCCTTGACAAACAGCAATACCGCATCGCTCATGCCGTCGTCTCCTGGGATTCCGCCTATCTCAGCGCAGCTTGCCGCCGCATCACATGGACAGCCCCAGGGGAATATTTCTCTTACCCCGCCGACCTCTACGATTTGACCTGCGTACATCACCCCCACCCTTTCGGCTGCAGTTGCCACGACTCCCAAGTCATGGGTGATGTAAAGTGTGGTGAAGCTCATTTCCGCTTCTTTGATGCTCACCTTGCCCAAATGCGGATAGGTGTCCGCGAAGAACCAGTGTACGTCCGAAGATGGCAGCTACTCTGCCGCTTGGCGACTTATTTCTT
The DNA here is from genome assembly GCA_008080685.1 of Spirochaetota bacterium. GTDB lineage: Bacteria > Spirochaetota > Spirochaetia > Treponematales > Rectinemataceae > VKGY01. Next base: position 2,996 of record VKGY01000190.1, read on the forward strand.
TAAATTGCGCTTCTTGTGCTCGGCCTGGCGCTGCTTTTCCCAATCAGCCTTGGCCTTTTCTCGTTCCGCGAGGCTCACGACGTTCTCGCCAATCACGACACCTTTGAATTTGTATTCCTGCGCGGGGAGCGGTATAGGGAACTACCTTGGAAACCCAGAAGGCTCCGCCAAAGGACATATAGGGGAGAACTAATGCGTCATCAAGAATCTGCGCCTCAGCTTCAGCGAAGAGCCTGAATCTCCTGGCCACATCCTTGTATTCGGCATTGCCCGCCTTAACCTTCTTCCCATAGTCATAGAGACCTACTGCGGTTGCGGAGGCCTTGTCCGACCCTTCATCCACGGGGTCGATGCCAATAAGGGGGAGAAGGGCGCCTACCAACGGCTCAAAGGTCTGGAGGAAGGTGTAGGGATCACCATAGTCAGGGCCCCATCCTGTAGAATTGCCGATGTCGTAGTTGGACTGGGCCCCGGTTTCTGCATAATAGGTGGACGCGTCATAATTGTCCGAATCCATCTCCACCACGTTCACCTTGAGGACGCCGACGCCAAAGAGGGATTCAAGTCCGTACTTGAGCGACTGATCCATTTTCATGCCCTTGGTGTAGGCGCTGTCAGTGGCGATATCGAGTTCTATTGGGAACTTCACGTCTTTTAACTTGAGCTCTTCCTGGGCTTTAGCCATGTAAACCTTTGCCTTGGTGGGGTTGTAGTAGGGGTCCTGGGCGTCGTCGACCTTGAAGGTAGGTCCGAAATCCCTGGGATTGCGGGCTTTGAGAGCGTTTTCTACATACTTCACGTAGTCTTTGCCTGCCTTATCGATCCCCAGTTCGGGGGCTGTATAGGTGTTGCGGATAGCGGAAAGCTTGTTCACTTCGCCATTGCGCTGGGCGAGGATGGTGGGCCTATCGATGCCAAAGAACACCGCCTTCCTGAAATTCCTGTTTAAGATTGCGAGTTTGGTGTCTGCCTGGGCCTTTTCGCTCTTGGGGGTTTTCCCCTTGGTGGGGTCGGCCGGGGAGGCGAAGGCGTTCCTGTCGTAATTGAAGGCATATAGTCCTTGTATTTCCCCTGGGCACGGGCGAAGAGAGCCTCGTTGTCCGTGTAGACCGGTGCAGCGACATAGATGCCGGCGTCGAAATTGCTGAAAAGGGAATCGGGATCCTTACCATCGTAGTACATGAATTTCACATGCTTAATATATACTTTATCCTTGTCCCAGTAGGTGGGGTTGGGGTCGTACTCGATGACGGCTTTTGATGTGAAGTTGGAGAGGATGTAGGCGCCGTTGAAAAGGATCCCGTTTTTGTCGACCTTGCCAAAATCCTTGCCCTTGGATGCGATGAACTCTGCATTCACAGGCCAGTATGCGTTGTGGGTGAGCATTGTGTCGAAGTACGGCACGGGCTTTTCCATGGTGTATTCGAGAACATAGTCTCCCTTCGCCTTCACTCCTACCTGGGCGAAATCGGTGACCTTGCCCTGGAGATATGCGCCAGCATTCTTTACAAAGCTATCAAGGAGATACGTAAGCTGGCTCTTGTTGTCCAGCATGTACTTCATGGCGGCAACCCAATCGTAGGCTTTCACTTCAGCGTAGGTTTCCAAATCCCCGGTGATCCACTTCACTCCTTTTCGGATATTGAAGGTCCAAACCGTGAAGTCATCGTTTACTGTCCAGCTTTCCGCGAGGGCAGGCCGTAAAATGCCGTAACGATCATGCTCGATGAGTCCGTCCACAAAGTTGGTCACATGCTGGGTGTTGACCGCTCGCTGATCGTTGAGATAGTTGAAAGACCTGGGGTCGGTGGTAAACACATAGGTGTAGTCCTTCGACTTCGGAGTTGCCGCGCCCACGATTCCCGCGAAAAGGACAGCGATCATGGCGGCGGCCAGTACGGTTTTTTTCAGCATTTCTGCCTCCTCGTAAAATCCAGCACGATGGATTAGAGTCTCTCGCCCGCTGCAAATGAGCGTCGATAATGCTCTAAGGTTTCGTTCGATCGGCAAGAGGAATTACTTCTTCCATTGCATACTCTCCTGCTTTCAAGATTAAAAAAAGGCCTCCCCCGGAAGGAGAGGCCTTGATGCTCTATAATTTTTGGGGGCAGCTTACCGCACCGCGGCGACAGCCTCATCCATGGCTGCCTGAAGCATTACCATAGGAGGTTCAGCGATAAATCCAAGCTCCATCAGCTTTTTCGTGGCATTGCGGGAATCGGCGATATCGGTCATCGCCTTGTCATAGACTTCCTGCCACGTGGCATGGACTCTTGCCACGCCTTCTGATATAGCCTGCATAGCAACGTCTGCTGCTTCTTGGGCGAACACTTCGGTTTCTTCCATTGTTGCTACAATATTGTCCGGGCCTATGCCTCTCTTCCTGGCGAAATCGGCAAGTGAATGGGCGCAACGGATAGCCATGCCGTCAGTGATCTTGCGAGCCCGGACTGCCAAGGCGCCCTTTAAAATCCCAGGGAAGCAGACTGAATTGTTGACCTGGTTGGGGAAATCTCCTCGGCCTGTTGCGATGATGAAAGCCCCTTCCTCCTTGGCGGCGTAGGGCCAAATTTCAGGCACTGGATTCGCGCAGGCGAAGACAATCGACTTGGGCGCCATTGACCTTACCCACTCTCGCTTGACTGTATCGGGTCCCGGAGTGGAAAGGGCGATGAGCACATCGGCGTCTTTCAACGCTTCGGCTTCGGATTCCACCCGCTTGGGGTTGGTAGCTTTGCAGAGTTCCCATTTTCTGTAGTGCCGAAGATCGGACTCGATGTCCTTCCTGCCCGCATGGAGCGAACCCTTGGTATCGAAGAGCACTATGTTCTCGCCCTTCCCTCCGTCGGCCAAGATGAGGCGGGCGATGGTGGTGTTGGACGCTCCGGCGCCGAGAAGGACTATCTTGGCTTTGCCGATTTCCTTGCCTGCGAGGTACAATGCGTTGATGAGCCCAGCGAGCGTGACGCTGGCCGTGCCTTGGGCGTCGTCATGCCATACAGGGATGTCACAGGCTTCGCGCAGCTCATCCAGCACTTTATAGCAATTGGGCTGGCTGATATCTTCCAGGTTAACTGCGCCGACCGAAGGCTGGAGCATTTTTACAAACTCTATGATCTTATCCGGGTCGTGCTTGCCGTCCGGACCGCGGGAATCGACACAGAGGGCTATGGAATCCACGCCGCCTAGATACTTCATGAGTAATGCCTTGCCTTCCATCACTCCGAGTCCTCCTGGAGGCGTGCAATCCCCGTCGCCAAGAACCCTCGTGGAGTCTGAAACCACGGCGACAAGATTGCCACGGTTGGAGAGAGAGAAAGATTTATCGTTATCGTCCCGTATGGAGGTGGAGATCTTTGATACTCCGGGGGTGTACCATACATTGAACCAATTGAAGCCATAGAGTCCGGCTTTGGGGAGAGTCTGCATTTTGCCGCCATAGAATTCGTGCGCTTTTTCAGACAGTTTTTTCAAGAAAAGCGTCTGGGCGCGGGCTTTTTGTTCCTGGCTTAGGTCTTCTGGAAAGGCCTTTGATAAATTTGAGAGACTGAGGTCCAACTTCATCGCCTACCATCCTTGATTTGAAAATCTTACGTCTCGATTTTAGCATGTTTCGCGGGATATCACAAGAAAAATATCGATATCCAGAGTCCCTTCCTATGCGATGCCAGTCAGCGCCTTGATATACTGGAGGCGCATGTACTCCTCAGGGTTGGCAGAGGTCTGGGCGGAGAGCTTTCCGCGCAAAACGTCGAGTGAAGAAAATCCAAGACTGTCCATGAGGTTCCCCAGGTCTTCCACCATAGTGCCGAGGACCTTCCAGCCATGCTTGTAGATCGCTGAACAAACTTGGGCTGTCGTTGCGCCGGCGAGGAAAAACTTCATCGCCGTTTCGGCGGAATGGATCCCGGTGCCGCCAGTCAATTCGATCCCTGCGCGTTGGTAAAGC